>NZ_JANMBF010000013.1:0-4911 GCF_031360265.1 Phenylobacterium sp.
GGCTGGTTCCACCAACATCAGATCGAGGCGATGGATCCATCCGATACGCCGCTGGAAATCATCCGCCGCGCCCTGCCCCAGGCGTCTGAATCCCAACGCCGGTCGCGCCTGGCGCAGTTCGGGATCAGCTACGAAAAGGTCGAGACCACGGTCGCCAACCTCTCTGGCGGAGAGCGCGCGCGGCTCTTGCTGAACATGGTGGCGATGGAGGCGCCACACCTGCTGATCCTTGATGAGCCGACCAACCACCTGGACATCGACAGCCGCCGCGCCCTGCTCGACGCGCTGAACGACTACGAGGGCGCGGTGATCCTGATCACCCACGACCGCTCGCTGATGGAGTTGGTGGCCGACCGCCTCTGGCTGGCCGCGGACGGCGGCATCGAGCCCTTCGACGGCGACATGGAAGACTACGCCCGCTTCGTCCTGGATCGCGCAAGGGTCGCGGCACGGGCTCCAACGCAGGTGGCTGACGCCCCCGCCGCGCCCTCCCCCTCCGCGCCTGCCGCCGCGCGGCCCAAGGTTCCCACCGGCACGGCGCGACGTCGGGCAGAGGCCGCAGAGGCCGCGCTGGCGCGCGCCACGACGACCCTGGCAGAGATCGACAAGGCGCTGGGAGACCCCGGGATCTTCGCCAAGGACCCCGGCAAGGCGGCCGACCTTGGTCGAAAACGCAACGCCGCCGCGGCAACTGTCGAGGCGGCCGAGGCGGAATGGCTGGCCGCGCAGGAGGCCTACGAGGCGCTGCGCGCCGACGCCTGAAGGCTCAGGTGATGTGTTTAGGGCTGATCGGATCGCTGCTGGGGAAGGTCTCCTCGATCGCCTCGTCCAGCAACGCTTCCTGGCGATCCCCGGCGGATTTCTCTCGGGCAGCCATGTGGTCGTGCTTCTTGCCGGCTTCGAGAGGTTCGACCGCGCGGGCGTGCGGAATTTCGATATGGCGGTCTTCGTGAACAGGAGCGGCCTCCACGGCCATATCGGCGTTGGCGCCGCCGGAACCGTGGCTGAACGCGCGGCGGGCCTCCTGTTCGGTCTGTTTGCGGGACATGCGATGGCTCCTTTCAAAGGATGGCCCTGCTAAACTCGTGGGCGCCAGATTGGGTTGCCAGACCTGGAGAGACACCGGCTCAGCCCATCCCCGGGAGGCGCAGTCGCCGACTCACTGGAGACTGCCGTCCTGGAAACCGCCGCCCTGGAGACCGCGGATCATCTTGTCCGAATCCGACGCGAACCCTGCCCGCCCACGCCTGACGCGAGCCCTGCGTCTGGCCCTGCGGACCGTGCCACCTCTGCTGCTGGTCGCCGCGGCGTGGGTGTTATGGCGGGAATTCCACACGCTTAGCCTGACCGCCGTCCGCGAAGCTATGGCGGGATGGGGACCGCGCGCGATCATCATAGCGTTGTCTCTATCGGCCCTGAGCTTTCTGCTGATGGGCGCCATCGAATGGGTCGGCCTGCGCTGGACCGGCGCCCGACCGCCGCTCGCCGCGACCCAGGTGGGCTCATTTCTGGCCAACGCCATCGCCCACGCCGTGGGCGCCAACCTGCTGATAGCAGGTGCGATCCGCGCCAGATTCTATGATCGGTACGGCGTCAGCCTGACCCAGGTGGCGGGAACCACGCTGTTCGCCGGGGTCGCGTTCGGCGTGGGCCTGGGCGCCCTGTCCGGCGCGGGTCTGCTGCTGGCTTCCCCTGCCGACCTGGCCCGCACGGCCATTCCGCCCACCGTCGCGCGTGTCCTGGGCGCAACCCTGATGGCCGGCGTCTTAGGCTACGTCGGCCTTTGCGCGCTTCGCCGCAAGCCGATCTCGGTTTTCGGACGAAGCATGGCCCTGCCGAGTTTCGCGGACGCGGTCGCGCAACTGGTGCTGGGGTTGATCGACAACGCTGTGGCCGCAGCGATCCTATGGATCCTGCTGCCCACAGGCGGACCGCCCTATCTGACCTTTGTCGGCGCCTATGCGGTGGCTTGTATCGCCGGGTTGGTCTCTTCGGTTCCGGGTGGCGCGGGGGTGTTCGAGAGCGCGATGGCCGCGCTGTTGCCGGGGATCGACGCCGCGGCGCTGGCGGCCGCGTTCCTAGGCTACCGGCTTGTCTACTATATACTGCCGCTGATCGTCGCCGTCGCGGCCCTGGGCCTTGAGACCTTGCGCGGCGGCCGTGAAGGCTAGAGTCTTGCCCGCAGGCGCTGGATCTCGGTCTCGATGGCGCGTTCACGCAGCCCGCCAATGTAGTGATAGACGCCGATCCCATGGGCCACCACGCCCAGGCCCCAGCCGAACATCGGCCAGATCGCCCAGAAATAGCCGGGCGAGGTCACCAGGTTGATTAGCACCAGGCCGCCATTGACCACCGCATAGGCCATCAGGTGGGCTCGGAACCCCAGCTTGGCGTCGGCGCGGCGTTCAGCCTCTCGGCGCAATTCCTGATCTTCGGTCATGGTGTTGTCCCAGGGCGAACCGTGATCATAGCGCCGTATTGCCGATGGGGCGACTACTCCGGCGTCGCCGGCGCGATGGTGACGCTTTCGCCGCAACCGCAGGCGTCGGTTTCATTCGGATTGCGGAACACGAACTTGGCCGACAGCCGGGTGACATCGTAGTCCACCTCGGTTCCGATCAGGAACAGCACCGCCTTGGGGTCGATCAGGATGGTGACGCCCTTGTCTTCAACCACCTCATCCAGCGGGCCGGCGGTCTCGGCATATTCCAGGACATACTCCTGGCCGGCGCAGCCGCCGTTCTTCACGCCCACACGTAGGCCGGCGTAGGGTTTCTCGGCCCCATTTTCCCGGGGCTTGGCCATGATCTCGCGCACCCGCTCAGCGGCGCGGTCACTGAGGGTCACCACCTTGGGGCGTTCGCGGCGGGCCCGGGGCGTGGATGTGAGGGGGATGTCGTTCATCAGAACATGTTCAGCTGCAGCTTGGCTTCGTCGGACATCCGGGTGGGGTCCCAGGGCGGCTCGAACACCAGCTCAACCTTACAGGACTTGACCTCCGGCAGTTCGCGGACCGCGTCCTCGACCCAGCCCGGCATTTCGCCGGCGACGGGGCAACCCGGCGCCGTCAGCGTCATGTCGATGACAACGTCCTTGTCGTCGGACACGTCGACTTTGTAGATCAGCCCGAGCTCGTAGATATCCACCGGGATCTCCGGGTCGAACACCGTCTTCAATTTCTCGATCAGCTTGTCGGTCAGGACGTCGAGCTCCCCCTGCGACAGCGGGGTCGTCAACTGAGCGTCTACGGGGGCGGCGTCATCCATCGGGGTCATCTTAAGCGAAAAAGCCCTGCTAAGCGAAAAAGGCCTGGGTCTTGGTGAGAGCGTCGACGAAGGCGTCGGCTTCGCCCAGCGTGTTATATAGGGCGAAGGACGCCCGCGCGCTCGATGTCACGCCGAAACGCTTCATCAGCGGCTCGGCGCAATGGGTCCCGGCGCGCACCGCGACGCCGTATCTGTCGAGGATCTGGGCCACGTCGTGGGCGTGCGCGCCATCGACGGTGAAACTGAGGATCGCGCCCTTGCCCGGCGCCTCGCCCAGCACCCGCAGCCAGTTGGCGCCGGCGAGCCGCTCGCGGACGTGGGCGTAGAGGCCGTGCTCGTGCTCGGCGACGGCGGCGCGGTCCAGACCCGAGATCCAGTCGATGGCCGCGCCAAGGCCGATGGCCTCCAGGATCGGCGGGGTTCCAGCCTCGAAGCGGTGCGGCGGGTCGGCATAGGTGATGGCGTCGAATCCGACCGTGCTGATCATTTCGCCGCCGCCCTGGTAGGGCGGCAGGGCGGCCAGGCGCTCGGCCTTGCCGTAGAGCACGCCGATGGCGGTGGGACCGTAGAGTTTGTGTCCCGAAAACACATAAAAATCCACACCCAGCGCCTTGACGTCGACAGGTTCGTGGACGACCGCCTGGCATCCGTCGAAGAGCACGATGGCGCCGGCGTCATGGGCCAGGCGGGTCAATTCGACTGTCGGATTCACCGTCCCCAGGACGTTGGACATGTGGGTCAGCGACACCACCCGGGTGCGGTCGCTGAGCAGGCCCTTGAACGCCTCGACATCGAGGCGGCCATCGTCGGTGACCGGCGTGAATTTCAGGACCACGCCGAGGCGCTCGCGCAGGAAATGCCAGGGGACGATGTTGGCGTGGTGCTCCATCTCCGACAGCAGGACCTCGTCGCCGGCCTTCAGGGACGCGCCCAGGCCCGCGGCGACCAGGTTGATCGCCTCGGTCGCGCCCTTGGTGAAGACGATCTCGGAGGGCTCGGCGCCGATGAAGCGGGCCACCGACCCACGGGCGCCCTCGTAGGCGTCGGTGGTCTCGTTGGCGAGCGTGTGCAGGCCGCGGTGGACGTTGGCGTAGCTGTGCTCCATGGCGTGGACCATGGCGTCGATCACCGCGCGCGGCTTCTGGGCGGACGCCGCCGAGTCCAGATAGACCAGCGGCCTGCCGTTCACCTGGCGCGCCAGGATGGGGAATTCGGCGCGGATCGCCTCGGCGTCGAAGGCCATGCTCAGCCCCTCAGCCTTTCCGCCGCCCAGGCGCGGACCACGTCGCTGGCGCCCTCGTGTTCGATGCGATCGATGACCTGGCCGATGAAGGCCTCGGTCAGCAGGGCCCGGGCCCCGGCTTCCGGCATGCCGCGCTGACGGGCGTAGAACAGGGCGTCCTCGTCGAGCGCCCCTACCGTATTGCCGTGCGCGCAGGCGACGTCGTCGGCGTAGATCTCCAGCTCCGGCTTGGCGTCGACTTCGGCGCGGTCTGAGAGGATTAGCGCGTGGTGGCCCATCCGCGCGTCGGGGGGGGGGGGGCGGGCCCGCCCCCCGAACCGGCGCGGGGAGACCCCCCGCCCCGCGGCGGGGGCCACGCCCGGGGTGGGGTGGTGGGTGTCGGGTGCGGTCCCGCCGTGGGTG
>NZ_JANMBF010000050.1:0-38051 GCF_031360265.1 Phenylobacterium sp.
CCCAAGCGCATGACGCTGCGGGCCACCGGCCCCGGCGCCGTGACCGCCAGCCAGATCGACGCCCCGGCGGACATCGAGATCCTCAACGGCGACCATGTGCTCTGCACCCTGGACGACGGCGCCACCGTGCGCATGGAGTTCACGGTCCAGACCGGCAAGGGCTATGTCCCGGCCGAGATGAACCGCCCCGAGGACGCCCCAATCGGCCTGATCGCCGTCGACGCCCTCTATTCCCCGGTCAAGCGCGTCGCCTATCGTGTCGAGCCCACCCGCCAGGGCCAGAGCCTCGACTATGACAAACTGGTGCTTGAGGTCGAGACCAACGGCGCGGTGACCCCCGTCGACGCCGTGGCCTATGCCGCCCGCATCCTGCAGGACCAGTTGCAGATCTTCATCACCTTCGAAGAGCCGAAGAAGAAGGTCGAGGGCGAGGCCAAGCCGGAACTGCCGTTCAACCCGGCGCTGCTGAAGAAGGTCGACGAGCTCGAGCTCTCGGTCCGCTCGGCCAACTGCCTGAAGAACGACAACATCGTCTACATCGGCGACCTGATCCAGAAGACCGAGGCCGAGATGCTTCGGACCCCGAATTTCGGCCGCAAGTCCTTGAACGAAATCAAGGAAGTGTTGGCTGGAATGGCGCTTCATCTGGGCATGGACGTGCCCAACTGGCCGCCGGAAAACATCGAAGAGCTGGCCAAGAAGTTCGAAGACCAGATGTAATTGTTTCGGCGCGTCGCGAGACGCCCCGATCCTCGAAGGAGAGATTTCCATGCGCCACGGTATCGCGCGCCGCAAACTGGGTCGGACCTCGGCGCATCGCACCGCCATGTTCGCCAACATGGCCGCCAGCCTGATCAAGCACGAGCAGATCGTCACCACCCTGCCGAAGGCCAAGGAGTTGCGGCCCTTCGTCGAGAAACTGGTGACGCTCGGCAAGCGCGGCGATCTGCACGCGCGCCGCCAGGCGATCAGCCAGGTGCGCGACGTCGAGCAGGTGGGCAAGCTGTTCGGCGTGCTGGGTCCCCGCTACGCCGAGCGCAGCGGCGGCTACATCCGCGTTCTGAAGGCCGGCTTCCGTCACGGCGACAACGCGGCCATGGCGGTCATCGAGTTCGTCGATCGCGATCCGGCCGAAAAGGGCAAGGACTCCGGTCCGGTCCAGGAAAGCTTCGCCGACTAGGCAGGTTTCTGTCCGACCGAGAATTTGAAAGCCCCGGAGCCCCAGGTTCCGGGGCTTTCGTCTGTGAGGATGACGAACCTCCGCGCGCCGGCGTAGTCTGCCGCCATGAGCATCCGCCGCCATCCCTGGGTTCTGCTGATCGTCCTGGCCTTGGCGGCCTGCGCCACGCAGGCGCCCCTGAGGCCCGGGCCGCCGCCGCTCACCCTCCTGATTTCGATCGATGGGTTCCGGTCGGACTACCTGCAACGCGGGGTGACGCCCAACATCTCGGCTCTGGCCGCCGATGGGGTGCGGGCGGTGGCCATGCACCCGTCGTTTCCGAGCCTGACCTTCCCCAACCACTACACCCTGGTGACCGGCCTGCGGCCCGACCGCAGCGGCATCGTCGACAACACCATGGAAGACCCGCGAAAGCCCGGCGTCAGCTTCTCCATGGGCAAGGTCGATGTCTCGCACGACCCCTTCTGGTGGGACGAGGCCGAGCCGCTTTGGGTGACCGCCGAGCGGGCGGGCATCCGGACCGCCACCATGTTCTGGCCGGGCTCGGACCTGCCGATCCGTGGGATCCAGCCGCGCGACTGGAAGATGTACGACAAGAAGTTTTCCGCCGATCAACGGGTTGACCAGGTGCTGGCCTGGCTGGACCGGCCGGCGGCCGAGCGCCCGCGGTTCGTCACGCTCTACTTCGACGAAGTCGATACCTGGGGCCACTCCGCCGGCCCGGACTCCGCCGAGGTCAACGCCGCGCTCACCCGCACCGACGGGTCGGTGGGCCGCCTGGTGGCGGGCCTGAAGGCCAGGGGCCTGTTCGCGACCGCCAACCTGGTGATCGTCGCCGACCACGGCATGGCGCCGACCTCAGGCGACCAGGTGGCCTTGCTGGAGGACCTGCTGCCCACTGCCGACGTCCATGCCGTCAGCCTGGGGCCGGTCGCGGGCTTCAGCGCCATGCCTGGCCATGAGGGCGAGGTGGCCAAGGCGTTGCTCGCGCCGCACCCCCACATGACCTGCTGGCGAAAGGGCGATGTGCCGGCCCGCTTCCACTACGGCCACAACCCCCGCGTGCCGCCGTTCGTCTGTCTGGCCGAAACCGGCTGGGTGATCGGCGCGAAAGGCCGCGGGGTCAACAAGGGCTCCCACGGCTTCGACCCCTATGACCCGCTGATGGACGCGCTGTTCGTGGCCCACGGCCCGGCGTTCCGAAGGGGCGTGGTGCTAAAGGCCTTCGACAACGTCGACGTCTATCCGCTGCTGGCCAGGCTGATCGGGGTGAGGGCGCGGCCCAATGACGGCAACCTCGCCGACCTGGCCGCGGCCCTGGCGCCCTGACGCCATGGACGCCGAGCTTCAGATCGAGGGCTTCATCGCCAAGTTCTCGGATCCGATCGCCGCGGAGATCCGCGCTGCGCGGGCGGAGATGCGTCGGCGCCTCCCCGGCGCTGTGGAGCTCGTCTATGACAACTACAACGCGCTGGCGATCGGCTACGGCGCTTCGGAGAAGCTGGCGGATGTGGTCTTTTCCATCGCCTGTTTCCCCGGCTGGCTGCGGCTGTTCTTCTTCCGCGGCGCTGAGCTCGACGATCCGGAGGGGCGGTTGGACGGGGCGGGCGCCCAGGTGCGGAGCCTGAAGCTGCCGACACTCGCCGTGCTGGACGACCCGGCGGTGCAGGTTCTGATGGCCCAAGCCCTGGCTCGCGCCGCGCCGATCAATCCCGCCGCGCCGTCGCGCAGCGTCGTCAAGTCGATCTCCGCCAAACAGCGGCCGCGTAGGCGCGCTTGACGCATTAGTTTCGATATGGATTAAATATTGTGGACAACAACAAGGAATGTCCGCCATGGCCGAGCGGCCCGCGATCGTCCCCAATGTCTTCTACCAGGATCCCGTCGCCGCGATGCGGTGGCTGGAGCGGGCCTTTGGATTCGAGACCACGACCTTGGTCACCGACGCCGAAGGCAAGGTCGCTCACGCGGAGATGAGCTTTCTCGGCTCCCCGGTGGGGATCGGCGGCGAGTGGGGCGGCGAAATGCTGGGCGGAGCCCACATGAAGAGCCCAGCAAGTCTTGGCGGCGACGGGACACAGTTTGTGCGGATCGCGTTGAAGGCGGGTCTCGACGCCCATTGCGATCGGGCGCGCGTCGCGGGCGCAAGGATCACCGCCGAGCCTGAGGACCAGTTCTATGGCGCGCGCACCTACCGGGCCACGGATCCCGAGGGCCACGTCTGGAACTTCAGCCAGGAGGTTCGCGTGGTTTCCGGCGAGAAGATGGAACGCGACAGCGGCCTGAAGATCGCAACGTCGTTGAAGGAGGCCGGTCATGGCTGACTGGCGCGCGCCGCTGATGTCGGCGGTCTGTTACCTGGACCCGAAGGCCGCGCTCACCTGGCTGGAGCGGGCCTTTGGCTTCGAAGTCTCCATGCTGATCGAGGACGATCAGGGCAACGTGGCCCATTCCGAAATGCGCTTCGGCAACGCCGTGGTGATGATCGGCAATGAGTGGAGCGCCGACCACAAGAGCCCCAAATCGATCGGCGGCAAGAACACCCAGACCGTCCACATCCAGATCGACACCGACGTCGACGCCCACCGCGAGCGGGCGAGGGCGGCCGGCGCGGAGATCCTGATGGCGCCCGAGACCCAGTTCTACGGCGACCGCACCTATCGCTGCCGCGATCCCGAGGGCCATATCTGGACCGTCGCCCAGACGGTCGAGGTGGTGACCCGCGAGGCGGCCGAAAAGGCCACCGGCCTGAAGATCACCGGGTGGGTGTGAACGCGGCCCACGCCGCGGTGGACCGGACCTTGGCGGCGCTCGCCGACCCGCATCGGCGCCGCGTGGTCGATCTGTTGAGCCAGGGGCCACGCGCCGCGGGCGACCTGGCCCGCGAGCTCCACCTCACCGCGCCGGCCATGAGCCGCCATCTGCGCACGCTGCGGCAATGCGGTCTGGTGGAAGACACCCATCCGACCTTCGATGCGCGCGTGCGCATCTATGCCCTGAAACCCGAGCCCATGGTTCATCTGCTGCGCTGGCTGGAGGACGCCGAACGGCTGTGGAGCGCACAGCTGGTCGCCTTCAAGACCCACGTCGAGGGCGACGAGTGACTTCGAAGGTCTATGTGGCCCTGCGTTTGAAGGCGACGCCTGAGCGGGCCTTCGCCGCCTTCGTCGATGAGATCGGTGTCTGGTGGCGGCCAAGTCCGCTGTTCCAGACGACTCCGCGGCCGGGGCGCCTGTCGTTCGAGTTTTCCGACGGAGGTGGAGGCGAGGGCGGTCGCCTGGTCGAGACCCGCCAAGGCGGCAAGGTCTTCGAGATCGGCCGAATTCTCGCCTGGGACCCACCTGGAAAGCTGGTGTTCTCTTGGCGGCAGGCAAATTTTCCACTCGAGCTTCACACGGAGGTGGAGGTGCGATTCGAAGCGGTCGGCGACGAGACCCGGGTCAGCATCGAGCACCGCGGCTTCGATCGGGTCCCCCCGGCGAGCGCCGCCAGGCATGGCTTCCCCGACGCGGCGCTGCTGCTGCGGCTGTCGGAATACTGGCGCGAACAGCTCGCCGCGATGGGCGGGCGAGTGTCCTAACCATGTTGCGGGGGTTCCGGCTTTGTTTCAGGATGCCTTTCGGAGACTTCCATGACCGATACGTCGACCGTCACGCGGCGCAAGGCCGCCTTCCGCTTTGTCTTCGCCTGCGCGTTGATGAACGCGGTGTCGTTCGGCATCATGATCCCGGTGCTGCCGAACCTGATCAAGCACCTGGTGGGGGGCGACACCGCCACGGCGTCCACCTGGAATGTGCTGTTCTCGGTGACCTGGGGAGTCATGCAGCTCTTCTGCGGCCCGATCCTCGGCATGCTCTCGGATCGGATCGGCCGTCGACCGGTGCTGCTGATCTCGCTGTTCGGCCTGGCCGTGGATTTCCTGGTCATGGCCTTTGCGCCGAACCTCGCCTGGCTGTTCGTCGGTCGGGTGATCAATGGCATGACGGCGGCGAGCTTCTCGACCGCCAACGCCTATGTGGCCGACGTCACCGAGCCTAAGGATCGCGCCAAGGCGTTCGGCTGGATGGGCTCGGCCTTCAGCTTCGGCTTCCTGGTGGGGCCGGTGTTCGGCGGCTTCCTCGCCGGCGAGTTCATGCACGGCTATCTCGGCGACTTCGCGCTGCGCCTGCCGTTCCTGGTGGCCGCGGGGCTGACCGCCATCAACTGGCTCTATGGCTTCTTCGTCCTGCCGGAATCCCTGCCGCTCGAGCGCCGCGTGACCCGGTTCAACTGGGCGCGGGCCAATCCGCTCGGCTCACTCAGCTTCCTGCGGGCGCATGGCGAACTCCTGGGACTGGCCACGGTAGGCTTCCTGTTCCAGCTGGCGCACACGGTCCTGCCGTCGATCTTCGTGCTCTATGCCGGCTACCGCTACCACTGGGGGTCCGACATGGTCGGGCTGACCATGATGTTGACCGGTGTTCTGGGTGTGATCGTGCAGAGCCTGTTCGTCGGGCCGGTGGTGGCCAGGATCGGCGAGCGGGGCGCTCTGTTGCTCGGGACACTGGGCGGAATGGCCGGTTTCACTCTCTATGGCCTGGCGCCCAATGGGTGGGCCTATGTCGCCTCGGCGCCAGTTTTCGCCCTGATGAGCTTTCTCCAGCCCGGCCTGCAAGGGTTGATGACCCGGCGCGTCGGTCCGCGGGAACAGGGCCAGCTCCAGGGCGCCAACCAGAGCCTGCAGGGAATCGCCTCGGTGACCGGGCCCCTGGTCTTCGGCCTGACCTTCGCCTGGGCGGTGCGCCAGGACGCGGTGCTGCACGCGCCGGGCCTGCCGATCTTCATCGCCGCCGGCCTGATGGGCTGTGCGTTCCTGCTGGCGGTGCGGGTCGGGCACGCCCGGGCCAAGGCGGCGCCGGCCGCGGCGCAGTAACGCCATCATTGCGCCCGAAAAAACCTTAGCATTGGACGGCTGATCGCAACCTCGGAGAGACCATGCGCGCAACCCGCGTCCTGATCCCGGCCCTTGTCCTGCTGGCCGCCTGTTCGCCGTCCGCCAACAGCCGGGCCCAGGCTCAGGGACAGGCGCAACTGGCCACGCCCGCCCGGGTGATCCCAACCAGCGCCATCGGCCTGAAGCAGTCCTTCGCCCCGGTGGTGAGGCGCGCCGCCCCGGCGGTGGTCAACATCTCGTCCAAGCGCCTGGTCCGCCAGCAAGTCGATCCCTTCTGGGAGCTGTTTGGCAGGGGCGCCCCGCGCGACCGCGTGGAAGGCTCGCTAGGGTCCGGCGTAATCGTTCGCGCCGACGGAGTCATCGTCACCAACAACCACGTGGTCGAGGGCGGCCAGGAAATCACCGTCTCGCTGGCCGACCGGCGTGAATTTCCGGCCAAGCTGCTGTTGGCCGACCCGCGGACGGACCTGGCCATCCTGAAGATCGACATTCCGCCGAGCGAGAAACTGCCGGTCCTGGCTATCGCGGATCGCGCGGAGATGCAGGTGGGCGACCTGGTGCTGGCTATCGGCGATCCCTTCGGCGTCGGCCAGACGGTGACCAACGGGATCATTTCGGCGCTCAACCGCACCGCCGATCCCAATGGCGACGCCGGCGCCTACATCCAGACCGACGCAGCGATCAATCCTGGCAATTCCGGGGGCGCGCTTGTCGATATGAGCGGCGACCTGATCGGGATCAACAGCTTCATCCTGTCACGATCAGGCACCTCCTCCGGCGTCGGTTTCGCGATTCCGGCGCCCGTGGTGCGTCGCGTGGTGGAGACTGCGATGGGCGGAGGCCGAACCGTGGTGCGCCCCTGGGTCGGCGCGCGCCTGCAGAGCGTCACGCCCGAGATCGCCAAGGCCCTGGGTCTCGCACGACCGGCCGGCGCCCTGGTGTCAGACCTCTGGCCCGGCGGCGCGGCCGAGCAGGCCGGGCTGAAGCAGGGCGATGTGGTCACCTCGGTCGACGGCGATGCGGTGGTCGACGCGGCCGCCCTGCACTATGCAGTGGCGACCCATCGGCCCGGCGAAACCCTTCGGGTCGGCGTGCGCCGCGCCGGTGGCGACCAGCAGCTTACCTTGCGCGCCGAGGCGCCGCCCGCGACGCCCGCGCGGGACGAACGCGTGGTCAGCGGCCAGAACCCCTTCGAGGGCGCGACCGTGGTCAATCTCTCGCCGGCCGTGGCCGAGGAACTGGGCCTCGATCCGTTCGGCGGCCGGGGCGTGCTGATCTCCAAGATCTCCGGCGGCGCGGCCCAGCGAGTCGGCCTGCGCCCCGGCGACCTGATCCGCTCGGTGAACGGGCGCGCGATCCAGAGCGTGCGCGACCTCACCGGCGCGGTCAGCGTGGCGTCTCGTGTCTGGGAGGTGACCATCGAACGGGGCGGACAGCAGGTGACGGCGACCTTCCGGGCGTAAGATGCTAAGGCGTCGCGCATGGCCGATCTCTTCGAAGCCGCCGGCCTGACCCCTCAGGCGCCGTCCCCGCTGGCCGATCGCCTGCGCCCGCAGCGGCTGGACGAGGTGGTGGGCCAGGACCATCTGCTGGGTCCGCAAGGTCCGGTCCGACGCATGGCCGACGCCAGGCGCCTGTCGTCGATGATCCTGTGGGGGCCGCCCGGCACCGGCAAGACCACCATCGCGCGCCTCCTGGCCAAGGAGGCCGGCTATGAGTTCCAGCAGTTGTCGGCGGTCTTCTCCGGTGTCGCGGACCTGAAGAAGGCGTTCGAGCAGGCCCGGGTGCGCCGCCTGGCCGGCCAGTCGACCCTGCTGTTCGTCGATGAGATCCACCGCTTCAATCGCGCCCAGCAGGACGGTTTCCTGCCGTTCGTGGAGGAGGGGATCGTCACCCTGGTGGGCGCCACCACCGAGAACCCGTCATTCGAGCTCAACGGGGCGCTGCTGTCGCGCTGCCAGGTCTATGTGCTGAAGCGGCTGGACGACGAGGCCCTGGAGGTCCTGCTGGCTAAGGCCGAGGCGTTCGAGGGAAGCGTTCTGCCGCTGGAGCCGGACGCTCGCGCCGCGCTGTCGGCGCTGGCGGACGGCGACGGGCGCTACCTGCTGACCCTGGCCGAGACCCTGTTCAACATCGGCTCGGCCAAGCCCCTGACGATCAAGGACCTTGGCCAGGTGCTGCAGAAGCGCAGCCCCGCCTACGACAAGGACCGCGAGGAGCACTACAACCTCATCTCCGCCCTGCATAAATCGATCCGGGGGTCCGATCCCGACGCGGCGCTCTATTGGCTGGCGCGCATGCTGGCCGGCGGTGAGGACCCGTTGTTCATCGCCCGCCGGCTGATCCGCGCCGCCGCCGAGGACATCGGCGAGGCCGACCCGATGTCGCTGATCCTGGCCAACGCGGCCAAGGACACCTACGATTTCCTCGGCTCTCCGGAAGGGGAAGTCGCCCTGGCCCAGCTGACGGTCCACCTGGCCACGGCGCCCAAGTCCAACGCCGTCTATCGGGCCTACGGCGCGGCCATGAAGGCGGCCCGGGACACAGGCTCGCTCGCCCCGCCGCTGCACATCCGCAACGCGCCCACCCGGCTGATGAAGGAGCTGGGCTACGGCAAGGGCTATGCCTACGACCCCGACCAGCCCGAGGGTTTCTCCGGCCAGGGCTATTTCCCCGACGAGATGGCCCCCCAGGTCTTCTATGCGCCCAAGGGCGAGGGGTCGGAGGCCAGGATCAAGGAGCGGCTCGATCGCTGGACGGCGCTGCGCAAGGATCGCTCTTGAGTCGGCGTCCCCCGCGCCCGGACCGCGCGCCCGTCACCCCGGTCAAGCTCTCCAAGGATGAGATCGCCTTCGTCCGAGGGCTGGTGATCTATCAGGATCCCCACATCGTGGCGCTGAACAAGCCGTCCGGCCTGTCGAGCCAGGGCGGGCGTGGCCAGGTCCATACGCTGGACGAACTGCTCTGGGCCTTCGCCAAGCCCGGCAAGGCCAGGCCACGGCTGATCCACAGGCTGGACCGCGACACCTCCGGCGTGATCCTGACGGCCCGGACCAAACCCGCGGCGGGCTTCCTCGGCAAGGCGATGATGGATCGCAAGATCGCCAAGACCTACCGCGCCATTGTCACGCCGGGCCCGCCGGAGCCGAGGGCGGGGATCATAGACGCCCCTTTGCGCCGCGACGAACAGGGCCGCGAGGCCTATATGCGCGTCTGTCCCGCGGATCATCCCGACGCCGAGGCCGCGCGCAGCCGCTACAGCACGCTTGGCGAGGCGCCCGGCGCGGCGCTGCTGGAACTCGACCCGCTGACCGGCCGGATGCACCAGTTGCGCGTCCATCTGGCCTCGCTCGGCCGCCCGATCGCCGGCGACGCGCGCTATGGCGGGGCGCTGGTGGTGGGTGGCCATCCCGTTCCGCGGCTGATGCTGCACGCCGCGGCGCTCGCCTTTCCGCATCCCTCGGGCGGCGAGATGCGCGTCGAAGCGCCCCTTCCTCAGGACATGGCTGGCCTGATCGCCGGGCTTGGGCTTGGCTGAGGGCGGAACGTCATCACCCGATCCGCCGTTCTCTGCGGCGATGCCTATGGACACCCACCGATGAAACGCCTGATCCTTGCAGCTCTGGCCGCGCTTTCGCTCAGCGCCTGCGCGACGGAGCCGACGCGCTTCCAGCCCGCCACCGCCCGCGCCGGCGTTGGCTTTTCGCAACTTCGGATCGAGCCCGGCCGCTATCGCGTGACGTTCCAGGGCGGACCGGGCGCGCCGCCCGCCCAGGTTCAGGACTACGCGCTGCTGCGCGCCGCCGACCTGACGCTGGCCGAGGGTTGCGACTGGTTCCGGGTCACCGACCGGAACACCCGCCAGACCGGATATTCCGGCTCGAGCCTGAGCGTCGGGGTCGGCGGCATGAGCTTCGGGCGACACGGCGCCGGCGGTGTCGGCGTCGGGACGGGCATCCCCCTGGGCGGCGGTCCCGCGCTGGCGGCGACGCTGGAAATCCTGATGGGCAAGGGGCCCAAGCCGACGGACATCGACGTCTATGACGCCCGCGGCGTGCGCGAGAGCCTCGGCCCGCGCATCTGACGGCCTTTGCGACGGCGACCCGGCGTCGCATAAGGGGGCATGCCCCTGACTCTCCTGTTCGTAGGCCTCGGCGGCGCGTTCGGCGCGGTCTGCCGCTATCTGCTGGGCGTGCAGACGCTCAGGGCGTTTGGCGCCGGGTTTCCCTATGGCACCTTTGCCGCGAACCTGATCGGCGGCTTCCTGATGGGGGTGCTGATCGGCTGGCTTGCGCTGCGCGGGGGCGCGGACCAGGAGAAATGGCGCCTACTGCTGGGAGTGGGCGTCCTCGGCGGCTTCACCACCTTCTCGGCCTTCTCGCTGGAGACGGCCCTGATGATCGAGCGCAGGTCCTATGGGACAGCGGCGGTCTACAGTCTGGCCTCGGTTATCCTCTCGGTCACGGCGCTGTTCGCGGGTCTCCTGCTGATGCGTCGGCTGTTTGCATGAACGAGGTGCGAACCCTGTTCGTCGATGCCGGCGAAGACGGGGTGCGCCTTGACCGCTGGTTCAAGCGGCGGTGGCCGCACCTGAACCATATCCAGATCCAGAAACTCGCCCGGTCCGGTCAGATCCGGGTCGATGGCGGCCGCGCCAGGCCCGACACCCGGCTGGCGGCCGGCGCCCAGATCCGCGTGCCGCCGCTGCCGCAGGCCCCGCCGCCGCGCGACCGGGACCAGCTCGACCCCCGTGAGATCGCATTCGCCCGGTCCCTGGTGCTGCACGAGGACGACGAGGTTCTGGTGCTCAACAAGCCCTCCGGGCTGGCGGTGCAGGGCGGAACCAAGACCACCAACCACGTCGATCGGCTGCTCTCGGCCTGGGGCGAGGGGCTGGAAAGACCCCGGCTGGCGCATCGGCTCGACCGCGACACCTCCGGCGTGCTGGTGCTGGGCAAGTCTCCAGGCGCCGCCGCCAAGCTCGCCGCCGCCTTCGCCAAGCGCCAAGCGCGGAAGACCTACTGGGCGCTGGTGGTCGGCTTTCCAAAGCCTGGCGCGGGCCTGATCGACCTGCCGCTGGCCAAGAAGGGCGTCGGCGACCGCGAGATGGTGCGCCCCGCCGATCTGTCAGATCCGAAGGCGGAGGCCGCCCAGACCGAATTCGTCACGATCTCCAGAGCCGGCGACCGCGCCGCGTGGCTGGCGCTCAGCCCGCTCACCGGGCGCACCCATCAGCTGCGCGCGCACATGCTGGCCATCGGCCATCCGATCCTGGGCGATCCAAAATACGCCAACGAAGCCTCCAACGCCCTGTCGCTCGGCTTGAAGCTGCAACTGCACGCCCGGCGCCTGGTGATCGCCCATCCCTCCCGTGGCCAGTTGGTGCTGGAGGCGCCCCTGAGTCCTGAGATGCGCGCGGGATTTGCACGCTTCGGCTTTACGGAACATGAGGCTCCGGCCGAACCCTTTGGAAGGTCCCGCGGATGAGTGAGGCGATGATCGCGCGCGCCGAAGCGTTGATGGCCCAGGGTCGGGCCACCGAGGCCCTGGTCTTGACCGAGGGCTTGGTCGCTGAGGCGCGGCCCACTCACATGGCGCTGGCCACCCACGCCGCGGCGCTGAAGGCGGCGGGGCGTCGCGAAGAGGCGGTCGCCTTCAACCTGGAGGCCACCAAACGGTTCGCCGACAGCGCTGTCGCTTGGCACAACTACGCCGCCACTCTGGGAGACCTTGGCCGCGCCGCCGAGGCGCTGACAGCCTGTGAGGCGGCCTTCAAGCGCGGCCTCGACGCGCCGGAGACGTGGAGCGCCTATGCCCGGGCCTTGCAGGCAAGCGGCGACCTGGATCGGGCGGAGGACGCCTTTCGTCAGGCCTTGATGCGGTCACAGGGCGCGCCGGTGGTGGCCGCGGAACTGGCGAATCTGGTGTGGATGCGCGGCGGTGACCTTGCGGCGGCGCAGGCCGTGCTGGACGCGGCCTTTCATCAGGGCGGGAACCCGTCGGCGCTGCTGCTCGCTAAGGCGACCCTGTTCGAGACGGCCGGCGAGGGGTCCCGCGCCGCCGACCTGCTGGAAACGGCGAGCCGCCGGCTCCCTGACGACCTGGCGATCCTGCTGGGCGCGGCTCAGTCGTCGCTGTACCTGGAGCGGATTGCACAGGCCGACCGGTATGTGACCCAGGCGCGCGCGCTCGATCCGGATTCGCGCGCCGTGGCGCAGTATGGCGCGATCGTGGACCTGGCGAGTGGGCGGGCGGATTCGGCCCTCACCCGGCTCCGCGCCGCCTTGGCGAACCGTCCGGACGATCAGTCGCTGTGGGGCTGGGCGGCGACGGCGGCGCGGGCGATGGGCGATCCGCTCTATGCTGAGCTTTGCGACTATGAGGCCATGGTCGGAGTCTACGACCTGGCCACGCCGCCCGGTTGGCCGAACCTCCAGGCGTTCTTGGGTGATCTCAGCAAGACGCTGAATGACCTTCATCTTTATCAGCAGCATCCGCCCAACCAGTCGCTGCGTCACGGCAGCCAGACTCTGCATCTGCTGACGGGGTCTGACGCCCCGGCCCTGCGCGCCTTCTTCGCGGCGATAGACGCGCCGATCCGCCAGCATATGGCCAAGCTGGGCCAGGGCGCCGATCCGCTGCGGCGGCGCAATACCTTCGACTACCGGATTCAGGGCGCCTGGTCGGTGCGCCTGAGGGCCGGCGGTTTCCACCAGGATCATTTTCACCCGGAGGGGTGGCTCTCGTCGGCCTTCTATGTCGAAACGCCGGACGCGGCCCTGGAGAGCGCCGACCGGCAGGGTTGGATTCGCTTCGGCCAGCCGCCCTTCGTCACCGATCCCCCCTTGCCGCCAGCTCACTTCGTCAAGCCGAAACCTGGCCGGCTGGTGCTGTTCCCGTCCTACCTGTGGCACGGCACCGTTCCGTTCACGACGGACGAGGCCCGCTTGACGCTGGCCTTCGACGCCGTCCCGAAATAGCTAGACCAGTCCAGTCACAGGCTTGGTCGCGCCGCTATTGGGGAACACCACACGGTCCAGAGCCATGTGATCGACGCCCATGTGCCCGGCCAGAACGCCCTTGAACAGGCCGCGCATGTCCAGCGTCGGCGCCAGGTCCCGGTTCTCGTAGAGGGCGCTGGATTTGAGTGTCGGCCAGTCGCCGATGATGCCGCCGGGCCTCAGCCCGCCACCCAGGATCAGCGCCGTGGACGCCGTGCCGTGGTCGGTGCCCCCCGTCCCGTTGGCGCGCGCGGTGCGCCCGAACTCGGTGGCGACCACGACGACGGTGTTGCGCCATTCCGGACCCAAGCCGGTGTGAACGCCGTCCAGCACCGCGTCCAGATAGGCCAGGCGGGCGTTGAGCAGGCCGGCCTGGTTGGCGTGGCTGTCGAACCCGTCCAGCGACAGGGCCGCCACGCTCGGCCCGCCCGGCTCGCGCATGAAGCCGGCCAGGGCTGACCCCAGTGCGTGGGCCGCCTCGCGGCCTTGCTGACCGCCTGCCTTGCCGGCGCCCGGCGAAGGCGCGGCGCCGAGGCCCGCCGTTGCGTCCTTGGCCATGGTCTCGGTGGCGAGCCCGCGAGCCAGCGCGGGCCCGAGCAGGAGGTCGTTGCGGTAGAGGTCAAGCAGCAGCAGCGGCAGCCGCGCCTCTGTGTCAACCGCCCGGCCTGGGGACCACGATCCCGTCTGGACCTTGCCCCGCAGGATCAGCGGCGCGGTGGGTCCGACCGACAGGGCGTCCACCTTGCGGTGGGTGGACAGTGTCTCCACGGCCCGGTTCAGCCAGCCCGAGGTCGTCGTGTAGACGCCCGCCGCGCCGGTCTCCAGCACGTCCTGCGCTTCGAAATGCGATCGGGCGCGATCCGGTGTTGCGACGGCCGGCACGATGCGCGCCTCGCCAGCCTGGGCGAGCGCGTGGACGGCCGACAGTTGCGGGTGCAGGCCGAAGGTCGCGTCCAACGGCAGGGCGACTTCGCCGATCGCGAGGCCACCGCGCAGGGACGGATAGTCCGGATCGCCGACCGGCGGCGCGACCGACAGGCCATCCATACCACCCCGGCAGATCACCACGATCATCTTTCGCCTGTTGAGGTCGCCATCGGCGGCCAGGGCCGGAACGGCGAGTAGCTGGAGCGAAAGGCCGAAGCCTGCGGCGGTGGTGAGCAGTCGCCTTCTCGACGGGGCGACGAGGGGGTTGGGTGCGAGCGCGTTCATCGGCGTTGGAACTCCGGGCTCATCAGCAGCAGCGCGAACCCCTCGGCGCGCGATTCGGCGCGGGCTATAGCCTTGGCGGTTTCGGCGGAGAGGCGTTCGCCGAGGGCTTCAACGGCCAACGTCCTGGGGTCGCGGTCGCGCAGCGCCGCGCCGGAGAAGCCCTGGGCGAACTGCATGCGCTTGACGATGGCGTCGGCGGCGGCCCAGGACTGTGCGTCGTCCGGCCAACCCTTGGGCGAGGGCGCAGAGAACGGTTTCTGGCCCAGACCGGTGAGGATCGGAGCCAGCCGGTCGAAGGCCATGGGGGAAGCGTCCGCCGCCCGATAGCTGGACACGATGAACTCATAGGGAGTCTTGAACTTGGCGGCTTTCGGCTCCCAGGCCTCGGGCGCCGCGATCAGGGCCTCGGCCACGCGCGCCAGGTCGCCGCGGCTCGAGGTCCAGGCGGCGTCCAGCCGACCCACCAGGGCCGGGGGCGGGTCGTCGGCGACAAAATGCCGGGCGATCTTGCCGCAGATGAAGCGCGCGGTCTGCGGCCTGGCGGCCAGGTCGGAGAGAATGGCGCTGGCCTGGGCCCGGCCGCCCGGGGCGTAACGAACGCCCATCACCGTCCGTTCTCCAGGCTCGTGGGCCTGAGCGCGGAACAGGGGCGCGCCATAGCTCTCGTCGCGCGGACCGCCGATGGACAGGCCGGTCATCGCGCGGGCGAACTCGGTGACGTCGGCCTGGGTGTAGCCGGCGCTGACGCCGACGGTGTGCAGCTCCAGGATCTCACGCGCCAGGTTCTCGTTGAGCCCGACGGTGCGTTGGGTCGCGGGCTGTGGGCGGGCGCCGACGCCGCGCGGGCCGCCCGTCTTCAAAAACAGCGCCGCTGGGCTGTCGGGCCCGATCGACTGAACCTGGTCGAGATAGGTGAGCATGGCCGGGTGCGTCTCGGCGGCGGCCAGCAGGTCCTCGAATCGGCCAAAGACGTGGGGCCGGATGGCCTCGTCCTCGAAGGGTCCGACCACCGTGGCGGTGATCGCCTTGCTCGCCGACACGGTAAAGTGGTTGGCCCAGAACAGGGCCCAGCGCTCGCGGAAAGCCGCGTCGGTGGTGGCGGCGAGCGCGATCCGGCCGGAGAAGTCCGCGGCCAGGTCCTGGCGCAGCATGCGCCCGGCCAGATTCACCGGGTCGCGCGCCGCCATTGTTGCGACCCCCTGGGGGGGCGCGTCGACGGTCTTCTCGACCTTGGCCGCGCGCCTGTCCCGCTGATAGTCGCGGAATTCGTTCAGCCGCTGCGCGCTGGTCGCCGGCGTCCCGGGCGGCAGGTCGGCGCCCTCGCGCCGAATCTGGCTCCGCAGGAAGCCCTGCGGGTCGCGGCGGGTCAGTGCGATTTCGCCCGGCCGGGCGCCCAGGCCAAAGCGCGTGGCCGCGATGGCGGCCCTCATAGTCTGGTCGGCAAGCGCCACTCTCGTGCCTCCTTGCGCCAGTCCCTCTTCGCCGTCATGTCAGACGAAAGCGGCGCAACCTTGGCCGTTTCGTTTCGGGGGTGACGTATTGGCGCGAGGCTACCGCGAACCCGGGGAGAAGCCCCGACGGTTCTACAAGGCCGTGGAGGTGGTTGCGACGGACGCGGGCTTTGCCGTGCGCCTCGATGGCCGCGGGCTGCGCACGCCCAGGGCCGGCGACGTCGTGCTGCCGACCCGCGCCCTGGCCGACCAGGTCGCCGAAGAATGGGCCGGGCAGGGCGAGACGCTCGCGCTGGCGGCGATGCACGCCACGCGCCTGGCCAATACCGCGATCGACGCCATCCCGCAGGCGCGCGAGGCCACCGCCCAGGTGATCGCCGACTATGCCGCCTCCGATCTGGTCTGTTACTTCGCCACCGAGCCCGCCGGTCTTGTGGCCCGACAACAGGCCTACTGGGGTCCGCTTCTTGGACGCCTGGAGACCGAGGCAGGGCTGCGGTTCGTCCGCGGCGCCGGCATTGTCCATCAACCGCAGCCCGATGAGACCCTGGATCAGGTTAAGGCCCTGGCGCTCGCCCTCGACGATTTCGGCCTGGCCGGACTGGCCTTCGGCGCGGCGCTGTTTGGCTCGGCGGTGCTGGTGATCGCCCTGCAGCGTGGCTGGCTCGCGGGGGAGGACGCCTTCGCCCTCTCCCGCGTCGATGAGGTCTGGCAGGAAGACCAGTGGGGCGTCGACGCCGAGGCCGCCGAACGCACCGAGCGCCTTCGCGGCGAGGCGGCCATGCTGGCGCGATGGTTCCGGGGTCTCGCCCGCTAGTGTCCCGATTCCGAAGTTCGCGGGCGCCTGAGGCCGGTGCGGTCGAACTTCGGGATCGACGAGGACACTAGCAAGTGTTTGTTTTCTAGTGTGCTTCTTGAATCTGAAGTTCGCTCAGAGCCTGATCCCTCAAGAAGGCGAACTTCAGATCCAGCACTCTAGGATCGCGGCCCCGAACTTGCGCCGCCTGTTCCGAATCCTCGGCCGCTGTGCCGCAATGGAGCGGAGTCACAGACGATGGTCGCGCCGATCGCCCTCTATGGGTACCTGTCCCCGGTCTCCGGCGCGATTGCGCGCGCGGCGTTTCCAGTCGCCGAGGCCGCAGACCCTCGCGACCCGCAGCCGCGCGCGCCACGGCATTCGGCCTCCACCGTGGCCCTGGCTCCGGCCGCCATGGCGGCGCTGATCGAGGCTCAGGAGACCCTGTCGAACGGCGCTCCGGCGGCGGACCGTCAAACCGCCTGCGCCCACATCGACCGCCTGATCGACCGCCTGTCGGATGGCCGGATGCTGACGCCGCCTGCGGTGGGTGAGCGGCTCGCCACATTGCGCCGCCTGGAGACGGCTCGCGCGCAACTGGGCAACGCCATCGGCGGCATTCAGGCCTGAGCTTGCCACCCGCCCGGCCGCGCTCTACCCCTGGCCCCGCAGCAGGGGAGGCCGGGCCGCGTGAAGCAGATACTCGAAGAGCTTGAGAAGCGTCGCCAGGACGCCAAGCTGGGCGGCGGCGAGCGGCGGATCGCCAGCCAGCACGCCAAGGGCAAGCTGACCGCGCGCGAGCGGGTCGACCTGTTGCTGGACGAAGGGTCGTTCGAGGAGTTCGACATGTTCGTCGAGCACCGCGCCACCGACTTCGGCATGGCCGACCAGAAGATCCCCGGTGACGGCGTGATCACCGGCTGGGGCCGGATCAACGGGCGGGTCGTCTTCGTCTTCTCCAAGGATTTCACCGTGTTCGGTGGGTCTCTTTCGGGCGCGCACGCGCAAAAGATCCTCAAGGTGCAACGCCAGGCGATGAAGATGGGCGCGCCGATCATCGGCCTGTTCGACGCCGGCGGCGCGCGCATCCAGGAGGGGGTCGAGAGCCTCGCCGGCTATGCCGACATCTTTCTGGAAAACACCCTGGCCTCAGGCGTCATCCCGCAGATCAGCGTGATCATGGGGCCGTGCGCCGGGGGTGACGTCTATTCGCCGGCCATCACTGACTTCATCTTCATGGTGAAGGACACGAGCTATATGTACGTCACCGGCCCCGAGGTGGTGAAGACCGTCACCCACGAGGACGTCAGCCACGAGGACCTGGGCGGCTATCGCATCCACGCCATGAAGTCGGGCGTCGCCGACGGCGCCTTCGAGAACGACCTGGAGGCGCTGACCCAGGTGCGCCGGCTGGTGGATTTCCTGCCGGCCTCGAACCGCGAAAAGCCGCCGGTCCGGGAAAGCTTCGACGATCCCGCGCGCGACGAGGCCAGCCTCGACACCCTGGTCCCGGCCAATCCCAACAAGCCCTACGATATCAAGGAATTGATCAATAAAATTGTGGATGAGGCCGATTTTTTCGAGATCAGCCCTGACTTCGCCAAGAACATCGTCTGCGGCTTTGCGCGGATGGACGGCCAGCCGGTGGGCATCGTCGCCAACCAGCCGCAGGTGCTGGCGGGCGTCCTGGACATCGAGTCCAGCCGCAAGGCCGCCCGCTTCGTGCGCTTCTGCGACGCCTTCGAGTTCCCGCTGATCACCTTCGTCGACGTGCCGGGCTTCATGCCGGGCACCAAGCAGGAGCAGGGCGGCCTGATCCGCCATGGCGCCAAGCTGCTCTTCGCCTTCGCCGAGGCCACGGTGCCAAAGATCACCCTGATCACCCGCAAGGCCTATGGCGGGGCCTATGACGTGATGAGCTCCAAGCATCTGCGCGGCGACATCAACTACGCCTGGCCCACCGCCGAGATCGCGGTGATGGGCGCGAAGGGGGCGGTGGAGATCATCTTCCGCTCGGAAATCGGCGACCCGGACGCCATCGCGGCGCGCACCGCGGAGTACCAGGCCCGCTTCGCCAACCCCTTTGTTGCGGCGTCCCGCGGCTATATCGACGACGTGATCATGCCCCACGGCACGCGCCGGCGGATCGTCAAGGCGCTGAAGAACCTCAAGGGAAAGCAGCTCACCAACCCCTGGAAGAAACACGACAACATTCCGCTCTAAACCGATGAAAGATCTATCGATATTTTCCCGCTGGATCGAGCGTTGGAGCCTTACGCCGGACGGCGAGCCGTTTCAGACGCCCTACACCGGGAACTGGTTGATCCCGGTTCGGCGGGCTGGCGCGCCGGCGATCCTCAAACTCGCCACCTCGGATCACGAACGCGCAGGCGCTGCGCTCATGGCCTGGCTGGACGGCGACGGCGCGGCGCGCGTGCTGGCGCTGGAGGACGAGGCGCTGTTGCTGGAACGTCTGCCGGGGACACGCTCGCTGGTGGCCATGGCCCGCGACGGGGCCGACGACGAGGTGATGCGCATCCTCTGCGCGGTCGGCGATCGGCTGCACGCCCCTCGCGCCGCGCCGCCGCCAGCGAGCCTCATGCCGCTGCGCAGCTGGTTCCGCGCCCTGGCGCCCGCCGCGGCGATCCACGGCGGCGTCCTGAGCGCCGCGCTCGCGGTGGCTGAAGAACTGCTGGATGATCCGCGCGACGTCTGCCTCCTGCACGGCGATCTGCATCACCAGAACGTCGTGGACGGTGGCGAGCGTGGGTGGCTGATCATTGATCCCAAGGGGCTGCTTGGCGAGCGCGCCTACGAATACGCCACCACGATTTGCAACCCGGATGAGGAGATGGCGCTGCGTCCGGGGCGGCTGGCGCGCCAGGCCGAGGTTATCGCAAAGGCGGCGCGGCTTGACCGCGAGCGGCTGTTGCGCTGGACTCTCGCCCATGCCGGCGTCTCGGCCGCCTGGTGTATGGCCGACGGCTTCGACCCCGCTCCCGCCCTACGGGTCGCCGAGCTTGCGCAGTCACTGACTGCCTCGGCGTAGGCGGCCGCCATCGCCTCGCGCGGGCCACAACAGCCCGGTAGTGTCGCTCGCATGCCTTCACATCACCTGCCCATCGACCTTCCCCTTGAGCTCGCCGTGTCCGGCGCCATGTGGGTGGCGACCGTGATCATCCACCTGGCCGGCCTGATGACCCTCTTGAAACTGGGCCGGCTGCACCTGACCCACGGGCGCACACCCTGGCTGGCGCTGGACCGCATCCTTGTGCCGATCCTCTTCGCGCTCAGCCTCTTCGCCCTGCACAGCCTGGAGGTGCTGGCCTATGCGGTGCTGTTCAAGGGCGTGGCGGCCACCCAGACTTGGGAACAGGCGATCTACTATTCGACATCCGCCTATTCGACGGCCGGTGTCGGCGGCCAGACCTTCGCCAATCGGTGGCGGGTCACCGGCGGGCTGGAGTCACTGAACGGCATGTTGCTGATCGGCTGGTCGACGGCGTTCCTGTTCCAGAATCTGCATCGCATCCTCACCAACGAGGACGATCACCCGTTGCCGGCGGGCGCCATCGCCAAGGCTTCTCCGCGGCCCAGCCGATCGGGCAGGGGCGCGCCATAGGGCGTGAATTCCAAGGACACCGAATTGATGCAGTAGCGCAGGCGGGTCGGCGGCGGTCCGTCGGGGAAGACGTGGCCCTGGTGGCTGCCGCAGCGCGCGCAGGTCGTCTCGATCCTGACCATGCCGTAGGACACATCCTTGATCGCGATGATGTGCGCTTCGTCGACGGGCGCCCAGAACGACGGCCATCCGGTGCCACTCTCGAACTTGGTCTTGTGTTCGAACAGCGGCAGGCCGCAGAGCCGGCAGCCATAGACCCCGGCGTCCTTCTGATCGAGCAGGCCGCCGCAGAACGGCGCCTCAGTGCCATGGTGCAGCAGAACCTCGGCCTCCTCGCGGGTCAGCGACGCCTCGAGGCGCTTGCGTTCCTCTGGGGTAGGCGCGGTGAGGTCGAAACCGGATGGGGAGGTGCGGGGCGGGGAGACTGCTGGCGTGCTCATGCCCACCAATCTAAGGTCGCAACCCTCACTTCGAAAGCCTTGAGTACCGACGGAATGTTCTCAAAGATCCTGATCGCCAACCGCGGAGAGATCGCGGTCCGCATCATCAAGACCTGTCGCCGGATGGGGATCGCCACCGTGGTGGTCTATTCCGAGGCTGACGCCGATTCCATGGCCGTCGAGATGGCCGATGAAACCGTGTTCATTGGTTCGGCCCCCGCCGCCCAGTCCTATCTGGTGGCCGACAAGATCATTGCCGCGGCCCGCGAGACCGGCGCGCAGGCGATCCATCCGGGATTCGGCTTCCTGTCGGAGAACGCCGGCTTCGCCAAGCTTTGCGCCGAGGAGAAGATCGTCTTCATCGGCCCCAACCCGCACGCCATCGAGGCGATGGGCGACAAGATCGAAAGCAAGAAATTCGCCACCAAGGCCGGCGTCTCGGTGGTGCCGGGCCACATCGGCGAGATCGACGACACGGCGCACGCCATCAAGATCTCGGAGTCCATCGGCTATCCGGTGATGATCAAGGCCTCGGCCGGCGGCGGCGGCAAGGGCATCCGCGTCGCCTGGAACACGCAGGACGTCGAGGAGGGCTTTCCGGCGGTCAAGGCCGAGGCCGGGTCGAGCTTCGGCGACGACCGGATCTTCATCGAGAAATTCATCGAGAGCCCTCGCCACATCGAGATCCAGGTGCTGGGCGACAAACACGGCCACGTGGTCCACCTGTTTGAACGCGAATGCTCGATCCAGCGGCGCAACCAGAAGGTCATCGAGGAAGCGCCGAGCCCGCTGCTCGACGAGACGACCCGCGCGGCCATGGGCGCCCAGGCCGTGGCCCTGGCCCAGGCGGTCCAGTACGACTCAGCCGGCACCGTCGAGTTCGTGGCCGGGCAGGACAAGAGCTTCTTCTTCCTGGAGATGAACACCCGCCTCCAGGTGGAACACCCGGTCACCGAGCTGATCACCGGCCTGGACCTCGTCGAACAGATGATCCGTTCCGCCTACGGCGAGAAACTGCCGTTTGCCCAGAAAGACCTGAAGATCGACGGCTGGGCCATGGAGAGCCGGATCTACGCTGAGGACCCCTACCGCGGCTTCCTGCCGTCCATCGGCCGCCTGGTGCGCTACGACCCGCCTCATGAGGGCGATGTCGCCGGTGGAAAGGTGCGCAACGACGCCGGGGTGCGCGAGGGCGATGAGATCTCGATGTTCTACGACCCGATGATTTCCAAGCTGTCGACCTGGGCGCCGACCCGCGAGGGGGCCATCGACGTCATGGCGCGCGCGTTGGAGGACTTCCATATCGAGGGCCTTGGCCAGAACATCCCGTTCCTGGCGGCGGTGATGGATCAGCCCAGGTTCCGATCGGGTCAGCTTTCCACCAACTACATCAAGGACGAGTTCCCCGAGGGCTTCCAGGGCCTGACGCCAACGCTGGAGCAACGCGACCTGATCGCCGCCGTGGCGCTGTCCATGCACCGCGCGCTGCTGGCCCGCGCCGCGCCCGACCAGCTGCGCCAGGACTGGATCGTCGTGGTCGGCCACGAGAAGCGCGAGGTCCACGTCTCCGGCAACGGCGGCGGCCTGATCATCGAGAGTGAGGGACGCAAGTTACGCCTGGAGGATATCCGCTGGCGTCCTGGCCAGCCGAGCTTCCGCGCCAGCCTCGACGGCAGGCCCTTCACCGCCGTGGTGAAACCGGCGGCCGAGGGCTTCGTGATCCGCCACCGGGCGACGACGCTGCACGTCCTGGTGCTGACGCCGCGCACCGCCGAGTTGCATGAAAAGCTGCCGCCCAAGGTGGCCGCCGACACGTCGAAGATGGTGCTCTCGCCCATGCCCGGACTGGTGGTCACGCTCGACGTCACAATCGGCCAGCAGATCCGCGCCGGGGAGGCCGTGGCGGTGATCGAGGCGATGAAGATGCAGAACATCATTCGCGCCGAGCGCGACGGAGTGGTCAGCGCCGTCAACGCGGCCGCCGGCGACAGCGTGGCCGCCGACGAGGTGCTGGTGGAGTTCACGTGAGACGCGCGGAGCCACCTTGCGCCGCTGAACAGGACTTGGCCTCCCCGTGAACGGCCAGATCGACTGGAGCGCGCTGTTCTTCTCAGCCGGGGGGCGAACCCCCCGAGCTTGGTCACTGATCGCGGCTGCGATCCTGTTGGCGATCGCCGCGCTTTATGAGGCGATCGTGCCGACAGCGGTGCACTGGCTGACCGGCTGGTTCGTCTATCCCGCGCTGATCTATTGCGGCGTCTGTGTCCTTTCCAAGCGCTTGCACGACCGTGGCCGCTCGGGGTGGCTGGCGGCGCCGATCCTCGTCGCGACGGTCGCCGTCTGGCCGCAACCTGACAGCTTCTTCGATTTTGCCTTCAGTCTGATCCTGATCTGGGCGGCTGTGGAGCTGGGCGCCATGCCGGGCGAACAGGGGAGCAACCGCTACGGCCCCAACCCGCTGCGACCGCCGCTGGCCGTCTGACAGGGGCCTAGCCGATGTGGTGGCGCGGATCGACGTCGCCGCCCAGCAGAGGTTGCCACGGAGGCTCGCCTTGCGCGCCATCGGGCCGTGGCCAGCGCTTGCCGAAGGCTTGCAGCTGGCGATCCAGATCGCGCAATCGGTCCAGGTTCGCGTCACGGTGCTCCGGCGGCAGGGCGTCGTGGTACTCGGCGATCTGACCGAGCAACTTGGCGAACCATCGATCCTCGACCGTCTCGGGCGCGTGCGGCTCGTCCAGCAGCCGCGCGACCTCGCTCAGGGCGTGTTGAAAGTCACCTTCGTTACTTAGGGAAGATCGATCAGCTGTGGCCATCGCTTGGCTCCAACACGCACGCCCCTTACATCAACGGTTCAGCTTGGCGATTGTTCCAGCGGCAAACCCGCGAAGGGCGCCCTCAGCGGCGAACGAAGCAGGCCTGACCGCCAGCCTTCAATCGCTCGCAAAGGGCGATTGCCTCTCCGGTCGAAGCGAAGCCCGTGATCAACGCCCGATGCACCGTTCGGCCATCCACCTGAGCGATGGCCACATTGCCGGCGCGCCCCCGCAGGTCCTCAGGGAACCGGCGCTGCACGCGCGCCAGCAGGCCCTTGGCGTCCGCAGGATCGGGCGAGGCGCCAACCTGCACGGCCACCAGACTTGATCCCGATTGCGGGGCGGGTCCCGAAATCGCCTGCGCCGGCCGAGCCGCCGTCCTTGCCGCCTTCGTGGGTTGCGGGTCGGCCCCCGCCGGGTTCGCGGAGGCCACGATCACCTGGCGCGGGCCTGGCTTGGCCGGCTCAGGCGCCTTGGCGACGATCCGGCCGGGCAGCAGCGGGCGGCGAAAGTCACGGTCACAAAGGCCGCGCACCACCGTATCGATCGGAGCGCCGGGGGTCGGCGAGATGAAATCGGTGTCGGCGGGGCGCACTGGTCGTCCATCCTTGGCCAGGTCGCGGCGCGGATAGCCGGTCATGGCGCCCAGCTTCACCTTGCGCGCCTCGCAGTCCACCTGCACCGGGACCGACCATGAAACGATGCCCTGGGCGCCTTCGATACCGGGGTCCAGGGACTCCGAGCTGACCGTGGCCAGAAATCCGCGCGGTTCGCCGATCGGGGTCGACGCGGTGACCGCTGTGACCGCCGAGACCCCGACATCGACCACTTGCGATGGCGACAGCGGCGTGTCGGATCGGATCCAGGCGGTCACATCGGCCATCGAGCGCGACGGCGGATAGCTGACCGGCGCGGTCTGCGCGATCGCCGCGAAGGCTGTCGTCAGGGTGGCGATGACCGCAAGGGTCGCCAGGGTGCGCACAGGCAGGGCGCGCGAACGCAGGGAGTCGGGATCGCCAATCATGCCCTGTTAAACCACCGACTCACCGGCTCCGTGAAGCCCCGGTCAGGCTGGCGGGTCGGTGGGTGTCGCCGGGCCGAACATCTTCCGGAAGCTGGCCAGCAGGGCCGCGTCGGCTTCGTCGAGGGATACGGGCTCCCCAAGGTCCGCCAGGCTGGTGACGCCGTACTCGGTGACGCCGCACGGCACAATGCCGCTGAAATGATCCAGATCGGGCGCCACATTCAGCGAAACGCCGTGAAACGAGACCCAACGGCGCAGCTTCACGCCGATGGCGGCGATCTTGTCCTCGCGCGGCGCCGCCCCCGGCCTGCGGTGCTCCACCCAGACCCCGACTCGGCCCTCACGGACCTGGCCATCGACGTTGAAGCGTCCCAGAGCGTCGATCAGCCAGGCCTCCAGGGCGGCCACGAAGGCCCGCACATCCTTGCGCCGCCGGGTCAGGTCCAACATCACATAGACCACGCGCTGGCCGGGCCCGTGATAGGTGAACTGTCCGCCGCGGCCACTGGCGAACACCGGGAAGCGGTCGGTGTCCAGCAGGTCGCAGGGTCGCGCCGAGACCCCGGCGGTATAGAGCGGCGGATGCTCCAGAAGCCAGATCAGCTCGCTGGCCCTACCCTCGGCGATGGCCGCCACCCGGGCCTCCATGGCGGCGACGGCCTCGAGATAGCTGACCGGCGCGGCTGAACGCGCCCAGCCCGCCGCAGCGCCATCGTCACGCCCGAAAAGGGGCCTCGCGCCCTCGGTATTTAACGCCCGGTCAAGCATGTTGCTTTCAATGTGGGGCCTGGGCTTGCCATGCGCAAAGCCCGCTTAGGGCAAGGGCGTGTATCGGTGAGTCAGGTCAAGGCGGTCAACGTCGAGATTCAGGTGGTGCTGGGGCGCTCGACGCTGCCCATGCAGCAGCTATTGCGCATGGGCCGGGGCGCGGTCATCCCCCTCGACACGGCGATCCATGACGAGGTCTGGATCCTGGCCAACAATCACCCGATCGCGCGCGGAGAAATCCAGATCAACGACGAGAAAATCTCCATCGCCGTGACCCGCGAGGCCAACGTCTACGACTTCCTGGCCGGCGGCCAATAGCTCAGCTTTGCCGGCGGTCGATTTCGCCGCCCTTCACAAAGCCGCCGGCGTTTGCTACCCCCCGCGGCTCACCACGAGCGGTCGTGGCGGAATTGGTAGACGCGCAGCGTTGAGGTCGCTGTGGGGCAACCCGTGGAAGTTCGAGTCTTCTCGACCGCACCAGTGAAACCCGGTCCTAGAATCCCTCAGGAAAACACCTACCGACACAGATCCAGGGAGGTCCGCCATGAGCCGCGAAATGGACGACCTGGAACTGCGCGAACGCCCTGAGATCGAGGAAGACCTGGAAGACCTCGCGCTTGGCGAGGATTATTCGCTAAACCCCGACTACGTGCCGATGGTGGTCGACGCGCTCGACCGCGGCGACGCGGATCGGCTGCGCGAACTTCTGGGCGCCCTGCACCCGGCCGATATCGCCGACCTGATGGGGTTCCTGTCGGCTGACGACCGAGAGGAACTGGTTCCCCACCTCGACCCCGAGGCGCTGGCCGACATCCTGTCGGAGCTGGACACCGAGATCCGCGAGGACGTGCTGGAACACGTGCCGTCGGCGATCCTCGCCAAGGCGCTGGGCGAGATGGATTCCGACGACGCCGCCGACGTCGTCGACGACCTGGAAGCCGACAAGCGCGCCCAGGTGATGGCCGCCCTGCCCGAGACCGAGCGGGCCGCCATCGAGACCACCCTGGCCTATGAGGACGAGACCGCCGGGCGGCTGATGCAGCGCGAGGTGGTGGCGGCGCCGCAGTTCTGGACCGTCGGCCAGACCATCGACCACCTGCGTCGCGAGAGCGAGGAGCTGCCGGAACTGTTCTTCGACGTCTATGTCGTCGACCCGGCCTACAAGCCCGTGGGCGCGGCGCCGGTCAGCCACCTGCTGCGCGCGCAACGCGATACGCCCCTGGCGGCGATCATGGAGCAGATCACCGAGATCCCGGTCGATATGGACCAGGAGGAGGTGGCCTACATTTTCGACAAGTATCACCTGATCTCCGCCCCGGTGATCGATCCGGGCGGGCGGCTGGTGGGCCAGATCACCGTCGATGACATCGTTGGGGTCATCCAGGAGGAGACTGAGGAAGACATCCTGGCGCTGGCCGGGGTTTCCGACGCCGGTCGCGACGCCAGCTTTCTCGGCGTGGTGCGTTCTCGCCTCCCCTGGCTGCTGATCAATCTGGTGACCGAGGCCATCGCCGTAACGGTGATTGCGCCGTTTCAGCCGATGATCGCCAAGATCGTGGCCCTGGTGCTGTTGATGCCGATCGTGTCGTCGGTGGGCGGCAACGCTGGCACCCAGGCCCTGACCGTGGCCGTGCGCGCGATCGCCAGCAAGGAGCTGAATGCGGCGAACGCGGCCCGCATCATTCTGCGCGAGCTGAGTGTCGGGCTGCTCAACGGAACCGCGGTCGGTCTGATCCTCGGCTTCGGCCTATACCTCTGGCAGCATGACCTGAAGCTCTCGCTCGTCGTGCTCCTGGCGATTGTCGCCAACCTGTTCGTGGCAGCCCTGGGCGGCATCCTGGCGCCGATCATCCTCGATCGGCTGGGGCGCGATCCTGCCGTGTCGTCGTCAGTGGTCGTCACCTTCATGACCGACTTCTTCGGATTCCTGGCGCTTCTCGGCATCGCGGCGCTTATCCTGTTGTAAAGAGACGCTGGGGGAGGCTGCCGGCCCAGGACTTGCTGGTCTGCGCCGGCGCCGCCGCGCATTGCGTCAAACTGGGTCAGAGGGCATGCAGCCTCGCCATCGTGTGTCCAGGGCCGGGATCGAGCTGATCAAGCGGTTCGAGGGCTATCGCCGTCAGGCCGCCCTGCTTCCCGACGGGCGCTGGACCCTGGGGCACGGCCACACGCTGTCGGCCCGGAAAGGGGCGCAGGTCTCGCCGGACGATGCCGAGGCGCTGCTGCGCTACGACCTCATCGCCATCGCCCACGCCGTGAACGCGACGGTCTACGCCCCGCTGACCCAGAACCAGTTCGACGCCCTGGCGTCGTTCGCCTTCAATCTCGGCCTGGAGAATTTCAGCGGCTCGAGTGTGCTGAAACGGCTCAACGAAGGCTCCCCGATCCAGGCCGCCAGCGCCATGGAGCTGTGGCGCAAGGCCGAGGTGGCGGGAGAGCGGATCGTCATCGACGCCCTGGTTCGCCGCCGCTCGGCGGAGCGAGCCCTGTTCCTGACCCCCGAAGGCGGCGCCTGGACGCCCGCGCCGTCGCCGATCCTGCGGCCGCTGCTGGACACCGACGCCCGCGAGATTGTTCCGCGCCAGACCCCGGCGGACGTCATCACCTCGATGACCGGCGAAGCCGTCGAGGTGCGTCGCTCCCCCGGGCCCGCGACGATCGCCGCCGAGGCCGTGACAGCGCGCCTGTCGACTCTCTTTCAGGACCCGAACCCGGAACCGTTGTCCAAGCCATCGCCGTTCGAGGACGAGGTGCCGTTCTTCCTGCGGACGCCGGAGCCGGAGGGGCCGCCGGAAATCGACCCCGATCCCGTGGACGCCGACGAGCCCGCGGGCGATCCGCAAGGCGCCGATCTGTTCGATCTGGCTCCCGGGCTGGACGCCGTCGATGCGGCGGCGGACGGCGGGATCCTGTCCGTCATCGATGACATGGCCCCGCAGCCGTTCGCGCCCCCGCGCGTCCGGCCGTTGCCCGAATCCCCGCAGGGCGGAGCGTTCATCCTGGTCGTCCTGGCCGCCCTGGGTCTGGCGTTCTTTGGCGGTGGCGTGTTCTGGGCGACCCAGGCGCGGCCGATGCCGCAGACCGCCTGGCTCGATCCCCAGGTGGTGGGCTGGATCGCGGGTGTCACCGGGGCGCTGTTCTTCGCCGCGGCGGCGTTTTTCCTGCTCGAGCGGCTGGGGCAGGCCTCGGAGCGGGCGGCGCGCAACCGGCCCTAGGAGCCCTTCCCCAGGTTGGCTCAACCGGAGTTGGAAGCGCTCCAGATAGAAGCGACGACCCTGTTTTACCCCGGCTGATTTGAGTCAAGTCAGCCGGGACGGGGTCTAGGCTGGACCACCCGACCCTCGCGACAGGGTGTGGCGCGTGCTAAGTCGCGCATCATGATCGTCAATTCCGGACCCTCCCTGGATTTCGGCCTCGGCGAGACCGCCGACGCCATCCGCGAAACCACAGCCCGCTTCGCCGCCGACAAGATCGCGCCCCTGGCCGCGAAAATCGATGCGGACAACCTGTTTCCCAGGGAGCTCTGGCCGCAGATGGGCGAACTGGGCCTGCACGGCGTCACGGTGGAGGAGGCCTATGGCGGCCTGGGCCTGGGCTATCTTGAGCATGTGGTGGCGATGGAGGAGGTGTCCCGCGCCTCCGCCTCTGTCGGCCTGTCCTATGGCGCTCACTCCAACCTCTGCGTGAACCAGATCCGCCGTTGGGGCTCCGACGCGCAGAAGCGTCGCTACCTTCCGCGCCTGATCAGCGGTGAGCATGTGGGGAGCCTGGCCATGAGCGAAGCCGGCAGCGGCTCCGATGTGGTCTCCATGCGGCTTGCGGCCCGCCGACAGGGCGGCCGCTACGTGCTCAACGGAACCAAGTTCTGGATCACCAATGCCCCGCACGCCGACACCCTGGTGGTCTATGCCAAGACCGATCCCGATGCAGCGGGTAAAGGCATCACCGCCTTCCTGATCGAAAAGGGGATGAAGGGGTTCAGTGTTTCCAACAAGCTCGACAAGATGGGTATGCGCGGCTCTGACACCGCCGAGCTGGTGTTCGAGGACTGCGAGGTTCCGGACGAAAACATCATGGGCCCCGAAAACGGCGGGGTCGGCGTGCTGATGAGCGGACTGGACTATGAGCGCGCGGTCCTAGCCGCCGGGCCGCTGGGCATCATGCAGGCCTGCCTCGACGTGGTCCTGCCCTATGTGCGCGAGCGCAAGCAGTTCGGAAAGCCTATCGGCTCATTCCAGCTGATGCAGGGCAAGATCGCCGACATGTACGTCGCCCTCAACTCGGCGCGGGCCTACGTCTATGCGGTCGCCAAGGCCTGCGACGCCGGCATGACCACGCGCTTCGACGCGGCAGGCGCGATCCTGATGGCCAGCGAGAACGCGGTGCGCGTGTCGCTCGAGGCCGTCCAGGCGCTGGGCGGGGCCGGCTACACCAAGGATTTCCCCGTGGAACGCCTGGTCCGCGACGCCAAGCTCTACGACATCGGCGCTGGCACCAACGAGATCCGCCGGTTCCTCATCGGGCGCGAACTGATCGGCGGCTGAAGACGCTCTTCTTCCTGGCGGCGTTGCGCCTCCGGGCCGTCTATTGCCCCGGTCTGTAGCGCCGCTCGGTGTGACCGATCAGCTGGTCCGGATAGAAATAGACCTCGCGCAGGTCGCCCGCGGCATATCTTGCGGCCTGATCGTTGAAGTGTTTCGAGGCCGGATCGCCACTCTCGCCGCCGGCTGTGACCGCGCGGGCGTGGACCCGGTCGCTGAACTCCACCACCGCCACGAAGCTGTTGCCGCTGGAGCCGTAGTATTTCTTCGTGCCCGGATAGCGTTTCGCCCCGAACGAGGCGAGCGAGCCCCACTGGGCCGAGGCGAAGGGCACGGCCAGGCTCGGGCCGGCGTCGTCGAAACGCTGGACGATGGCGTCGTTGATCCGCTGGAACCTGTTGATTCGACCCCACGCGGTCTTCCAGGTCCCGAAGTCATGGGTCAGCCGGTCGACGGCCGCGTCCAGGGCCGCCAGTTTCTGGGCCGGGGTCGAACGGTCCGCCATCTCGTCATAGACGCCGACGCCCGCCGCCTTGGCGTCGGCCGCCACGCGCGCCCATAGCGCCTCGCCCCAGAACACCGCCAGCGAGGTCGGCACGGAGGCCGCGCTCCAGCGGTCGTCCCAGGCCGCAAGCGCGGCGATCGGCTCGCGCAGCCTGGCCTTCAGGGGATCGCCCTCCGCAGCGGCGTCGTAGGCGGTGACCAGCCCTGGGATCATCCGGGCGAAGGCCGGCAGAAAGGGGTCATAGGCGGTCTCGATCAGGGTTGGCAGCGTGAAGTCCCGGCGCGTGCCGAGGACGCGGATGGCATGGGCTGTGCGGGGATTTTCGCCCGCCTGGTCCATATAGCGGGGGTAGTCGGCCTTCTTCGGGCTGTCGGCGCCGGCGGCCCACCAGGGGGCGTCATTGCTGTTGTAGACCCAGCCGCCAGTCGGATTCAGCACGTGAGGCGTCTGGGCGAAGCCGTCGATCCCCTTCCAGTCTGTGGCCGGATCCGACCCATCCACGGGCTTTGTGTAGTCGAACCGGTTGTCGCGCCGGGGCATGAACTGCGGCAGCAGCAGCGCTGTCTCGCCCTTGTCGTCAGCAAAGAGAGTGTTGTTCGACGAGTTGGCGGCGCGCGCGGCGACCTTCAGGAACGAGGCCAGATCGGTGGTCTTGGTGCGCCCGAACGACTGTTCCAGGGCCGCGATCGGTCGGTTCATCAGGGCGATGGCGATCCACCTGCCGTCCGCCGCGCGCACGATCGGCCCGTGGTGCGTGCGGAAAACGGTGAAGCGTCGCGCCGCCATCCCGCCACCGGCGAGACGATAAGGCACGGTGATCGTCGAAATCGTCACTGGACGCTGTTCCGCGCCGTAGCGGTAGAAGACCTTGCCCGCCTTGCGCACGATGGTCTCGGCGAACTCATCGACCGTGTCGGCGCCGGAGGTGGTGTGCATCCAGCCGGCGTGGGCGTTGAACCCCTGGTAGATGAACAGCTGGCCCCAGGTCGCCGCGCCATAGGCGTTCAGGCCTTCGTCGCTGGTCACCTGCAGCTCCGAGCGGAAGAAGAATGAGGTGTGCGGGTTGATCAGCAGCAGGGCATGGCCGTCCCGGGTGATCCCTGGACCGATGGCCATGCCGTTGGAGCCCGAGGGCTCGCGGAACGCCAGACCCGAATCGTCGGCTAGGGCGGCGACCTGCTTGCGACCATAGAAAGCCTCAAGTTCCGGTAGCGAGACCTTCTCGATGTCGCCGCCGATGCTGCCTTCGGTAAAGCTCAGCGCCATCCAGGGTTCGAAATGCCGGATCACCCGAGGCGTAACCTTCGGATGGGTCGCCAGGTAGTAGTTGAGGCCGTCCGCCCAGCCGGTCATCAAGGCTCTAAGGTAAGCCGGGCTTTGGGCATATTTCGCCTTCAGGTCCGCCGGATCGATGAACAGCTTCTGGCGCAGGTCCTGCCAGATCGCGGCCTCGCCCTCAGCCTCGGCGGTGCGGCCCAGCGCGGTCGTGTAGTTGGTCTCGACCCGGTTGAAGTCGTCTTCGGCCTGGGCGTAGATCATCCCGAAGACGGCCAGGGCGTCGGTCCTGCCGTGCACGTGGGCGATGCCCCAGTCGTCCCGGACGATGGAGACCTGCGCGGCCTGGGCCTTGAGGCGGCCCAGCTCATGGCTGCGGCTGGCGGTGGCGGGGGAGGCGAGGGCGCAGAACAGCCCGGCGGCGATCAGTAGGGCGAGATGGATCCTTGGCATGGCCGGAGCCTCGCCGCCGCGACCCTGGAATGCAAGCCGCCGAAATGCGAAAGGCCGCCCCATGTCTGGGACGGCCTTTCCATAGTCGGACCGCAGAGCGGTACGCGACCCTATGCCAGAGCTAGGCCTAGGCGCGGACCCCGCAAGCGGAGGTCCAGGTCACGGTCACCGGGCTACGGCTTTCACTATGAGACACTGGATCACCTCCTTTCAGTTGCTGAGCAAGGACCCTGAATATGGGATGGTTTGGCCTATCGCGCAAATGCCCCGATGCGGTGGCTCAGCGGCCCGCCGCGGCCAGCGCCTTGGCTTCCTGCTGCTCGGCCAGGCTGGCGCGGCGGCGCAGCGCCTGAACCGGGATGTCGAGCTTGTCCAGCGCCGCGATGGTCGCGCGATAGCCAACGTCGGCGGCCATGGCGTAGGCGGTGAAGTCGCGGATCTCCACCTTGGCCATGTCGGGCAGGATCAACAGGTCCGTGGCCTCCCGCGCGGCGGCCAGATCGCGCGAGGTCGATACGGTGGCCGCGCGCATCAACAGCGAGACGATCGGCGGGCCCTTGCGCCACTGACCCGACCAGATCCAGCGCCAGACCGACGCCGGCCGCGCCACGTCATCGGCGGTGATGCTGCGGCCGGTGGTCACGTCCACGCCGACGATGGGCCCCAGCTGCGACATCCGCATCACGTCGGCGGGGAAGTTCTTCATCACGGCGCCGTCGACCAGCACGTTGTTGTGGTCCGTGGCGGGGGGCAGGATCCCGGGCAGGGAAATGGTCGCCCGCAGCGCCTTTCGCAGCAGGCCGCGGCGATGCATCTGGTAGGCCCCGGTGGTCAGGTTCGACGACAGGCAGAAGAATGGCAGCCACAGGTCGGCGATATGCACCTCGCCGAAGTGATGATGCAGGCGATCGTTGACCTTCAGCCCGTGGGTCATCGCCAGCAGCGGCAGCGCGATGTCATCCAGCGGGCTGGTGGTGACGAAGGCCTCGTGCAGCCGGCGTTCCATCTCGGCGTCGCTCCAGCCCATGGCGACCCCGGCGGCGATCACCCCGCCCATGGAGACACCGCCGACGAAATCGATCGGCACACCGCGCTCGCGCAAAGCCTTGACGGCGCCGGCGTGGGCATAGGCGCGCGCGCCGCCGCCTGAGAGCACCAGGCCGACGGACTGGCCGGTCAGGACGCGGGCGATCCGCTGCACGTCGGGCACATAGTCGCGTCGCACATGAAACAGCCGCGCCGGCTGGGCCACATCGAGCCAGGCCTCCGAGCCTTCGGGCCGATGGCGATCCAGGGGGTGCAGCAGGATCAGGTCCACCAGCTGCTGGGCCTGCAGCGGCGAAGGGACCAGTTGGGCGGCCTCCGGCTTTGGCGGCTTGCGGTCGCCGCGGCCGACGCGGAAAAGCCGATCGACCTGGCGGGCCACCACCTGGCGCCAGCCCAGGTCGCCGACCTCGGCCAGATAGAGCACGAAGTCGTGGCTGCGCTCGACGTCGGAGAACCATTCGGTGGGCGCGCTCTGGGCCTCGACGCCGATACAGGTCACCGAATAGCCCAGCCGGCCGATCTCGCCGGCGATCCGCTCGATCAGCGGCCGCAACGCGCCCGACTGGCCAAGCGGCACGAACCCGAACACCGACGGCTCGCCGACTCCGCCCCGCGTGACGGCCTGCCGGCTGCGCAGCATCATCAGCTTGGCGAGCTCGATCATCACCGCGGTGTCGGCCTCGCAGGCCTCGAAGAAGGTCTGGCGCGGAACGGCGATGATTTCCGAATCGCGCAGAGCGACGACGTCGGCCGAGTGCGGGGCGTTGGCGATCAGCGACATCTCGCCCGCGGGCTCGCCCGGTCGAATCACACCCAGGAACTGCACCTCGTGGCCCGGCTCGCGGCGAAATGCGCCCAGCCGGCCGGCGCGCAGAAAATAGAGCTGGTCGGACCGGTCTCCGGCGGAAAACAAGGTCTGTCCGCCCGGCAGTGAGAACCACGCGGCGTCCTCCTGCACCCGCTCCTGGGTGAACAGTCGCGCCAGCGCCGACTCATTGGGAATTTCAGGCAGACGACCCACGGGCAGGAGCCTAGCCCGCGCGAAGAGTCGCGGCTATGGCCTCGCCGCGCCCTGTTCAAACCGCCGCCCACGCCCTAAGCCGGCGCCATGACGCTGCATATGATCAAGCTCTGCGTCGGCGCGGCGAGCGTCGAGGATCTGCTGGCCTGGCAGCGCGCCCACGAGGCCGGCGGTCCCTGGGTGATGCGCACCCGGCAGACACCCAAGCGCGCCGACGAGCTGGTGGCGGGCGGCTCGCTCTACCGGGTGTTCAAGGGGGTGATCCTCTGCCGCCAGGCGATCCTGGCGGTGGACACCGTCGGCGCGGGACCCGCCGCGCGCTGCGAGGTGACGCTGGACCCGACGCCGGTGCGTGTGGCGCCGACCCCGCGCCGCGCCTTCCAGGGCTGGCGCTATCTTGAGCCCGCGGACGCGCCGGAGGACCTTTCGGCCGAAGGGTTCGGCGACATGCCCCAGGCGTTGGCCCGCCGGTTGCGCGAAGCCGGCGCCTGGTAGGGTTCATCCACAGGGTTGCGCCGCGCCACGCGTTGACGCGCCTTCGCCTCAGGCGCTCCGTAGAAGCCATGTGAGTCGGCCGGCGCCGGCCCGAAGGAGCTTTTGACATGCCGCAGGCCAGCGTCATCGTGGTCGGCAACGAGAAGGGCGGGGCGGGCAAGTCCACCATCGCTATCCATACCGCCACCGCGCTGCTTCACGCCGACGCCAAGGTCGCGGTGCTGGATCTCGATCTGCGCCAGCAGTCGACCTCGCACTTCTTCGCCAACCGCCGCGCGTGGCTGGCGGCCAATGGGGTGTCGGCGCCCATGCCCATCGAGCATCCGCTGAGCGCCGATGGCGCGGCCCTGGCGAGGGCCACCGACGAGGAGGCGATGGCGCGGTTCCAGGAGGCGTTCGACGATGTGAGCGAGCGCGCCGACTTCGTGCTCATCGACACCCCCGGCAGCGACACCGCGATCAGCCGGGCCGCCCACGGCCTGGCCGACCTGATCGTCACCCCGATGAACGACAGCTTCGTCGACTTCGACATGTTGGGGGTGGTCGATCCGGTGACCCTGGAGCTGAAACGCCACAGCCTCTACTCCGAGACCGTCTGGAACAGCCGCAAGGCCCGCGCGGTCAAGGATCGCAAACAGATCGACTGGGTGGTGCTGAGAAACCGCCTGGCTCCCACCGAGGCGCGCAACCGCAAACGGCTGGACGAGCGGGTCGAGACGCTTTCGCGCAAGGTCGGATTCCGCATCGGGCCGGGCCTGCGCGACCGGGTGATCTATCGCGAGCTGTTCCCGTTCGGCCTGACGGTGGCGGACCTCTCGCCGACCATCCGCCCGGTGGCGATGTCGCTGCAGCACGTCGCCGCGCGCCAGGAGCTGCGCGCCCTGATGACCGCGCTCGGCCTCTCGGGCTTCTCCGACGGCGAGCAGATCGCCGCGGAGTAGGCATGATCTACCTGGCCATCGGCGCGGCCCTGCTGTGGTTCCTGATCGGCGTCGGCCGGGGCCAGCGGATCTTCAAGCGTCGGGAATGGCGGCTGCTCTCAGGCGCCTTCGCGCTCGCCGCCTTCGCGGGCGCGGCCTATGTCGGTCTGCGCGGCGGCTGGGAGATTTCCATCGTCCTGGTGGTGATGGGTCTGTGGCTGTTGACCACGGCCAGGATCAACGCGCCGTCCGGGTCTGCGCCGCTGTCGTCCGGCGCGATGAGCCAGGACGAGGCCCGCTCGATACTCGGCGTGGCCGTCGATGCGACCCCCCAGGACATCCGGGCCGCCTACACGCGCCTGATGCGTCTGGCGCACCCCGACAAGGGCGGCACCACGGGCCTGGCCGCACAGCTTAATGCGGCGCGGGACCGGTTGCTGGGGCGATAGCTCAGCTCGGGTCGGCTCAGGTCGGGTCGATGACCATGCAGGCCAGCCGCTTGGCCTTCAGCGCGCGGCAGGCGCCCTTGGCGTCGGTCTCGCTCAGGCCGGTGAACACCGCCTTGTATTTACGGCCTTCCTTGTCGGCCGCACCGCGGGCGCCGTCGAGGCGATCAGAGAATTTCTTCTCGACGAGAACGATCTGGCGCCGCGCGTCGGTCTTGGAACGGAACTCGCCCACCTGCACTGCCCATTTGGCCTTCGCGGCCTTGGCGGCGTCGCGTCCGCGGCGCGGCTGCACGATCTCGAGCTTCCGGCCGCGGGGGGGCGGGGCGGAGGTCAGCACGATCTTCAGGCCATCCTGGTCGCCGTCGCCCTGCTCGGTCGGTGGCCGGACCACCGCGCCGCTCAGTTCGGTCGGTTCGAACAGGTTCTGGGCCACGACGATCTTCTCGCCCATGGCGCGGCGCTGCATCACGTTGAAGCCGGTGAGCAGCAGGTCCTCGGCGTTCTGGTCGCGTTGCGCCGTCGTCGGCCCGCCCATGACCACGGCGATCAGCCGGCGGTTGTCGCGCACGGCGGAGACAGCCAGGTTGAACCCCGAGGCGTTGGTGAAACCGGTCTTCAGGCCGTCCACACCGGGCATGCGGCCCAGCAGATGGTTGTGGTTGGTCAGGGTCTGGCCGCGGAAGCGAAATTCCTGGAGGCTGAACAGCTTGTAGTACTGCGGGTAGTCGCGCATCACCGCGCGCGACAGGATGGCGATGTCGCGGGCCGAGGTGAGCTGGCGGCTGTCGGGCAGGCCGGACGCATTGGCGAAATGGCTGTTCTGCATGCCCAGTTCCTGGGCGCGCAGGGTCATCAGGGCGGCGAAGCGACTCTCAGTGCCGCCGATCTTCTCGGCCATGGCAACGGCCATGTCGTTGGCCGACTTGGTGGCCATGCCCTCCATGGCCTCGGTGACGCTGACGCTCTCGCCGGCGCGGACGCCCAGCTTGGTCGGCGCCTGGGCCGCCGCGTGCGGCGAGACCAGGACCCGGTCGTCGGGATGCAGCTTGCCCGCGGCCAGCGCCTCGAAGGTCAGATACAGAGTCATGATCTTGGTGATCGACGCCGGATAGCGCGGGCTGTCGGCGTGTTTGGCGTAGAGGATCTCGCCCGATTTCGCATCCACTACGATCGCGGCGTACTTGGTCTGCGACGCGGCCAGCAGGTTCTGGAAGTAGGGGATCTGCGCGCCGGCCGGGGTGGCGACGGCGCTGAGCGCGGTGGTGGCGGCCAGACCTAACGCTAGGAACAGGCGGCGGGCGTGCGTGGCGGTCATGCTTCGTCCGTCGAGTCACAGGTTTGAGCGAACCACCGGCGCGCCCGTGCATCTGCCTACCATGACAGCCAGACCCTTGCCCGAAGGTAAACAGGAGTTGAACGGCGAAATTGTCGCGCCCCTCCTGACGCGGGTCTTGAAGGCGTTGGAATCCGGGATTGTTGCACTGCACAAAACCTGTTGACTGCCGCACTGCAACATGAGACATGGGGCCTGCGTTTACCGGGCAATCGCCCCCGAGTCCGAACAGTTTGCATCGCGGCGCCCGCCGCACCCCACCTCGCAAGGAGCTACCCATGGCCGCCGCCGACACCGTCAAGACCACCGTCGATCAGATCACCGCCGCCTCCAACGTCGCCTTCAAGGACGGCGTGGAAAAGACCCTGGCCGCACTGAACGACGCCAATGCTCATTCCAAGAAGAACCTGGAAGCCGTCGTCGCTTCCGTGACCGCCGCCACCAAGGGCGCTGAAGCCCTCGGCGCGCAGGCGATGGCCTATTCCAAGGGCGCCTTCGAAACCCAGGTCGCCGCCGCCAAGTCGCTGACCTCGGCCAAGAGCGTGCAGGAAGTCGTCGAGCTGCAGACCTCTTTCGCCAAGTCGGCGCTGGAAACCTACATCGCCGAGGTGAGCCGCATGTCCGAGGCCGTCTCCGCTTCGGTGAAGGACAGCATGAAGCCGCTGAACGAGCGGATGACCGCCATGGTCGAGCGCCTGCAGGCCGCCCGCTAAGTATCTATCCCGCGTACGGCCTTGCGGCCGATGGGCGTCAGGGCCCGGAGCAGCGATGC
>NZ_JANMBF010000083.1:0-24868 GCF_031360265.1 Phenylobacterium sp.
CACAACGAGGCGGTGAACCGGCTGGACATGATCCCGCACCGGGCGGAAATCTCCGTGGACTATGCCCCCGGAACCACCGTCAAGGTGTCCCAGCACGACGGCTCGGTGCTGTCGCTGCACAAGATCGCCGAGCTCTACAACCCCAGCAACCGCGCCCAGGCGCTGGGTTACCTGCAGGCGCGCCAGGCCAGGGGCCAGATCGTGACAGGGCTGCTCTACGTGAACCCCGAAGCCGGCGACCTGCACGACAGTCTGGAGACGGTGGACACGCCTCTGAATGCGTTGGGCGAGGCGGAACTGGTGCCAGGCTCCGCGGCGCTGGCGAAACTGAATGCGGCGCTGAGGTAGGGGCGGGGACAGGGCGCTTCCTGTCAGCGTCGCCGCCTGGCCTGGGCTTCCATCACGATCTGCGCCTGGGTCTTCGGCAGTTCGCTGAGCGTCAACCTGCCGTCGCCATTCACATCCAGCCGCCGGAAATGGCGGGCGGCGGCGGCGAGGAACTCGACCAGGGTTATGCGTCCGTTGAGGTCGGTGTCTGCGGCGGTGACGGGCTCGGACTCGGCCAGCAGGCTGTAGGGCGCCGCGCCCTGCAGCGGGCGGGCCCGCGGGCGGGTGGGCTCTTTTGCGGTGCCTGTGGGGCCGCTGGGGCCCTGTTGCACGAAGATCAGGCCGGCAACCTCCCCGAACTGCTCGATGTGCAGGGCGTCGGGGATCATCTTCGTCTCGTAGAGGTGGATCTCCGTGCCGTCGAGGTAACCGTTGTGATCGCGGTCCAGCACGTCGAAGAAGCCGTGGGCGTCGGTGCGAAACTCGGTCAGGTCGATGGTCCCGTCGTGATCGGTGTCGGTCTGGTTGAACCAGAAGACCACGGGATAGGGTTCGTCGGCGCGGCCGCGGAACGGCTCGCCGCAGGGGCTGATGAACAGGGTGGTGAAGCCCTCGATCCCGCCAGCCTGCTGCGCCTGGACGCTCATCGCAAGCGTGGCCGCGACGGTCGACGCGACAAGCCAGGTCCGGAGCCGGAGCGGCCTCATGCCTTCGCCAGTTCGCCGATCACGAAGGCGTCCTCCTCGGCGCGCACCAGGCCCTCCAGCAACTGCGCCAGATCGCCCGGACTGACGATCAGCATCATCCCGATGCCGCAGTTGAAGGTGCGGCGCAACTCGTGGTCGGAGACGCCCCCCACCGCCTGCAGCCAGCCGAACACGGGGGGCGGGACCCAGGCGTCCCAATCGAACCGGGCGACAAGGCCGTCGGCGATGGCCCGCGGCGGGTTCTCGACCAGCCCGCCACCGGTGATGTGCGCCAGGCCGGAAACGCGCCCGGCCTTCAGGTGCGGCAGCACGGTCTTCACATAGATGCGCGTAGGGGCGAGCAGGGCCTGGGCCAGGGTCTGGCTTTCGGCGAACGGCGCGGGCGCGTCCCAGGCGAGGCCCGAGCGCTCGACGATGCGGCGCACCAGGGAATAGCCGTTGGAGTGCGGACCCGACGAACCCAGGCCAACCAGGATGTCGCCCGGCTTCTGGTCGCCCATCCGGGGCAGCACCTTGTCGCGGTCGACGGCGCCCACGCAGAAGCCCGCCATGTCGTAGTCGCCGGCGGCGTACATGCCCGGCATCTCGGCCGTCTCGCCGCCGACCAGCGCACAGCCGGCCTGGCGGCAGCCCTCGGCGATCCCGGCGACGACGGTGGCCGCGGCCTCGACGTCGAGCTTGCCGGTGGCGAAATAGTCCAGGAACATCAGCGGCTCGGCGCCCTGGGCCAAGAGGTCGTTGACGCACATGGCCACCAGGTCGATGCCGACCGTGCCGTGGATGCCGGTCTCGATGGCGACTTTCAGCTTGGTGCCGACGCCGTCGGTGGTGGTGACCAGCAGCGGATCGTCGTAGCCGGCGGCCTTCAGGTCGAACAGGGCGCCGAACCCACCAAGCGAGGGCTCCGCGCCGGCCCGGCGGGTGGACCTGGCCAGGGGCTTGATACGCTCGACCAGGGCCGCCCCGGCATCGATATCGACGCCGGCCTGGGCATAGGTGAGGCCGTTGGGCCGGTCGGACATCGGGACGCCTTCGACAGAAATGAGCGGTGCGCGAAACGCGGCCTTGCAGACTCGGCCCCGCGCCGGGCTATAGCTAGTCGATGACGCCGATTACGACCACCGCCGAACTCGCGGTGTTTTGCGACAAGCTCAAGGGCCAGCCGTTCGTCGCCGTGGACACCGAGTTCATGCGCGAGACGACCTATTGGCCAAAGCTGTGTCTGATCCAGGCCGCGGCCGGGAGTGCGGAAGCGTGCATCGACCCGCTGGCCGAAGGCATGGACCTCGAGCCGTTCCTGGAAATTCTGCGCGACGCGACGATCCTGAAGGTGTTCCACGCCGCCCGGCAGGACGTGGAGATCTTCAACAACCTGCAGGCCATGCCCCGACCGCTGTTCGACACCCAGGTGGCCGGCATGGCGGCGGGCTTTGGCGAGCAGATCGCCTATGACGCTCTGGTCCGCCAGATGCTGAAGATCGAGCTCGACAAGTCCTCGCGCTTCACCGACTGGGCGCGCAGGCCCCTGTCGGACAACCAGCTGACCTATGCGCTGGCCGACGTGACCCATCTGGCCGCGCTCTATCCGATGCTGCACGACCGGCTGCGCCAGGAGGGTCGCCTCGGCTGGGTCACCGACGAGATGGCCAACCTTACCGATCCGGCGATCTATGACGTCGAGCCCGAAAATGCCTGGAAACGGCTGCGGCCGCGCAAGCATACGGCCAAATACATGGCGGTCTACAAGGCCGTCGCCGCCTGGCGCGAGCGGACGGCCCAGTCCCGCGACCAGCCGCGCGGGCGGATCGTCAAGGACGAGGCGATCGACGAGATCGCCACCCAGGCGCCTACCGACGCCGATCAGCTGGACCGTCTGCGCTCGGTGCCCAAGGGGTTTTCCGGGTCGCGCTTTGGCCCGGACCTGCTGGCGGCCATTCGCGAGGCGCTGAAGGACCCGGAGGCCTATGCGCCGGTGGTCGAACGCTCGCGGGCGTCGGCCTCTCCGGCGGCCGGCGCGGTGGTCGAACTGCTCAAGGTTCTGCTGAAGGCGCGCGCCGAGGAGGCCGGCGTGGCGTCCAAGCTGATCGCCACGGTCTCCGACCTCGAACAGATCGCCAATGACGACGACGCCGACACCTCGGCGCTGAAGGGCTGGCGTCGAGAGGCGTTCGGCGAGGACGCCTTGCGGCTCAAACGCGGCGAACTGGCCCTGGTGCTGGACGGCGCCCGCGTGCGCGTCGTCGAGGTCCGCCGCGCGCCAAAGACCGCCGAGGCGGGCTGATCCGTAGCCTGTCTTGCGGGTGTTGAATCCGGCGACGATCTGGGTCGCCGTCTTGCTATCGGCGGTGGGCGATGGCATCGGCCGGTGATGATGACGCCCCGCCTCAGAGCCGCCCAGGCCGCCGACGTGGGCCAACTGGCCCACTTGGCCCGAGACACCTATTCCGCCGCCTTTGGCCATACCTATGAGGCGGCCACCGACCTTGCGGCCCATCTTCAAACCGGTCTGTCCGACACCCGCGTCGCGCAATGGCTGGCGCAAGACGCCGTCACACTGGCGGACCTGGAGGGCCGGATCGTCGGGTTCGCCCACTTCGGGCCGATCGCCGCGGGAAGCTACGGCGGATTTCCGGACGCCGGCGATTCGGCGCTGCACCGCCTCTATGTGGCCAGGGACCTGCTGAACGTCGGTGTCGGCGCAGCCCTGCTCCGCGCCGCCCTGGCCGACATGGGGCGCGCCGGCAAGGACATCTACCTGGACGTCTGGGAGGGGAACCATGGGGCCCAGCGCCTGTACGCCCGCCACGGCTTTGTCCCGTTGGGGCGGGTGACGCTGACGACCGCCTCCGGGCTAGGCGCCGGTGACGACATCGTGATGGTCCGCCGCCGGCCGGCCGTGCAGGCCGGTTCGCGGGTCTAAAGCCCCACCTCGCTCGGATCGGCCTCGTTCAACAGCGGCTCGCCGGTCAGATACCGGCGCAGGTTCTCCAGGAACAACTCGTCGCCACGGCCCAGGTTGCCGTCGCCGGAGTTGGAGGTATGTGCACTGACCCGGATCTTCGGGTGGTCCCAGATCCAATGGTCCGTGGGCAGCGGCTCGGTCTGGAAGACGTCCAGCACCGCGTGCGCCGGCTGATCGCGGTCCAGCCCCGCCTTGAGCGCATCTTCGTCCACAAGCCCGCCGCGCCCGATATTGATCAGGATCGCGCCGGGTTTCAGCGCCTCGAAGAAGGCCGCGTCGCACAGGTTTCGCGTCTCGGCGTTGAGCGCGCAGGCCAGAACGACCACGTCGGCGTCCGGCAACATCTCCGCCAGGTCGGACAGGCCGATGATGCGGTCGGCCAGGGCGTCGGGCGCGGGGTTGCGGCGCACCACGGTCAGGTCAACGCCGAACGGTTTGATCCGCCTGGCGATCTCGCGGCCGATGTTGCCGAAGCCGATCAGCACCCAGCGGGTGCTGGCCAGCTCGCGGTAGGGCGTGCTCTGCCAGGTGTGTGCTCTCTGCAGATCGGCCTGGGCCTGAATCGGAACCTGCAGGCTAAGCGCATGGGCGACCACATATTCGGCGATCGGCGTGGCCTGGGCGCTCGACTTGGAGAGGCGCACGCCCTTTTCGATGATCGCGCGGAACATCGGGTTGTCGATGCCGGCGGCCATGATCTGGGTCCAGCGCGCGGCCTGCGCCTTCATCAGCCGGCTGTAGAGCTGACGCAGGGTTCCCGAGGCATAGCTGTCCAGGCTGAGCCAGACGACCTCCGGATCGACGTCGTCCGCCGCGATCGGCTGACCCGCCCGTTCATAGCCTTCGGCGGAGACGACGGTGACGATCTCGGCGTCGGGGGCGAACGCCGCGACGCGGCGGGCCACCCGCTCGGCGGCGGCCTTGGTCATCAGGATCTGCATGGCTTCAGCCTAGCTCGAGTTTCAGTTTCAGGGCGGTGGCCAGAGTCTGCGCGCGCTTGGCGGTCTGCTCGCCCAGCAGCATGTCTTCCCAGCCGCGCGAGGCGGTCAAGATCAGTCGCTCGCCCTGGACGCTCAGATTCGACCGCTCGAGCAGACGCGGATTGCGGCCGGAGAGGTCGCACCCGAGGCGCACACCCGCCCCCAGGGCGCGGGCGCGCTGGCGGCGTTCGGCGGACACCACGCGGGCGATGGTGGCGGCCTCGGGCGGGTTGGGCGCGGTGGTGTGGCGGGCGAAGGCGACGCTGGCCAGGAAGCCACGCTCCGCATGGGTCATCCCCGCGATCGGCGCGCGCAGCACCTGCTCGAAGGCCAGGTCCGCCCGATGATCGGGGTGCAGCCGCGTGCCGAGGTCGGCCAGACGGCAGGCGGCGGCCAGCAGCACCGGATCGCGCGCGCCAAACACCGGATCCAGGGTGTCGAAGGCCGGGGTCAGCCAGGCCTCAAGCGCCGCGCCGAGGTCGGCGGTCGCGCCGCGCGCGGCCGTCAGCGCCTCGCAGCCCTCGATCAACGGGTCGCGGGCGCGCACGGCCTGGTCCATGGCGTCGAGCAGCAGGCCCTCGCGCACCCCGAACGCCGAGATGGTCACCCGCTCGACCCCCAGCCGCTCGATCAGGGCGTCCAGCACGACGGCGGAATAGGGCAGGGTTTCCACCCGTTTCTTGGAGAGGCCCTGCATCCGTTCCAGCGATCCTCGCGACTGGCGCGCCACCAGCCGGGAGACGTCCAGCGCATCGGCGCGGCTCATCTCGTACTGATGGGCCACATGCAGCGGGTAGTCGGCCAGTTCCATGTGGAAAAGCGCCAGGTTGCGCCAGGCCCCTCCCACCGCGTGAAAGCTCCGGGTGGCGAAGCGCTTGGCGACGGGACTGAGGGCTGCGTCAATCAGCCGGTGCGTACGGTCGATGTCGAGCTGGCGCGGCGCGCCCAGGGCGAAGGGGCCCAGCGGCAGGGTCGCTCCGGCCTCGGGGCCGGCGGGGTTAAGCCGCACAAGCTCCAGGCTCGATCCGCCCAGGTCACCGACAACGCCCTGCGCGTCAGGCTGGCCGGCGATGACGCCGAGCGCCGCATAGCGGGCCTCCTCCTCGCCTGTCAGTACACGTACGGTCAGCCCGGTCTCATCGCGGATGCGCCGCAGGAACGCGGGCCCGTCGGCGGCTTCGCGGACGGCCGCTGTCGCCGCGGCGGTGACATTCTCGGCGGCCCATCCGTCCAGCAGGGCGCGATAGCGGCGGATGGCGACCAGCGCCACCTCGACTCCGTCGGGTGACAGCCGCCCGGTGGACGGCAGGTCGCGGCCAAGGCCGGCCAGGGCCTTCTCGTTGTAGAGGGTCCAGATCGAGCGGCCGTCGAGCTGATAGATCACCAGACGCACCGAGTTCGACCCGACGTCAATGACGGCCGCCTGCCGGGATTGCGGCCGGTTATCCCCGCGAGGCCACATGATCGATCGCGCGCGGCATGTCCTTCACCTTCTGGCCTCTACCTGAAAGGCTGGGATTGGTCATGAAATACTCGTGCGCGGAAAAGGCCCCCGGATGATCCCAGGACGGGTCGCGGCTGTAGCGGCCGCGGTCATCGAGGGCCCAGCTCTGGGCTTCGTCCTTCAGGTTGGCGAGCATGATCTGCTGTAGCACCTGCTGGTGGACCGTGGGATTCTCGATCGGCGTCAGGCACTCGACGCGGCGGTCGAGGTTGCGGGGCATCCAGTCGGCCGAAGAGATGAACACCCGAGCCGCGGGCGAGGGCAGGGGTGCGCCGTTGGCGAAGGCGACGATCCGGCCATGCTCCAGGAAGCGGCCGACGATGCTCTTCACCTGGATGTTCTCTGAAAGGCCGGGGACTCCGGGGCGCAGGCAGCAGATGCCGCGGATCACCAGCTCGATGGCCACCCCGGCCTGGCTCGCCGCATAGAGGGCGTCAATGATCTGGGGATCGACCAGCGAATTCATCTTGGCCCAGATTCCCGCCGGCTCGCCCCGCGCGGCGCAGGCCGCCTCGCGGGCGATCAGCGCCAGCAGGTCGCGCTTCATGGTGACCGGCGAGAACGACAGCTTCTCCAGCCGGTCGGGGGTGGCGTAGCCGGTGATGTAGTTGAACAGCCGGGCGCTGTCGCGGCCGAGCGCCGGGTCGGTGGTGAACAGCGACAGGTCGGTATAGATGCGCGCCGTGACCGGGTGGTAGTTGCCGGTGCCGAAGTGGCAGTAGCTGCGCAGGATGTCGCCTTCCCGGCGCACCACGGTCGAGAGCTTGGCGTGGGTCTTATATTCCACGAAGCCAAAGACGATGTGCACGCCGGCGCGTTCCAGGTCGCGCGCCCACTTGAGGTTCGCCGCCTCGTCGAACCGCGCCTTGATCTCGATCACCGCGGTGACGTTCTTGCCGGCCTCCGCCGCCTCGATCAGGGCGGCGACGATCGGGCTGTCTTGGGACGTGCGATAGAGCGTCTGCTTGATGGCCAGGACGTTGGGGTCGCGGGCCGCCTGCCTGAGGAACTGCACCACCACATCGAAGCTCTCGAACGGGTGATGGACCAGAATGTCCTTCTCGCGGATCGCGGCGAAGCAGTCCCCGCCATGATCGCGGATCCGCTCAGGGAACCGCGGCTCGAAGACCTTGAACTTCAGGTCCGGCCGGTCCGGCGGGATCAGCTGGGTCAGTTCGTCCAGGCCGAGCAGGCCGTCGATCTGGATGATGTCCTGCGGCTGCGCGTGCAGGCTGGAGCAGATGAAGCCCTGCAGTTCCTCTGGCATGGTGGCGTCGATCTCCACCCGCACCACCGAGCCCAGCCGCCGCTGTTTCAGCGCCAGCTCGAACTCGCGGACCAGGTCCTCGGCCTCTTCCATGATCTCCACGTCGCTGTCGCGGATCAGCCGGAAGACCCCCTGGGCCTGGATTTCGCAACCGGGGAACAGGTGGTCGAGGAACAGGCTGACCAGGCCCTCGAGCGAGACGAAGCGTCGCGTCGCGCGCCGGCGGCCGGCGTTGGCCTGCGGCAGTTCCCAGAACCGGGCGACCTGGGCGGGGATCGGGACCAGGGCGTAGAGCACGCGCCCGTCCACCAGCCGGCGCAGCTTCAGCGCCAGAGAGAAGGCCAGGTTGGGAATGAACGGAAAGGGATGCGCCGGGTCGATGGCCAGTGGCGTCAGCACGGGGAACAGCTGGGAGGCAAATGCTTCCTCGAGGCCGTCCAGTTCGGCGATGGTGACGTCGCTGGCCGCGACCAGGCTCAAGCCCTCGCCGGCCAGTTCGGCGCAGAGCTCGCGCCAGCGGGTCTGCTGGTCGCCCATCAGGTCGGCGGCCTCGGCGTTGACCCGCTCAAGCTGTTCGGCCGGCGTCAGGCCGTCCTGGCTGGCGACGCGCACGCCCTCGCGCACCTGGGCGCGCAGGCCGGCAACGCGGACCATGTAGAATTCATCGAGATTGTTGGCGCTGATCGCCAGGAAGCGCAGGCGCTCCAGCAGCGGGTGGCGCGGATTCTCGCTCTCGGCCAGCACCCGGCGGTTGAACGCCAGCCAGGACAGTTCGCGATTGAAGAAGCGGGTGGGCGAGGCGGCAAGCTGCGCGTCCCAGGCCAGATGCCGCCCATCGCTCGCGGCATTTGCGGCGATGGGCGCGGCGAGGGTCATTTAGGCGGCTCCTGGACAGATCACGACGTCGGAGTCTGGACGCCGCTTGTGACGGCTTCAAGTCATCCCTCGAAAAGGTCAAGATTTTCCGTATCACCTTCAAGGATCTGCCGGGCCAGAACCCGCGAAACCGGGCGCATTTCCCCATCCTCTGTCTCGTCGAGGCGTCGCACGATCTCTTGCGCGCCGGGGATCGACCTTTCCATCCGCCGCAGCAGGTAGGGATAGACATCGTCGTGCGGGCGAATGTTCCGCTCACGGAAGAATCTCCGGAGAACGCCGGTGAGCACCTCGTCGTCCGGCGCGGCGATCTCGGCGACGTGCAGGGCGTTGAGGCGCGAGCGCAGGTCGGGAATCGCCGCCGGCCAGGTCGCCGGCGGGGCGCGCGCTGTGAGCAGCAGGCTCGCGCCGTCCTGGGCCGCCAGGTTGATCAGGTGGAACAGCGCCTCGCCCTCGACGCCCTGATCGACATCCTCCAGCAGCACCGGTCGCCCGCTGGCCGCCGCCACGTCCGGTGTGTTTCGATCCATCACCAGCGCCCGGGCCCCCGCCGCCCAGGCCCGCGCCAGATGACTCTTGCCGACCCCCTGCGGCCCGGCCAGCACCAGCGTCCCGCCCGGCCAGTGTGGCCAGGCGTCGAGCGCGGCCCTGGCCGCGGCGTTCGAGGCTCCGGGCACGAAACTGTCGCGGGTCTGGGCGGCGGGCCTGCGAAGGCTCAGCCGAAGCTGTCGCGCCATGCGGCCTCGTCCGGGGGTGGGATCACAGCTGCAACCATAGCAAGCCCCACGCGCGCCACGCCACCTTGCTTGGCCCTAGATCTCAGCCGCCGCCTTGGCCGCGCCGCCGACCACCAGGGTCCAGCCTTCGGGCCGGAGCAGTTCGATGGGCGAGAAGCGGACCTTGTAGGCCATCTTGTCGGAGCCGCGGACCCAATAGCCCAGATAGACGTAAGGCAGGTTGGTCAGGCCGGCCTGGATCACGTGGTCGAGGATGATGAAGGAGCCGGGGCTGCGCCGGCTCTGGGTGGGGTCGTAGAAGCTGTAGACCAGCGACAGGCCGTCGCTCATCAGATCCACCAGCACGCAGGCGATGAGGTCGCCAGGGCCGCCGTCCGCCGATCGGGCGCGATACTCGATGATGTGGGTGCGGACGGCGGTGTCCTCGACCATGGCGACATAGTCTGGCCAGGTCATCTCGGCCATGCCGCCGTCGGCGTGGCGGGCGGTGAGGTAGCGGCGCAACAGGTCGAACTGCTCCATGGTCGCCTCGGCCTCGACGAGGTGGCGTTCCAGGTCCTCGTTGCGGGCGATCACCTTGCGCTCGGAGCGCGAGAAAACGTAGTCCGCCACCGGCAACCGCGCCGAAACGCACGCCGTGCACGCCTCACAGGCGGGGCGGTAGGCGATGTTCTGTGACCGGCGGAACCCCACCTGGGTCAGACTGTCATTGACCGTGGCGCCGTCCGACAGTGGCAGGTGGGCGAACACCTTTCGCTCGAAGCGTTCAGGCAGATAGGGGCAGGGGGATGGCGCGGTCAGGAAGAACCTGAGCTGTCGGGTCGGGAAATGCTGCGTCACGGACTTGTGGTCGCCTTCATACCGGTGCGCCTCGAACGGGATTAGGCGTCATGCCGGAGCTTGGCGCAAGGGCCGAGGCTCAACCGGCGTCCGGCGGCAGCACCGGCGCCTCACGCAGCAGCACAATGGCGATCCTGCGGTTGCCGGGCAGGGTGGGGTCGTCGGGATAGAGCGGCTCCGACGTGGCCTTGCCGGAGACCTGATAGACCCGGTCGGGATCGACGCCGGCGCCTTGCAGCACGCGGCGCGAAGAATCCGCGCGGGTGGCCGAAAGCGTCCAGTCGCCGTCCGCCTTGCCCCCCGGGCCGGCGCTGGCCGAGGTGTGGCCGTAGATGCTGATCCGATTGGGCAGCTTGTTGATGATCTTGGCGATCGCCCGCAGCAGCAGCTTTGCCCGGTCGTTGGGCGCCGCCGTGCCGGTGTTGAACATCGAGCGACCTTCCTGGTCGACCAGCTGGATCCGCAGCCCCTCGGGCGTCTGGTCGATGATGATGTTCTTCGACAACTCAGCCAGCTCCGGCATGTCCTGCAGCGCCTGACGCAGCGACTGGGCGGCGGAAGCGAACGCGGCCTCCTCGCGTTTCTGCAGGGCTTCGCGCAGGTCGGAGGTGGTGGCCTGCTCGGGCGATTTGGCCTTTGCGCCATCCGTCGACTTCCCGTCGTCGGGGTGCCGCGAATCGGGGCTGGCGTCCTGGATGATCGACATCGAGCCGTTCTGCTTGGCGCCCTCCTTGCCAAGCGCGGTGCCGGCCAGGATGCCGCCGGAGCCGGAGGTGGTTTCCGAAACACTGGCTGGCGCGAAATAGTCGGCGATGCCGCGCTTCTGTTCCGGCGAGGTGGTGTTGATCAGCCACATCAGCAGGAAGAAGGCCATCATGGCGGTCACGAAGTCGGCGTAGGCGACCTTCCAGGCGCCGCCGTGGTGTCCGGCGGCGACCTTCTTGATGCGCTTGATAATGATGATCGGCTGGTCGCCCACCGACATGGTCCGCCCCGGTCAAGCCTGTTACGAGAGACGAAGGTGCGCAGGCCCGCGTTAAAATGCCGTTGCGGCTAAGGTTAAGGAGCCCCTGGATGAAGGTTGCGTTCGTCGGCCTCGGCGTGATGGGCTTTCCCATGGCCGGCCACCTGGCGCGGGCCGGGCACGAGATGTCGGTGTGCAACCGCGGCGCGCAAAAGGCGGACCGCTGGGTGGCGGCGCACGGCGGCCGGGCCGGGGAGACGGCGGCCGAGGTCGCGGGGGGGGCCGACATCCTGATGCTTTGCGTCGGCAACGACGACGACGTTCGCCAGGTCGTGACCGGGGCGCTGCCGGCCATGGCGGCGGGGGGGATTGTCGTGGACCACACCACCACATCCGCGGTCGTGGCGCGCGAGATGGCGGCGCTGGCGGCGCGCGGCGGCCGGGCCTTTGTCGATGCGCCGGTGTCCGGCGGCCAGGCCGGGGCGGAAAGCGGCCAGCTGACGATCATGTGCGGCGGCGCGCCGGAGGCCTTTGCCCGCGTCGAGCCGGTGATCGCCGCCTACGCCAAGGCCGCGCGGCTGATGGGCGGACCGGGCGCGGGGCAACTGACCAAGATGGTCAACCAGATCGCCATCGCCGGCGTGCTGCAGGGCCTTGCCGAGGGCCTGCATTTCGCCACCCGCGCCGGGCTGGATCCACAGGCCGTCTATGAGGCGATCTCCAAGGGCGCCGCGCAATCCTGGCAGATGGACAACCGCTGGGCGACGATGGCGCAGGGCAGTTTCGACTTTGGTTTCGCGGTGGACTGGATGCGCAAGGACCTGGGCCTTGTGCTGGACGAAGCGGCGCGTAACGGCGCCGCGCTGGAGATCACCGCGCTGATCGACGGCTTCTATGCCGAGGTCCAGGCGATGGGCGGCGCGCGCTGGGACACGTCCAGTCTGGTGGCGCGGCTGGAAACGCCGCAATGAGCGAAGGCCGCACCGCGCGACTGGCCTTCGACGGGGTGACCGACGGCGATGCGGCCTTTATTCTGGAATTGCTCAACGATCCCGGCTGGCTCGCCAACATCGGCGACCGTGGCGTGCGCACCCTGGACGATACGCGGACCTATATCGCCGAACGCTTCAACAACGGCCATTGGCTGGTCGTCCGGAACGGCTCCACCGCCGAGCCGCTCGGCCTCTGTGGCATCGTGCCGACCCGCCTGGGGCTGGACCTGCCTGACCTCGGCTATGCCATACTGGCGCGCCACTCGGGCAAGGGCTACGCCACGGAGGCGGCCGCGGCTCTCCTGGCCCGGGCCTTAGGCCCGCTGGGTCACCCGCGCCTGGCGGCCTTCACCAGTCTCGCCAACCTGGCCTCCCAGCGCGTGCTGGAGAAGATCGGCTTCCGGCGGCTCGGCGTCAGGCGGCTTCTAGGCCATGTTGATGACAGCGCCTATTTCGAGACACCGTGAAGGACATCATGGGCATCACCACGCGCCACATCCAGGCGAACGGCTTCGACTTCGCCGTCGACGAGGCGGGCCAGGGCGATCGCCTGGCGCTCTGCCTGCACGGCTTTCCGGAGAGCCGGTTCTCCTGGCGCTACCAGCTGCCGCTGCTGGCGCGGATGGGCTATCGGGCCTGGGCGCCGGACCTGCGCGGCTATGGCGAGACCGAGCCCAAGCCCCGGGATGTCGCCAGCTATTGCATCGACCGGCTGATGGAGGACGTGGCCGCGCTGATCGACGCCAGCGGCGCGCGGGAGGTCACCCTGATCGGCCACGACTGGGGCGCGGGCCTGGCCTGGACCTTCGCCGCCAACCGGCTCCGGCCGCTGGAGCGACTGGTGATCATGAATGTGCCGCATCCGGCGATCATGAGCGCCCACCTGCGCCGCTCCTGGGCTCAGCTGAGGAAGTCCTGGTACATGTTCTTCTTCCAGCTCCCCGCACTCCCGGAGTGGGGGGCAACCGCGCGCGACGCCCGCGCCGTTCGTCAAGCCTTCCACGGCATGGCTGTCGACAAGTCCAACTTCACCAAGGACGTCCTCGACCGCTACGCCGCCGACGCCCAGCGCCCCGGCGCCATGACCGGCATGATCAACTGGTATCGCGCCGCGATGCGCCGGCCCGGCAAGCTCGCCGGACCCTGGCCGATGATCGAGACGCCGACCCTGATCGTCTGGGGCGAAGCCGACGCCGCGCTGGGTATCGAACTGCTGGAGGGGACCGAGGCCCGGGTCCGCGACCTGACGATCCGGCGCCTGCCCGGCGTCTCGCACTGGGTCCAGCAGGAGGCGCCGGAGCAGGTCAACGCGATCCTCGGTGAATGGCTGGCGGCGCCCGACGTCTGACTCTAGGGTCGCGGCCAAGCCGAGGCTGACGTCGGCTGGGAGGAATGACCATGGCGCGAACCACCCGGGTGCTGACCGATGGCATCTATTTCGGCGAGGGCCCGCGTTGGCGCGACGGCCGGCTGTGGTTCAGTGATTTCTACGCGCATGCGGTGAAATCGGTGTCGCTGGCCGGCGACGTGCGCACGGAGTTCGAGATCGATGACCAGCCCTCCGGTCTGGGGTGGATGCCCGATGGCTCGATGCTCATCGTCTCAATGACCAGACGCCAGGTCCTGCGGCGCACGGCCGGCGGGGCGATGAGCCTGCATGCCGATCTCAGCCAGATCGCCGGCTACCACTGCAACGACATGGTCGTCGACGCGACGGGCCGGGCCTATGTCGGCAACTTCGGCTTCGACCTGGACGCGGCCATGGCGGCGCGCGGCGTGCAGAGCGTGCTGGCCGACCATCCGACCGCCAGGCTGGCCTGCATCTCGCCTGACGGCGCGGTCAGCGTCGCGGCCAGCGACATGCATTTCCCCAACGGCCCGGTGATCACGCCGGACGGCAGGACCTTGATTGTCGGCGAAACCCTTGCCGGCTGCCTGACCGCCTTCGATATCGGTCCGGACGGCGGCCTGTCGAACCGCCGCGTCTGGGCCTCGACCTCGCCCAGGGTCCCCGACGGGATCGCGCTCGACGCCGAGGGCGCGATCTGGATCGCCAACCCGATCGCCCCGGAGTGCGTGCGGTTCGCGGAGGGCGGTGAGGTGCTGGAGGTCATCGAGACCAGCCAGAACTGCTACGCCTGTATGCTCGGCGGCGACGACGGCCAGACGCTGTTCATGGTGGTCGCCGACAGCTCCGACCATCGGCAGGCCGCCGCGGCCCCGACCGGCAAGATCCTCATCGCGACCGTCGACAGCCCTCGGGCGGGCCGCCCTTAGGCGCCCAGCAATTTGGCCGCGCGCGGCGCGAAATAGCTGATCACGCCCGCCGCCCCGGCGCGCTTGAAGGCGCCGAGGCTCTCCAGGATGGCGCGCTCCTCGTCGATCCAGCCGTTCTGGGCGGCGGCCATCAGCATGGCGTACTCGCCCGAGACCTGGAAGGCGAAGGTCGGCATGGCGAAGGCCTCGACCACGCGGCGGACGATGTCGAGATAGGGCATGCCCGGCTTGACCATCACCATGTCGGCGCCCTCGGCGATGTCCAGGGCCACCTCGCGAAGCGCCTCGTCGGAATTGGCGCTGTCCATCTGGTAGGTCTTCTTGTCGCCGGGATTTTCGACCGATCCCGCGCCCAGCTTCCCCGAGCCGATAGCGTCGCGGTAGGGTCCGTAGAAGGCCGAGGCGTATTTGGCGGCATAGGACATGATCATCACGTCCTGCAGGCCCGCGGCTTCGAGCGCCGTGCGCAGCGCGCCCACGCGGCCGTCCATCATGTCGGATGGGGCCAGGATGTCGCAGCCGGCCTGCGCCTGCATCAGGCCCTGGCTGACCAGCCGCTCGATGGTGGGGTCGTTGAGGATGCGGCCGTCCTCGATGAGCCCGTCGTGGCCGTGATCTGTGAAGGGATCGAGCGCCACGTCGCACATGATCCCGACCTCGGGCGCGGCGTCCTTCATGGCCTTCACCGCGCGCGCGATCAGCCCGTCGGGGTCGTCGGCCTGCGTGCCGGCGGCGTCCTTCCGGGCCCCGTCGATGTGCGGGAAGACCGCGATGGCGGGAATGCCGAGCGCGCGCGCCTCCCGGGCCGCGGCCGCGCAGTCCTTCACCGACAGGCGAGCGACCCCCGGCATCGAGGCCACGGGAACCTGGCCCTCGCCGTCATGGACCACCAGCGACCAGATCAGGTCGGCCGGCGTCAGCACGGTCTCGCGCACCAGTCGGCGGATCCAGTCGGCTTGACGCAGACGCCGCAGGCGCAGGGCAGGGTAGGCGGCAAGGGGCGCTTTGGTCATTTGCGGCGCCAAGTGAACCCTGCGGCGACGGCGCGCAAGCCTCGAAACATTTGACAGACCGGCTCGCCGGCGCGACTTGGCCGGGCATGGATTTCAACCTTACCGACGATCAGCGGGCCATCGAGGACGCCGCGCGCGCTTTCGCCGCCGCTGAGCTGGCCCCGCATTCCGCGCGTTGGGACGCGGAAAAGCACTTCCCGGTCGATGTGCTGCGCAAGGCTGCGGGGCTGGGCTTCGCGGGCCTCTATGTGGCCGAGGATGTCGGCGGCTCGGCGCTCTCGCGGCTGGACGCCGCGATCGTCTTCGAGCAGCTCAGCTATGGCGACGTCTCGGCGGCGGCGTTCCTGTCGATCCACAACATGGCCTCCTGGATGATCGACCGGTTCGGGTCGGACGATCTGCGCCACAAGTACCTGCCGCGTCTGACCACGATGGAGCTGATCGCCTCCTACTGCCTGACCGAGCCCGGCTCGGGCTCCGACGCCGCGGCGCTCGCGACGACAGCGCGCCTGGACCGAGATGGCTATGTGCTGAACGGCTCCAAGGCCTTCATCTCCGGCGCCGGGACGTCGGACATCTACGTCGTCATGGTCCGCACCGGTCATGCGGGCCCCAAGGGTATCTCGGCGCTGGTCGTCGAGAACGGAACGCCTGGGCTCTCCTTCGGGGCGCAGGAGAGGAAGATGGGTTGGAATTCCCAGCCGACCGCGCAGGTGAATTTCGACGACTGCCGCGTGCCCGTGGAGAACCGTATCGGGGCCGAGGGCGACGGCTTCCGCTTCGCCATGGCCGGCCTCGATGGCGGGCGGATCAACATCGCGTCCTGCTCGCTGGGCGGCGCGGGCCTGGCGCTGGACACCGCCAAGGCGCACCTGCAAACCCGCAAGCAGTTCGGCAGTCCGCTGAAGGATTTTCAAGGGTTGCAGTGGCGTCTTGCCGACATGGCCACCGAGCTTGACGCGGCCCGCCTGATGGTGCGCCGCGCGGCCCACGCGCTGGACAACCGCGACCCCAAGGCCACCCAGTACTGCGCCATGGCCAAGCGGTTCGCCACCGACACCGGCTTTGAGGTCGCCAACCAGGCGCTGCAGCTGCACGGCGGCTATGGCTACCTGCAGGACTATCCCCTGGAGCGCATCGTCCGCGACCTAAGGGTCCACCAGATCCTCGAAGGAACCAACGAAATCATGCGGGTGATCACGGCGCGGGAGCTGTTGCGCCAATAGAGACCGTGCTAGTCTGACCAGACTGGTCAGACTTGAAGGTCCGCGATGCGTGAAGTCGGCGTGCTGGAAGCCAAGACGAATCTTTCGTCTCTACTTGAACAGGTCGAGAACGGCGGCGAAGAGATCGTCATAACCCGAAATGGAAGGCCTGTGGCGAGGCTGCTGGCTGCGGGATCCGCCGAGACGCCGCCGGTGCAGCGGAGAAATGGTGCGGAGATTGTCGCGCGGCTCGAGAAGCTGCGCGCCGCCATGATCGAAGAGCACCCGGCAATCCAGAACATCACCTGGGAAGAGCTGAAGCAGATGGCGCGTGAGTGACGGGCTTCATCATCGACGCATCCGCGGTCCTCTCCTGGATTGTGCCGACCCAGGCGACGGACGCCTCGGTGGCCTTCCTCGCGGCTCGCGACACGCAGAGGTTTCTTGCGCCTTACGTCATGGATTGGGAGATAGGGAACGTCCTTCTCACACTGCTGCGCCGAAACGCGCTGACGCCGAGAGACTTTGGGCGGGCTCGACAGGAAATGGCGGCGCTATTCATCGAATCGCAGCCGCCTCTGGCAGCCGAAGCGCTTGACGATCTGCTTGTCATGTCTTTCGAGTCCGGCCTCAGCCTTTTCGACATGAGCTATCTGAAATTGGCCATCGAGGAAGGCGCCGCCCTGGTTTCACGAGACCGCCAACTGCTCGAGGCGGCGGCGCGAAGCGGTGTCGAATGCATCAATCTGGTCCGAGGGACGGCTCGATGACCTCCGACACCGAAGTCCTGACCCGCGTCGAAGGCGCCGTGGGGCGGATCACGCTCAACCGGCCCCAGGCGCTGCACGCGCTGACTACCAACATGATTGGCCTGATCACTGGGGCCCTCCTGGCCTGGCGCCACGATCCGGCGATCGGGCTCGTGCTGATCGACCACGCCGGCGAGCGCGGTTTCTGCGCCGGCGGCGACATCCGGATGCTGGCGGAAAGCGGGGCGGGGGACGGCGCCAAGGCGCGCGAGTTCTTCTTCGACGAGTACCGGTTGAACACCCTGCTGCACGACTATCCAAAGCCCCTGGTCGCGATCATGGACGGGATCACCATGGGCGGCGGCGTCGGCCTGTCGCGGCCGTGCCGGTATCGGGTAGCCACCGAGCGGACAACCTTCGCCATGCCGGAGACCGGGATCGGCCTGTTCCCCGACGTCGGCGGCGGCTGGTATCTGTCGCGGATGCCGGGCCACATCGGGCTGTGGCTGGCGCTAACCGGCGCGCGGATCAAGGCTGCGGACTGCGAGCTCACCGGCATCGCCACCGACTATGTGGAGAGCGCCCGCCTGCCGGACCTAAAGGCCGCCATCGTCGCGCGGCCGGCGGACGTGGAGGGGTTGCTGGCCGAATTCGAGGGCGACGCGGGCCGCCCGGCCATCGCCCAGCACCAGGACGAGATCGCCCGGCTGTTCGCAGGCGACAGCGTGGAGGCTATCGTGGCGGCGCTGGCGGCGACGGACAGCGACTGGGCGCGCGAGCAGTTGGCGATTCTGCGGACGAAATCCCCGCAGACCCTGAAGGTCGCCTTCCGCCAGTTGCGGCTTGGGCGCGCCATGAAGATCTTCGCCGACAACATGGCCCTGGAGTACCGGATCGGCGCCCGGGTCGTGCGGCGACACGACTTCCAGGAGGGCGTGCGCGCGGTGATCGTCGACAAGGACAATGCGCCCAAATGGGATCCGCCAACCCTGGAGGGCGTCACTGAAGCCATGCTCGACGGCATTTTCGCGCCCCTGGCTTCCGCTGAGGCGTGGACGCCCCTACCTTAACCGCAGGGCGGACCGGAACGGCCGCCAGGGGAGGACGACGAATGACACCCAAGCTGATGCTGGGCGCCGTGCTGGCCGCCGCGGCGCTCGCGGCTGGCGGCGCCTACGCCAGGCCCGACGCCAACCAGATGGCCGCCGTGGCTGACAAGGCGCGCCCGGAAGCCGACGCCCGGCGTGACGCTGACCGAAAGCCCGCCGAAATGCTCGAGTTCGCCGGCATCAAGCCGGGCCAGACCGTGGTCGATCTGATCCCCGGCGGTGGCTATTTCACGCGCATCTTCTCCAAGGCCGTGGGGCCAAAGGGTACGGTCTACGCCGTCGGCGGCCCGCTGCGGCCGACGACCGATCCGGCCAAACCCCCGCCCGCCCAGGCGCAGGACACCATCGCCGCCGATCCGGCCTATGCGAATGTGAAGTCGCTCCATCTGCCGCTGGCGGCGGGCCTGGTCATCCCGGCCAAGGCCGACGTGATCTGGACGGCGCAGAACTATCACGACGTCAACAATATCAAGGGTGTCGACATGCTGGCCTTTGACAGGTCGGTCTATGCCGCCCTGAAGCCGGGCGGCCTGTTCATCGTCCTGGATCATGCGGCCGGGGTGGGCGCGGCCCCCGACCCCGAGGACAAGCTGCATCGGATCGAGCCGTCGATCGTCAGGAACCAGGTGACCGCCGCGGGCTTCAAGTTCGAAGGCGAGAGCAAGGTGCTGGCCAATCCAGCCGACGATCACACCAAGGCTGTCTTCGATCCCTCGATCCGCGGCCATACCGATCAGTTCATCTACAAGTTCCGCAAACCGAAGTAAGTTTCTGATCCAGAGGCATTCATGACCCGCATAGCCTTCATCGGCCTTGGCAACATGGGCGGCGGCATGGCCGCGAATCAGGCCAGGGCGGGTCATGACGTCGTGGCCTTCGACCTGTCGGCCGCGGCCCTTGAAAAGCCTGTGTCCGCGGGCTGTCGCGCCGCCGGCTCGGCGGCCGCGGCGGTCAGGGACGCCGATGCGGTGATCACCATGCTGCCCGCCGGCCAGCATGTGCGCGGTGTCTATTCCGGAGAGATCGCGCCGCACGCCAAGGCGGGGGCGCTGTTCATCGACTGTTCGACCATCGACGTGGAGAGCGCCCGCGCGGTGGCCGCCGATGTCACCCGGGCCGGGTTCCGGTTCGCCGACGCGCCGGTGTCCGGCGGGCAGGCGGGCGCCGAGGCCGGGACTCTTGCCTTCATGGTAGGGTGCGCCGACGCCGATTTCGCCGCCGTCGAGGCGCTGATCGGGCCGATGGCGCGCACGGTGATCCGCGCCGGCGATCATGGCGCGGGGCAGGCGGCCAAGATCTGCAACAACATGGTGCTGGGAGCCTCGATGATCGCGGTCTGCGAGGCCTTCGCCCTGGCCGAGAAACTGGGGCTGGATCCGGAGCGTTTTTTCGAAATCGCGTCCAAGTCGTCAGGCCAGTGCTGGAGCCTGACCAGCTACTGCCCCTGGCCCGGCCCGGTGCCGGCCGCGCCGTCGAACCGGAACTACGAGGGCGGGTTCGCCACGGCGATGATGCTCAAGGATTTGAAACTGGCCCAGGAGGCGGCCGCCAAGGCCGGCGCCGCGACCCCCCTGGGCGCCCAGGCCGAGGGACTTTACGCGCTGTTCGACCGGTTGGGCGGCGGGGGCAAGGATTTCTCGGCGATTCTCGAACTGTTCCGCGGAAATGCGCCGATGGCGGCGAAGGCAACCTGATCGCCGATTACAAATTCTCACAGGTCGTGGACGAAAAGGTCACCATCCGGGACCGCTCGCCTTATGGACAAGGCTCGTCCACGGTGCGAAAACGCCGCGCATATCAAGGGACCGGCCGCCCGCGCCGAGATGGCGAACGCGGGATCCGGGGAGCACGTCGATGGATTACAGGTCCGCGTTCGCGAACGCTCTCGAAAAGATCCGCGGCGAAGGGCGCTATCGGGTCTTCGCCGATCTGAAGCGCCACCGCGGCGATTTTCCGCGCGCCACCTGGACGCGCCCTGACGGCTCCCGGTCCGAAGTCGTGGTCTGGTGTTCCAACGACTATCTGGGCCAGGGCCAGAACCCGGTGGTCACCGAGGCCATGAAGGCCGCGATCGACGAGGCCGGCGCGGGCTCCGGCGGCACCCGCAACATCTCCGGCACGACGCACTATCATGTGGAGCTGGAGCGCGAGCTGGCCGACCTTCACCAGAAGGAAGCGGCCCTGCTGTTCACCTCGGGCTACGTCTCCAACGAGGCGTCGCTCTCAACCCTTTACAAGATTTTGCCAGGGCTGATCGTCTTCTCCGATGCGCTGAACCACAATTCAATGATCAGCGGCATCCGCGCCGGCCGGGGCGAGCGCCACATCTTCCGCCACAACGACCTGGCGCACCTCGAGGAGCTGCTGGCCGGGGCTGATCCCGCCGCGCCGAAGCTGATCGCGCTGGAAAGCGTCTATTCTATGGACGGCGACGTCGCCGACCTGCGCGCCGTCGTGGCGCTGGCGAAGAAATACGCGGCGATGACCTACCTCGACGAGGTCCACGCTGTCGGCATGTATGGCCCGCGCGGCGCGGGGCTCGCCGAACGCGACGGAGTGATGGCCGACATCGACATCATCGAAGGAACCCTGGCCAAGGCGTTCGGCGTCATGGGCGGCTACATCGCCTGCGACGCGGTGATCGTCGATGCGATTCGCAGCTTCGCCGACGGCTTCATCTTTTCGACCTCGATCCCGCCGGCCCTGGCCGCCGGCGCAGCGGCCTCGATCCGCTATCTCAAGACCCATGACGAGGTGCGCGTCACCCATCAGGAGCGCGCGGCGACCTTGAAGGACCGGTTCCGCAAGGCCGGCCTGCCGGTGATGGATTCGGTCAGCCACATCGTGCCGGTGCTGGTCGGCGATCCCGTCCATACCAAGCTGATCAGCGACATCCTGCTGGACGACCACGGCATCTACGTCCAGCCGATCAACTATCCCACCGTGCCGCGCGGGACCGAACGCCTGCGCTTCACGCCCTCGCCGGCGCACACGGACGAGATGATGGACGATCTGGTCGAGGCCCTGGAAAAGCTCTGGGTCCATTGCAACATCAAGCGTGTCGGCGGCCTCGCGGCTTAGCTCCGGAAATCGTCTCGACGACTATTTTTGCCGTCGGACACCGCGCCCCAGGCCGATCTTCTTGGCGAAATCCGAACGCCGCGCGGCATAGGCCGGGGCGACCATCGGATAGTCGGGCGCAAGGCCCCAGCGCCGGCGGTAGTCATCGGGGCTCATGCCAAAGCGAGAGCGCAGATAGCGCTTCAGCATCTTCAGTTTCGCGCCGTCCTCCAGGCAGACGATGAACTCGTGCTGGATACTGCGTCCGATCGATACCGCGGGCTTGGGGCGTGGTTCAACGGTGGGCGGGCTCGCGCCGGCCAGGCCAGCCATCGCCTGGTGCACGCTGCGGATAATCTCCGGCAGCGCGTCGGCGGCCACCGCGTTGCGGCTGACGTAGGCCGAGACGATATCGGAGCCCAGGCGCAAGACCTCCGCGCCGGTCAAGCCCTCGCCGTCAGGTCCGACGCTCATGAAATTCCCCTTCTCGACGTGGCCCATGCGTTCAGGACGGTCGATCTCGCACCGCCAGAGCAACAAATAACGCGGTCGCGGCGAGATTGTTCCCCGCGCGTTCGCAGCCGTTGGAGGCAGGGCCGGTTGGGGGTAAAGAGCGGTCGTCTTCAGTGCTTCCAAATCCTGCCAGCCCGAAAGGCCCCGCTCTTGACGCTCACCGCCCACGCTCCGCCCCGTTCGGATCGGTTGTTTGACGACACGCTCGCCGAAGGCGATCCGGACCTGGCCAGGATTCTGGCGGCGGAGTTGACGCGACAGCAGGACCAGATCGAATTGATCGCGTCAGAAAACATCGTCTCGCGCGCGGTGCTGGAAGCGCAGGGCTCGGTGCTGACCAACAAATATGCCGAGGGCTATCCGGGGAAACGCTACTACGGTGGCTGCGAGGTGGTGGACGAGGCGGAGGACCTGGCCCGCGAGCGCGCCAAGCAGCTGTTCGGCTGCGACTACGTCAACGTCCAGCCGCACTCCGGCAGCCAGGCGAACCAGGCGGTGTTCATGGCCACCATGAGTCCTGGCGACACCTTCATGGGCATGAACCTGGCGGCCGGCGGTCACCTGACCCACGGCATGGCGATCAACCAGTCGGGCAAGTGGTTCCGTCCCGTGGCTTACGGCGTGCGCCAGCAGGACCACCTGATCGACTACGATCAGGCCTGGGAAGTAGCCCGCGCCGAGAGGCCCAAGGTGATTATCGCCGGCGGTTCGGCCTATTCACGCGCCATCGATTTCGAGCAGTTTCGCGCCATCGCCGATGAGGTCGAGGCGCTGCTGATGGTCGACATCGCCCACTATGCCGGGCTGGTGGCGGGCGGCGTCTATCCGAACCCGTTCCCGCACGCCCACATTGTCACCACCACCACCCACAAGACGCTGCGCGGCCCGCGCGGCGGGATGATCATGACCAACTCCAAGAAGTGGGCGAAGAAGATCGATTCAGCGGTGTTCCCGGGACTGCAGGGCGGGCCCCTGATGCATGTCATCGCCGCCAAGGCCATGGCCTTCGGCGAGGCGCTGCGGCCGGAGTTCAAGGCCTACGCCCGCGATGTGGTCGACAATGCCCGCGCGCTGGCCGACAGCCTGCAGACCGCCGGCTTCAAGATCGTCTCCAACGGCACTGACAGCCACCTCATGCTTGTGGACCTGACGCCCAAATCCGTCAGCGGCGCCGACGCGGAGATCGCCCTAGAGCGCGCCGGGATCACCACCAACAAGAACGGAATCCCCTTCGATCCGCTGCCGCCGGTGCAGACCTCGGGCCTGCGGGTGGGATCTCCGGCCTGTACGACGCGCGGCTTTGGCCCGGTGGAATTCCGTCAGGTCGGCGCCTGGATCGGTCAGGTGCTGGACGGCGTGCGCGCCGGCGGGGACAATTCCGCGGTCGAGGCCAGGGTGCGCGGCGAAGTCCTGGCCTTGACGCGACGCTTCCCGATCTACAACGGATAGGGTCCGTTCGCGCCCAAGGGGCTAGATCATGCGCTGTCCGTTCTGCGGCCACCTCGAAAGTCAGGTCAAGGACAGCCGTCCGTCGGAGGACGGCGCGGCCATCCGCCGTCGACGGCTTTGTCCGGAGTGCGGTGGCCGGTTCACCACCTTCGAACGGGTACAGCTGCGTGAGCTGGCCATCCTGAAGCGCTCGGGGCGGCGCACGCCGTTCGACCGCGACAAGCTCGCGCGCTCGAACTCCATCGCCACCCGCAAACGCCCGGTCGATCCGGAGCGGGTCGAGCGGATGATCTCCTCGATCGTGCGCCAGCTGGAAAGCATGGGTGAGACCGAACTGCCCTCCTCGGCGGTCGGCGAACTGGTGATGCAGCAGCTCAAGGCGCTGGATGACGTCTCCTACGTCCGCTACGCCTCGGTCTACCGCGACTTCCGCGAAACCCAGGACTTCGCCAAGTTCCTCGGCGAAGAGGGGCTGGCCGAAGCGGTGGAGGAATAGGTCTCCAACCATCCCGGTTTCGCGGCATGCGAAGACCGGGACCCACACGCGTCCGAGGGTCGTGATTTGCTGGAGAGCGCCGTGTTTGTGGGTCCCGGACAAGCCGCGAGCGCGGCATTCCGGGATCACGCGCGCAATGGTGACCTGTGCCCGTCACACTGAAGCTCGCCACCTCGCTGGACGGCCGCATCGCCACGGCGAGTGGCGAGAGCCGCTGGATCACCGGTGAGGCGGCGCGCGAAGCCGTCCACCGACTGCGCGCCGAGCATGACGCGGTCGTGGTGGGGATCGAGACGGCGCTGGCCGACGATCCGGAGCTGACGGTGCGCCTGGCCGGCTACAGCGGCCCCCAGCCGGCCCGCGTGGTCCTGGACAGCCGCCAGCGCCTTTCGCCCGACAGCCGGCTCGTGAAGACCGCCCGGGACGTTCGCACCTGTGTCGTCGCCACCAGGGAGCCCGATCCCGTGCTGGTGGCTGCTGGGGTGCGGGTGCTGCGGGTCGCGGCGGCCAGAGCGAATCACCCGGACCTCAGGGACGTGGTGGCCGCGCTGGCCGGGGAGGGGCTGACCCGGCTGTTCGTCGAGGGCGGCGGCCAGGTGGCGGCGAGTTTCCTGGGTGGTGGGCTGGTGGACGCCATCGAGTGGTTCCGCGCGCCGATCCTCCTCGGCGCCGAGGGGCGACCGGCCGTGGGACCCCTGGCCATTGCGGCGCTGGCCCAGGCGCGCCATTTCAGGCGCGTCGAAACCCGCGAGGTCGGCGACGACCTGTGGGAACGCTATGCGAGGATATGAATGTTCACCGGGATCGTCACCGATGTCGGGCGCGTCCGCGCCGTCCGCGA
>NZ_JANMBF010000091.1:0-3367 GCF_031360265.1 Phenylobacterium sp.
CTTCGGCGGCGGCGGGGGCGGGGGCGGCTTTGACCGTCCGCGCGGCGGCGGCGGCGGGTTTGGCGGTGGCGGTGGCGGTGGCGGTGGCGGCGGTGGCCGACCCTCCGGCGACCCGGCCGGCGCCGGCGCGGGCACGGTGAAGTGGTTCAACCCCACCAAGGGCTTCGGCTTCATTCAGCCCGACGACGGCGGCCAGGACGTGTTCGTGCACATCTCGGCGGTCGAGCAGGCCGGCCTGCGCGGACTGAACGAAGGCCAGCAGGTCGCCTACGACCTCGAAGCCGACCGGCGCAGCGGCAAGACCTCGGCGACCAACCTCAAGGTCAACGACTAGGCAGGCTTGCCGAGGATTCCCAACGGAAGGGGAGCGTGATTCGCTGATCCGATCTGATTCGGAGGGCGGGTGATCGCGGGCCAGTCGCCGGTGGCGGCCACGGCGGAACAGCGAGCTTGGCTGCGGGCGCTGGCTGTTTCGCGGGATCGGGGCGAGGCGGATCGGGCGCGGGCGATCCTGTTGACGCTGGCGGGCTGGACCAGTTCGCGGATCGGCGAGGCCTTCGCGGTTTGCGAGGACACGGTGCGACGGTGGCATGGATTCGCTGGACTTCGGCGCGCGCAAGCTCGTCGTCCGCGCCAGCCGCGCCAAGACCAGCGCCGACTTCATCGGCCATCTGGAGCAACTGGACCGCATCTACGGTCCCAAGCCGGGACGACGCAAAAAGCCTGTCGTGCTGGTGCTCGACAACGGCCCCATCCACCTCAGCAAGGCGAGCCGGGCCGCCTTCCAAGCCCGCGAGCACTGGCTCGCCGTCGAGTGGCCGCCCAAGTACGCCCCGAACTCAACGACATCGAGATCGTCTGGGACCCACTCAAGGCCAACCACCTCGCCCATCAGACCTTCGCCGATCCCCACGCCCTGGAACACGCTATCCATGCCGCCGTCGATCAGCTCAACGCCGAGCGAAATCGCCTTCCGGTAGGCAGGCCGCGAATCTCTGCTCAGTTCAAGTCCGTCTTCTTCGGCGGCTCGGGCGGCAGGGGGGCGATCGGCACACCGTCCTCGACTAGATCGCGGACCTCGGCGGAGGTGGCTTGGCCATAGATGCCGCGCTCTTCGGACCGGCCCTCGTGGATGGCGCGGGCCTCATTGGCGAACCCGTCGCCGACATCATCGAAGTTGGCTTCAACGTGGCGGCGGATGCGGCCCATGGCCTCCATCATGACGGCGTGTTGTTGAGCCGGCCCCGCGTCGGCGCCGCGCGTCTTCGTCCCGCTGACCGCCGGCGCCATGATCGCCTTGCGCACCGCCTTGGAGCCGCAGACAGGGCATTCGATCAGGCCCCGCCCCTGCTGATCGTCAAAATCGGACGAGGCGGCGAACCAACCCTCGAAGGCATGCTCGCGGTCGCAGAGGAGCGCGTACTTGATCATCCGAGCGGCTCGGGCGCGGCGAAGGCGCGGGCGTTGGCCAGGGCCGGGATCGCGGCGCGGGCCTTGCCGGAGGCGGCCAGGTCCAGGTCGGCGAGCAACACGCCGGGCTCGTCGTGGTCGAGATGCGCCACCACCTCACCCCACGGCGCGACCACCAGCGAGTGGCCATGGGTGCCGCGGCCGTCCTCGTGGCGCCCGCCCTGCGCCGGGGCCAGGACGAAGGATCCGGTCTCGATGGCCCGGGCCCGCATCAGCACTTCCCAGTGCGCCTCACCGGTCGGCCGGGTGAAGGCCGCCGGGATAGTCATCACCTCGGCGCCGGCCAGCGCCAGGGCGCGGTAGAGCGCCGGGAAGCGCAGATCGTAGCAGACGGTCAGCCCAAGTTTCAGGTCGCCCGCCCGCGCGGTGACCGCCCGGTCGCCGGGCTCATAGGTCGCCGATTCCCGGGCGCTTTCGCCGCTGGGCAGGTCGACGTCGAACATATGCAACTTGTCGTAGGTCGCGGTGACCGCGCCGGCGGGCGAGATCAGCACCGCTCGGTTGGCCGCCTTGCCGTCCTCGCGCTCCACCAGGGCCGAGCCGATCAGGACCCAGACGCCAAGATCCGCCGCCGCCTGACGCAGACCTGCCACCACGAGATCCCCGTCCAGACGCTTGAGCATCGGCAGCAGGATCGCGCGGTCCTTCTGCAGGACGTTGGTCCCCTCGGGGGTGGCGATGAACGCCGCGCCCGCCGCCGCGGCCTCGCGGACCAGCGGCAGGACGTGGGCGAGCGCGGCCTCCTGCGTGGCCGGCGTGCGCGTCTGGATCAGGGCGACTTTCATGGCGGCGTCATATCATCCCGCGCCCAGTAAGGCAGGGATGACGCTACGCCGCGTCGTGCAGCAGGGGATCGAGCTGGCCTGAGCGTTCCAGGGCCATCATCTCGTCGCAGCCGCCGATGTGGCGTTCGCCGATGAAGATCTGCGGAAAGGTCGCGCTGCCGCCCGACCGCTGGACCATTTCGCGGCGCAGGTCCGGATCGAAGCCCGCCTCGATCTCGGTGAAGTCGACGCCCTTGTCCTCCAGCAGGCCGAGCGCCCGCACGCAAAAGGGGCAATAGGGCTTGGTGTAGATGGTGACCTGGGACATGGACCTTCAAGCGCGATGCGACCGTAGAAGGTTCATATGGTGAGTCCCGGCATTTCTTGAACCCTGGCGATCACCGCGACCGTCACCCGCGCGGCGCCGGCGGCCTTCAGCGCCCGCGCGCAGCCCTCGGCGGTGGCGCCGGTGGTCATCACGTCGTCGATCAGCAGGATCCGCCTGCCGGCAACCTGGGCGCGGCGGCCGGACGGGACGTCGAAAGCGCCGGCGACGTTGCGACGCCGTCCGGACCCGGACTTGCCACCTTGCGTCTCCGTGGCGCGGCGGCGGATCAGGGCGTCGGGCAGGTAGGCTACGCCGCTGAGGCGCGACAGCGGCCGCGCAATCTCGGCGGCCTGATTGTACCGGCGGCTGAGCAGGCGCGCCGGGTGCAGCGGGACCGGCGCGAGGGCGTCAGCATCCGCCAGCAGGTCGTGCGCCGCGCGCGACAGCCAGCGGGCGAACAGCGGCGCGAGGTCCAGCCGGTCGGCGTGCTTCAGCTTGAGGATCGGATCGCGCGAGGTCTCATCGTAGAGGCAGGCGGCGCGGGCGGCGTCGAAGGCGCGCGGCCGGGCCAGGCAGGCGGCGCACCTGGCGGCGATGTCGTAGTCGAAGGGCGTGCCGCAACCATCGCACACCGGGCCGTCGAGGAACCGGATGCGACTCCAGGCCGCCGCCGACAATCCTCCGGCCAAGGCCGCGCCGCCGTCGATGGCCTGCGGCGGAAAGATCAGGTCGAGCGCGCCATGCCAGGCCGCCCGGACGCGCGGCCCGGGTTTCAAAAGGGTCCGGAAGAGGCCATCGTCCGCGC
>NZ_JANMBF010000103.1:0-45814 GCF_031360265.1 Phenylobacterium sp.
CTGCTCCGGCCGCCGCCGCCGCTGCTGCCCCCGCCGCTGCCGACGCCGCTGCTCCGGCCGCCGCCGCCGCCGCCGCGCCCGCCGCCGCCGCGATGGCCGCTGCGCCGGAAAAGAAGTAAGTCCGACTTCTACAGTCAGACGGAGCGCGGCCGCCCCTCACCGGGCGGCCGTTTGCTTTTGGGCGCTATTCCGCGCCCCTATTCCACGGTGACGGACTTGGCCAGATTCCGCGGCTGATCGACGTCGGCGCCCTTCTGAACGGCGACGTAGTACGCAAGCAGCTGGATCGGGGCAGCCATCACCAGCGGAGCGATCAGCGGATCGCAGCGGGGGGCCGTGACCACAACCCGCGCGCCGGCCGGCGCGTGGCGCTCGCCCTCGGGATCGGTGATGAACACCACCTGACCGCCGCGCGCCATCACCTCGCTCATGTTCGAGGCCGATTTTTCGAAGTAGCTGTCGAAGGGCGCTAGGATGACGATCGGCGTCTGCTCGTCGACGAGCGCGATCGGTCCGTGCTTGAGCTCGCCTGCCGCATAGCCCTCCGCATGGATATAGCTGATTTCCTTCAGCTTCAGCGCACCTTCCAGGGCGAGGGGATACATCGGGCCGCGGCCGAGGTAGAGCACGTCACGGGCCTTTGAGATCTCCACCGCCACCGCCTTGACGGCATCCTCGAGATCGATCGATTCGGCGATCAGCCGCGGCGCGCCCAGCAGCACATGGACCAACCGCTGCTCCTCGGCGGAATCGATCCGTCCGCGGGCCCGGGCGGCGGCCACGGCCAGCGCCGTGAGCACACTGATCTGGGCGGTGAACGCCTTGGTCGAGGCCACGCCGATCTCGGGACCGCAATGGATCGGCCAGACCACGTCGACCTCACGGGCCATGGTGGATTCGATGGCGTTGACCACGCAGGCGCTGGCCATCCCCTTGGACTGGCAATAGCGCAGCGCCGCCAGGGTGTCGGCGGTCTCGCCGGACTGCGACATGGCGATGACCAGGGCGTCGGACCGAAGCGCCGGCTCGCGATAGCGGAACTCCGAGGCGATCTCGACGTCCACCGGCAGGTCGGCCAGCTGTTCGATGAGGTACTTGCCGAGCAGGCCGGCGATATAGGAGGTGCCGCAGGCGACGATCTGGATGCGTGAGAGGCTGGCGAAGTCGACGCCGCCTGGCATGGCCGCACGCTCGGTCAGGGTGTCCACATAGGCCGCGATGGTCCGCTGGCAGCCCTCCGGCTGATCGTGGATCTCCTTTTCCATGAAGTGGCGGTAATTGCCCTTCTCTACGAGCGCAGCGGACGCCGCGACGGTGCGGACCGGGCGTTGGGCCGCCACGCCGTTGCGGTCGAAGATCCTCGCCGACCTATGGTCGATCGCGACGTAGTCGCCCTCCTCCAGATAGGCGATGCGGTTGGTGAACGGCCCCACCGCCAGGGCGTCCGAGCCCAGGAACATCTCGCCGTCGCCATAGCCGACCACCAGCGGGCTGCCCTTGCGGGCCCCCATGATCAGGTCGTCCTCGCCGTCGATCAGGACGCCGATGGCATAGGCCCCGCTGAGCTGGTCCAGCGCCGCCTTCAGCGCCTCCAGCGGGGGCTTGCCGCCGCTGAGCTCAAAGTCGATCAGGGCGGCGATGACCTCGGTGTCGGTTTCGCTTTCGAAGGTCCGGCCCTTGGCCTTCAGCAGGTCGCGCAGGTCGGCGTAGTTCTCGATGATTCCATTGTGCACCAGGGTGACCCGCCCGGCGGTCTGCGGGTGGGCGTTGCGTGTGGTCGGCCCGCCGTGGGTGGCCCAGCGGGTGTGGCCGATGCCGACGGTGGCGTTCAGCGGATCGGCGAGCAGCACCGCCTCGAGAGCGCGGATCTTGCCGGCCGCGCGGCGGCGCTGCACGTGGCCGTCGACGACCCCAGCGACGCCGGCGGAATCATAGCCGCGGTACTCCAGCCGCTTGAGGCTGTCGATCAGCCGCTCCTGCACGGAACGGACGCCGACGATGCCGATGATGCCGCACATGGGGTTTGGCGTCCTTTTGTGGTAGCTGCGTCGGGGGAATGGGGCTGCGCGTGCATGCGCCTTTACCATTGCCCAAACGCACGTCGATAAAATCTGGGTTTCGAATCGTTTCGTGAGAACTCGATGAGCAAGCGCGCCTACTTCGGAACTGACGGCATTCGCGGCCAGGCCAACCGCTTTCCCATGACCGCCGAGGTGGCCCTGCGGGTGGGCATGGCGGCGGGCAAGCTGTTCATGTCCAAGGACGACCGCCGCCACCTGGTGGTGATCGGCAAGGACACCCGCCTGTCGGGCTATATGATCGAGCCGGCCCTGGTGGCGGGCTTCACCAGCGTCGGCATGGACGTGCGCCTGCTGGGTCCGATGCCCACGCCGGGGGTGGCGATGATGACGCGGTCGCTGCGCGCCGACCTGGGGGTGATGATCTCTGCCTCGCACAACGCCTATATCGACAACGGCATCAAGCTGTTCGGTCCCGATGGCTACAAGCTCTCCGACGAGCGCGAAGTGGAGATCGAGGCGCTGATGGACCAGGGCCTGGCCGACGGCCTGGCGGGGCCGACGGCGCTTGGCCGGGTGGCCCGGGTCGATGATTCCCAGGCGCGCTACGTGGAGATCGCCAAGGCGACGTTCCCGCGCCGGCTCAGCCTCTCGGGCCTGCGGGTGGTCATCGATTGCGCCCATGGCGCCGCCTACAAGGTGGCCCCCGTCGTGCTCTACGAACTGGGGGCCGAGGTGGTGAAGGTTGGCGTCGAGCCCAACGGCTCCAACATCAACGAGGAGTGCGGCTCCACCCATCCCGAGGCCATGGCCCGGGCGGTGAAGGAATACCGCGCCGACATTGGCATCGCGCTGGACGGCGACGCCGACCGGCTGGTGATCTGCGACGAGAAGGGTCAGGTGGTGGACGGCGACCAGATCATGGCGCTGATCGCCGCCGACTGGGCGCGGCGCGACAAACTGCGCGGCGGCGGCGTGGTGGCCACGGTGATGTCCAACCTGGGCCTCGAGCGTTTCCTGGCGCAACGCAAGCTGACACTGGAACGCACCGCCGTCGGCGACCGCGCGGTGATGGTGCGGATGCGCGAGGGTGACTTCAACCTGGGCGGCGAACAGTCAGGCCACATCATCCTCTCCGACTTCTCGACCACCGGCGACGGGCTGCTGGCGGCGCTGCAGGTGCTGACCGTGCTGCGCCAGAGCGACCAGCCGATGAGCGCGCTGGCCCGCCAGTTCGAGCCGGTGCCGCAGAAGCTGGAGAACGTCCGGTTCCTGAGCGGCAAGCCGCTGGAGAACGCCGACGTCATCGCCTCGATCGCTGAGGCTGAGCATCGCCTCAACGGCTCCGGCCGGCTGCTGGTCCGCGCCTCCGGCACCGAGCCCCTGATCCGCATCATGGCTGAAGGCGACGACGAAAAGCTGGTCGCCCAGGTAGTCAGGGAGATCGCCGGCGCGGTGAAAAAAGCCGCCGCCTGAGGCCGTTCAACTTCCAGGCGAAGGGTCTATCCAAGCTCTGAACATTGTGACAGTCTGGTAATGTTCACGCCGCTTGACCGGTGTGGGTTCGAACAATGTGCTTGGGAGAAGATATGGCTCGCCACCTCGCTTTCGGGCGTGCGGCGCGGTCGACGGGACGGAGCGCAAGCTCCATCGCCTGTCTGGCCTACGTCGTCCTTCTGGGACTGGCCTTCTGGGCCGGCGCCTTCTGGCTCGGACAGATTCTGCTGCGGACCGGCGCCGCCGGCTACTGAACCGGGCGGACCGTCGGCGTCAGGATCGCCCCACGCTGGTGTAGGCGAAGCCGCGGGCGCGCATGTCGGCCGGCTGGTAGATGTTGCGCAGATCAACCATCACCGGCGCCTTCATGATCAGCTTGATGCGGTCGAGATCGAGCGCGCGGAACTGATCCCATTCGGTGACGAGCACCAGGACGTCGGCGCCTTCGGCGGCGCCATAGGGATCGTCCTTGAAGTCCACGTCGCGCAACAGCTGGCGCGCCTCATATCCGCCCTCGGGGTCGAAAGCCTGCACCCGGGCGCCCTGGGCCTGCAGCGCGGGTACGATGTCGAGCGCGGGCGCATCGCGCATGTCGTCGGTATTGGGCTTGAAGGTGAGGCCCAGCACGCCGACGGTCTTGCCCTTCAGGTCGCCGGCGATCGCCGCGCCGACCTTGGCCGCCATGGCTTTCTTGCGAGCGTCGTTGACCCGCACTGTGGTTTCGATCAGTTCGACCGGCGCGCCGGCTTCGCGCGCGGTGCGCACCAGGGCCAGGGTGTCTTTCGGAAAGCATGAGCCGCCGTAGCCGGGGCCGGCGTTGAGGAACTTGGCGCCGATCCGCTTGTCGAGGCCGATGCCCTTGGCCACCTGCTGGACGTCGGCGCCGACTGCCTCGCACAGGGTCGCCATCTCGTTGATGAAGGTGATCTTCATCGCCAGGAAGGCGTTGGCGGCATATTTGATCAGCTCCGATGTGCGCCGGCTGGTGAAGATGATTGGCGTTTCATTCAGATAGAGCGGCCGATAGAGCTCGCGCATCAGGGCCTGGGCGCGGGGCTCGTCCGTGCCGACCACCACGCGGTCGGGGCGCTTGAAATCCTCGATCGCGGCGCCCTCGCGCAGGAATTCCGGGTTGGACACCACCGCGGCGTCGGCGTCGGGCCGCACGCGCTTGATGATCGCCTCGATCTCGTCGCCCGTGCCGACCGGGACCGTGGACTTGGTGACCACCACGGTGAACTCGTCGATCAAGCCCGCCACCTCCTCGGCCGCGGCGTAGACGTAAGAAAGGTCGGCATGGCCGTCGCCGCGCCGCGACGGCGTGCCGACGGCAATGAACACCGCGTCGGCCTTGCGCACAGCCTCAGTCGCATCGGTGGTGAAGAACAGCCGTCCGGCCTTGATGTTCTGCGCCACCAGCAGGTCCAGTCCCGGCTCGAAGATCGGGATGCCGCCGGCGTTCAGGCGCTCGATCTTCGACACATCCCTGTCGATGCAGGTCACGGTATGCCCGAAGTCGGCGAAACAGGCCCCGCTGACCAGGCCCACATAGCCCGTCCCGATCATCGCCACGTGCATGGAAGTCCCTCGAACCGGTTGCTGGCCGCGCTTTCAGCATTAAGCGGGCCGATCCGCTAGGCGCGGTACGACACGTGGGTTAATTTTATCGCCGTGCCGAGGCTCTGATCGTGGCGGGAGATGTCTTGTGCCCAGGGTTATCAATCTGCTTCGATCAGACCTTTGCAGCGATATTCGCGAGTCGGCGGCCCTTGCGGGCAAATCGCTGACGGCCACCGTTAGAGATGCGGTGCGCGAGGAGCTTGAGCGCCTGCGGCGTCACGCCCCTCCTCACGCTGTCATCCCGGTTTCCACGCCAGTGGAAGACCGGGGCCCATAGGCGCCGATCATCAGCGGCTTAGCCAGAGCGCATCGTGTCTATCGGTCCCGGACATGGGCTGCGCCCATTCCGGGATGACAATGCTGGGGGTGGTCGCCTCAGATCTCCTGGTTGTAGGCCCCGACCTCCGGCCGCTTGGCCAGCCTGGGCTTCACTTCCTTGTGGAACAGCGCGCGCATGTCGTCCGCCGACTGAGTGCTCTCCACCACCACGACGATTTCCGGCTTGTTGGACGAGGCGCGGACCAGCACCCAGGAGCCGTCCGCCAGCGCCACGCGGACGCCATTGACGGTGATCAGGTCGGCGATCTTCCGTCCAAGGATGGTTCCGCCGGCGTCGCGGAGCGCGGTGTATTCGGCGACCACATCGTCGACCAGGCCGTACTTCATCTCGTCGGCCACATGCGGGCTCATGGTCAGCGAGGTGTAGGCGACGGGCAGGGCGCGCCGCAGGTCCGAGAGTTTCCTGTCCGGGTTGCGGTCGAGCATCGACAGGATCGCGCCGGCGGCGACGATGCCGTCGTCATAGCCCCGGCCGATCGGCGGATTGAAGAAGAAATGGCCCGATTTTTCAAAGCCGGCGAGCGCGCCCAGCTCGGCGGTCTTGCGCTTGATGTAGGAGTGGCCGGTCTTCCAATAGACGGTGTTGGCGCCGTTGGCCTTCAGCACCTCGTCGGTGGCGAACAGGCCGGTGGACTTCACGTCGACCACGAAGGTCGCGTCGTTGTGAAGCGCGGAAAGATCCCGGGCCAGCATCAACCCGATCTTGTCGGCGAAGATCTCCTCGCCCTCGTCGTCGACCACGCCGCAGCGGTCGCCGTCGCCGTCGAAGCCCAGGCAGACGTCGGCGCCGAACTCGCGCACGGCCTGCGACATGGCGTGCAGCATGACGCTGTCTTCCGGGTTCGGATTATATTTTGGGAAGTTCCAGTCGAGCTTGCAGTCCATCTCGACCACCACCGCCACGCCCATCCGGCGCAGGGCCTCCGGCGCAAAGGCCCCGGCCGTGCCATTGCCACAGGCGCAGATCACCTTCAGCGGCCGCCGGATCGTCGCCCGCGACGCCGCGTCGGCGATATAGCGTTCGCCCAGACCCGCCACGTGGGCGAGGCTGCCGCCCGGCCGCTGCTTCCACGTTCCGCCCAGCACGATCTCCTTCAGCCGCCCCATCTCGTCGGGGCCGAAGGTCAGCGGGCGTTGCGCGCCCATCTTCACCCCGGTCCAGCCGTTCTCGTTGTGGCTGGCGGTGACCATGGCCACGCACGGGGCGTCGAGGTCGAACTGGGCGAAATAGGCCATGGGCGAGGTCGCCAGCCCGATGTCGATCACCTCGCAGCCGGCGGCCACCAGGCCGAGGGTCAAGGCCTGTTTGATGGAAAGCGAATAGGACCGGTAGTCGTGGGCCACAACGATGCGCGTCTGGCCCAGCTCGTGGATATAGGTCCCAAGACCCAGGCCCAGCGCCTGGACGCCCAAGAGGTTGATCTCCCGGCCGAACAGCCAGCGCGCGTCATATTCCCGAAACCCCGTGGCCTTGACCAGCGGCTGGGTCTCGAAGTCGTAGGTGTTCTGGACAAGGTCGGCGCGGGGGGCGGGCAGCATCGGGACTCCGGGTCGCGTGAATATCGGGAGAAGAAGCGGACTATGCCGCCAACGCCCTTCCCGAACAGGTGCGAGGACGTGGCCGTGCGGGTCCGTCCGGTGGGCTACATCACCCCGGCGCGCAGGATGTCGTGAACGTGGAGGATGCCGACGGGCTTTCCGGCTTCAACGACGAACAGCACGGTGACCGCCGGCGCCGGGTCGCTCATCAGCGCCAGGGCCTCGGAGGCCAACATGCCGGGGGGAACGGTCTTTTTCGGGCCCGGGGTCATCACCTCGCTGGCCTTATGAGCGAGCAGGCCGTCGATGTGGCGGCGCAGGTCGCCGTCGCTGATCGCCCCGACCAGCCGTCCCCGCGCATCGGTGACGCCGACGATTCCCCAGCGCTTTTCCGTCATCACCAGCAAGGTCTCGGGCATGGGCGTATCGGCGCTGACAATCGGCAGTTCGCCGAAACTATGCATCAGATCGCCAACGACCCTCAGCATTGCGCCCAGTTTCCCGCCGGGATGGAAGATGCGGAAGTCCTGGGACCGGAACCCGCGTCGTTCCAGAAGGGCGACCGCCAGGGCGTCACCCAGGGCCATCTGCAAGGTGGTGGAGGTGGTGGGCGCATTGACCTCCGAGGTTGCCTCGTCGGCCGCGGCCAGCCGCAGCACCACATCGGCGGCCTGGCCAAGCGCGCTGGCCGGGTCGGCGGTGAGCGCGATCAGCGGGATCGAAAACCGCTTGGCGTAGGCCAGGATGTCGGAGAGCTCGCGCACCTCGCCCGACTTCGACAGCGCCACGATCACGTCGTCCTGGGCGATCATTCCCAGGTCTCCGTGGCTGGCCTCCGCCGGGTGGACGAAGAGAGCTGGCGAACCGGTGGAGGCGAAGGTCGCGGCGATCTTGCGCGCGACGTGGCCGGACTTTCCCATGCCCGTGCAGACGATCCGGCCCCCCTTCGCCCGTGTCTGCGCGGCGAACAGCAGATCAACGGCCCCGACAAATTCCACGCCCAGCGCCGCGGCCTGCAGGCGCAGAGCCTCGGCCTCGGCGGCAAGCACGCGCCGTCCCACGGCTATGGCGTCGAAGTCGCTCATCGGGGCTCAAGGCTCATTGCGAGGGGGCGATCGCCTGGGACTGCAGTTTGCGCACGGCGTCGCGGGCCTGGGTGACGTGACGCTGAGCGGCCTCTGTCTCACGGCGCATGGCGGCTTGCACCGCGGGCGTGCGCTGCACAGGGATCGAGCCGAAGGGCGCGGGCGAGCGGTCGCCGTACCCTTGCGGCCAGACCATCGCCAGGGCCACGGCGCCAATGGCCGCGAGCGCCAGCATCGGCAGGTAGAGGCGATTGATCATCGCAGACCTATAGCTGCTTCGCGCCTGGGCGACCAATCGGTTGCAGAGCCCCGTTGCATCCCGGCCGTCGACCGATAGAAGGTCCGACGCCAACCCGTGCCGGAGATCTCGCCTTGCCCACCCTGATCCTGCTGCGCCACGGCCAGAGCCAGTGGAACCTGGAGGACCGTTTTACCGGCTGGGTCGACGTGGATCTGACCGCCGAGGGCGAGGCGCAGGCGATCAAGGGCGGGGTGTTGATCAAGGCGGCCGGTCTGGCCATCGACCGCTGCTTCACCTCGGTGCTGACGCGGGCGATCCGCACGTCCTGGCTGGCGCTGGCCGCCGCCGGCCAGAGCTTCGTGCCGGAGGTCAAGGACTGGCGGCTGAACGAGCGACACTACGGCGGTCTCACGGGACTGAACAAGACCGATACCGCAGCCAGATACGGCGCCGACCAGGTGAAGATCTGGCGGCGATCCTATGACATCCCCCCGCCGCCGCTGACCCCGGGTGGCGAATTCGATTTCGACGGTGACCGGCGCTACGCCGGCGCGGTCCTGCCGGACACCGAGAGCCTGGCGTCCACGCTGGCGCGCGTCCAGCCCTACTGGGAAGCGAAGATCGCACCCCGCCTGGCGGCCAGCGAAACCCTGCTGGTCGCCGCCCACGGCAATTCGCTCCGCGCCATCGTCAAGCTGCTGTTCGGCCTCAACGGAGAGGCCATCGTCGGTGTCGAGATTCCCACCGGCAATCCGCTGCTGATCGACCTCGACGCGGCATTGAGGCCCACGGCTGCGCGCTACCTCGACGCGACCCGAGCCCAACCGCTGCCGCCGATCGCGTCGTAAGATGAGCGGCGACGACGAAGTCTGGATGCGGCGCGCCATCGCGCTCGCCCGCACGCAGGTCGGGCAGACCGGCGACAATCCCTCGGTCGGCTGCGTGATCGTCCGGGACGGCGCGGTGCTGGGCGAGGCGGCCACCGCCCCGGGCGGGCGGCCGCACGCCGAGGAGCAGGCGCTGGACCAGGCCGGCGCCGCGGCCCGCGGCGCCACGGCCTATGTGACCCTGGAGCCGTGCGGCGAGCGGTCGACGGGCCATGCCTCCTGCGGCGCGCGGCTGGTCGAGGCCGGCGTCACGCGCGTGGTCGCCGCCTGCGCGGACGCCTCGGCCCTGGCCGCCGGACGCGGCCCGCAAAGGCTGGCGGCCGCCGGCGTCGCCTACGACCTGGGCCTGTTGCGCTCAGAGGCCGCGCCGCTCTACGCGGACTACCGCCCCCGCTCCAAAGGCTAGAGTTTCTGTCCGGGCGCTCTCGACCAGGCTGTCGGGCTGACGACAGCCTGGTCGGCGAATTCATGGTGACCAAAGTCCTAAGGCCGGCCCCGCTTGTGCATTGCGCCCTGCGCTCAGCGGTTCGCCTGTGCCACTTTGGGAATTTCGATGATGTCAGACACCCTGGAAATGGCCACCAGCGCCTGCGCCGCCTTGGCGGGGAGCGTGGCGGAGGTCAGCGCTCAGCTTGTCGCCCTGGCGGGCGAGCACCCGATCATCGCGTTCCAGCTGCTCTCGGCCGCCTCTATCGTCATGCTGATGCGCAGCGGTTCGCGAATCTGATGAGCCGAGCTGTTGACCCTCTCCCGTCGCTTGGGTTGCTCGGCGCGCTGCCGTGGCGCACCAAGGTTGGGGACCGGCGCGCGGTGCGCAAGCTGCTGATCGTGGCCGGAATTGACCCACGCGGCGCGTTGGCGCGCGACCTCCTGCCGGTGCTCAGCCAACGGGTGAGCGACTGCCGCGATCTCTTTGTTCTGCGCGGCGTCCGGACCAGGCGGCGGAGCGTTCTGCAGATGGCCGGCCGGGCCCTGGCGAGCGACGCAGAGCAGATCGCGAAATTGGACGCCCTCACCAACGGCATGGCGGGAGCTCTGCTGCGCGCCCTGTCCGACCTGATCGAAGTCCGGGCCGGCCATCCGGCGCGGGCCAGGGTCGCCCCCACCGTCCCGGCGCCTGAATCTGCCGGCCTACGGGATTGCGCGTCCGTCCGAACGCCGCCACGAGTCGATCCCCGCCCCGCCCCCATGGCCCCGCGCGAGGCCCAGGGCGAACGGTCCTGCCGCATGCCGCGCGCGGCGTCCGCGCCGGACACCGTCGCCTGGAACGGCGCCAGCGACGAGGGCCAGCGGCTGGCGGCCTGAGGTCGGCCACGGCAGCGCGCGCGAAAAAAAGGGCGGCGCGGTCGCCCACGCCGCCCCCTTAGGTTTACGCCGGCTTCTGAGAGCTAAGCAGCGGCCTTTTCGCCCTCGATCAGGCTGGGTTGGCCGAGCGCGATCTCGATGCGGCGCGGCTTCAGCGCCTCGGGGAGTTCCCGCTTCAGCGCGATGGACAGGAGGCCGTCGGCGAGGTTGGCCTCGGTCACCAGCACATAGTCGGCGAGTTGGAACCGGCGCTCGAAATTGCGCTCGGCCAGGCCGCGGTGCAGGAACCGGCGCGGCTCGTCGTTGGCGGCCTTGCGGCCGGTGACGGTGAGCAGGTTTTCCTTGACCTCGATGTTCAGTTCGTCGGCGCGAAAGCCGGCCACGGCGATCTCGACGCGGTAGGCGTTCTCGTCGGTGCGCTCGATGTTGTAGGGCGGATAGCCGGCGGCGCCGTCGGCCGCGGCGGTGTCCAGCAGGTCGGCCAGGCGGTCAAAGCCGACGACGGAGCGATAGAGGGGGGAGAAATCGATCGTACGCATGCGGTCACATCCTTCTTGCAAAGCAAGGCTGCGGTTCAGATGAGAACACGAGCCCGAAGGCCTCGCGCGCTCAGAAGGCCCGGACATCCAGCGCCTCCGGTCAGTGAGGTAGGCGCGCGTTTTTCCGGTTCAAGGCCTTGCGCCGACGCCCTTGGGCGCCGCTCCCAGGTTTACTTCGCCCACGCCAGAAGCGAAGCTCCGGCTGACTCGGGAGAGCGGGCATGGCCACGCTGGAGGAGCTGACCGATCGGATTCGCGCCGCCGCCGCATCGGGCGAGGCGCTCGCGACCTCCATACGCATCGATCTCAAGGGCGAGGGCGTGATCCACATCGCCCGCGGCCGGGTGACCAACGATGATGACCCGGCGGACCTGGTGGTCACGGTGGCGTTGAAGGATCTGACCGCGCTGGGCCGGGGTGAACTCGACGCCACCCGGGCGATGATGACCGGCCGGCTGAAGCTCTCGGACATGGGGCTGGCAATGAAGCTTCGTCCGCAGATTCAGTCTCTGTTTTCCAAAGCGGCCTAAGGCATGTCCATGGCCGACACAGCGCCCCTGATCGAAACGCCGCAGGCCAGGGCGCCCGCCGGCGGCGAGGCCGCCTGGTTTTCCGGCGCCGGAGGGGCGCGGCTGCGCGCGGCGCTGTTCACACCTCGAGGGCCGACAAGGGGCTCGATCATCCTGTCCGGCGGACGCACAGAGGTCATCGAGAAATACTACGAATTCATCAGGGAATGCCTGGATCGCGGCTTCGTGGTTCTGGCCCACGACTGGCGCGGACAGGGGCTGTCACACCGCGAGCTTGGCGATCCCTTGAAGGGGCATGCGCGCGGCTACCGCGTCTTTCTCGATGACTTCCAGGCCCTGCTGGGCGCCTATGGGTCGCGGCTGCCGAAGCCCTGGATCGCGGTTGGTCATTCGATGGGCGGCTGTCTGACCCTGCTGGCCATGACGCGCGGTGAAAACCGCTTCGCCGGCGCGATTCTCTCCGCGCCGATGCTGGGTCTCAGAACACCCCTTCCCCTGATTCTGTCGCAAGTGCTGACCGGTCTGAGCCTGTTGGCCGGCCGCCGCGGAGACTATACGATGGGTGGTCCAGGCGCGCCCTTCGACACCCCGTTCGAGGGCAATGTGCTCACTCACGACCCCGTGCGCTTCGCGCGCACCGCCAGCCTGATCGCCGCCGAGCCGAAACTGGCGCTGGGCGCGCCGACCTGGGGCTGGATTGACTTCGCGCTCCGCGCCACCGCCTATCTGGCGCGGCCTGATCGGCTGAGCGCCGTGGGTGTGCCGGTGACCATTGTTTCGGCGCAAGAGGACCGGCTCGTCGATGGCGCGGCCCTGACCGCAGCCGCCCGCCATTTGCCGCAGGGAACGTTTGTGTCCGTTCCCGGCGCCTACCACGAACTTCTGATGGAGACCGATCCGATGCGCAATATCTTCCTGCGGGCGTTCGACGCCCTCACCGGCCGCGTCGCGCCACCGCCCGTTGAAGCTGCCAAGCCCGCGCCGCCGCCTGCGCCCGCTGCCCCGGCCCCGGCCCCTGTCGCCGTCGAGATGCCCGCGCCGGTCGCCGCCAAGGCGGTGGTGAAGCGGAAACCGGCAGCGCGAAAGCCGGCCGCCAAGAAGGCGCCGGCCAAGCCCGCCGCCGCGAAAGCGCCTGTCGCGGCCAAGGCGCCGCGGGCGTCGAAGCCCGCCGCCAAGTCCGCGACCGCCAACTCCGCGACCCCGAGGAAAGCTCCCGCAAAGCCGCCTGCGGCACGTAAGGCCGCCGTTCCCACACCGGCCCGAAAACCCGTTGCGAAAACCGCCGCCGCGCCGAAAGCGATGGTCGCCCAGAAGCCCCTCTCTCCGGTCAAGACACTCAAGGCCCCGAAGGCGCCTGCCGCGAGGGGTGGGGCCGGCAAGGGGGCGACCGTCAGGAAAACGGCGACGACAAAACCTCCGGCCAAGAAGCCCCCTGCCAAGAGGTAGCTTCAGTCCGACGCGGGGCTGAGGGCGACCAGCGCCGCTTCGAGGCAACCGCGGTCGCCGGCGATGGCGATCTGGCCGCCATAGGCTCCGACCTGGCGTCCGCGCCAGTCGGAGGTGACGCCCCCCGCGCCGGCGATCACCGGGATCGCGGCGTCGATGTCCCAGGCCTTCAGGCCGGTCTCGATCACCAGGTCGATGGTACCTGCGGCCACCATGGCGTAGGCGTAGGCGTCACAGCCCAACCGCGCCAGTCGCGACCCTGCGCGCACCGCCTGCCAGGCCTCCTGCTCGGATCCCAGGAACAGCGCGGGGTCGGTGGTGGCGATAAGCGCCGCCGACAGCGCCGGGCAGGCCCTGACCTTGAGGGGCCGGCTCGTTCCGCGGGTCAGCAGGCGCGAGCCCCCCGCGTGGCCGATATAGAGTTCGCCCAGGAACGACTGGCCAATGGAGCCGAGAACCGGCGTTCCATTGTGGCGCAGACCGATCAGCGTGCACCACAGCGGCAGCCCGGCGATGAAGGCGCGGGTGCCATCCACCGGATCCAGCACCCAGACCCACTCGGCATCCGGGCGATCCTCGCCATATTCCTCGCCGATGACCCCGTGGTCGGGATAGCGGGCGGCGATCAGGGCGCGGATGGCGCGCTCGGCGCCCTTGTCAGCTTCGGTGACCGGATCGAAGCCCTTGATCCCGCCCTTGTCTTCCAGCCCATGGTCGGCGCGGAACAGCGGCAGGATCGCCTGCGCCGCGGCGTCGTTGAGCTCGATCAGGAAGCTGTCCAACTCGGCGAGCCGGTCAGCGGAGACGACGTCAGCGGACAGGTGATCTGGGGGCGCGGCCATGCCACCGCTTTACCCCCTAAGGCAGCTCAGGGAAACGCGTGCCCGACGATGTCGGCCTCGGTCTCGTTCAGGGACTTGGCCAGATCCAGCAGGCGCTGCCGGGGTCGTTCGCTGAGGCTGTAGAAGACCTGGACGAGATCGTTGGTCTCCTTCTGCGCGCGCGGCTCCGGCGGTTCCGGCTCTCTGTCGGCCGCCGATTCAAGGCCGAGACCCTCGTAGAAATAGCTCACCGGCACCTCGAGCACTTCGGAAAGCTGCCAAAGGCGGGCGGCCGACATCCGGTTCGCCGCGCACTCGTATTTCTGGATCTGCTGAAAGCGCACGCCGCAAGCGCCGGCGAGTTGCTGCTGGGTCAGGCCCAGAATCCGGCGGCGGCGGCGAAGCCGGCGACCCAGATGAACATCGATGCCTTCCATCATGACGCGACGCCCAATCCTCTGAAACCCCATGTCCCGATGCGGGACGGTACACAGGGTCCGCCGCAAGCTCCGCGCCAGACGCGCGTTGCTAAGGCCAGGAGGCCACCCTTAGTAAGGATGCATGACGGAATCTCGCGTAACGATGCGACAAAAGCTCCCCTGGCTGCTGGAAGCGTTGGCATATGACATTGCTGCCTCTTTAGCGCGCATTTTTCCAATAGATTCTGTGTCGGACTTTGGAGCGGGCCTGTTTCGCCGGCTCGGTCCGCTGACCAGTGCCCACCGGGTGGCGGCGCGCAATCTGCGGATTGTCTTCCCCGAGGCGAACGCCGCCCGGATCGCCGACTTGCTGGACGAACAGTGGCGCCACCTTGGCCGCTGGGCGGCGGAATTCCCGATTCTCGACCGGATCATCGCCGATCCGACCCGTGTGGAGGTGGTGGGCGCCGACCGGCTGGCGGCGATCGCCGCGGGCGCGGGGCCGGTGATTTTCATTTCCGGCCATTTTTCCAGCTTCGAGATCATGCCGGCGGTGATCGTGCATGCCGGAGTCACCTGCCAGATCACCTATCGCGCCACCAACAACCCCTATGTGGACGCGCGCATCCGCAGGAGCCGCTGGCGCTATGGCGTGCGGTTGTTCGCGCCCAAGGGGACCGACGGCGCTCGCGAACTGCTGCGCGCGCTCTCCCGAGGCGAGTCCGTGGCATTGATGAACGATCAGAAGTTCAACGGCGGGATCGAAGCTCCGCTGTTTGGCCTGATGGCCCATACCGCGCCGGGGCCTGCCAGCTTCGCCCTGCGCTACGGCGCGCCGCTGCAGCCGATGAGCGTCGAGCGCAAGGGCAAGGCGCGCTTCCGGGTGGTGGTCCACGATCCGATCCGGCTGGAAGACACCGGCGACCGCGACGCCGACATCGCTGCCGGCGTGCGGCGCATCAACAGCTTCATCGAGGAACGCATCCGCGCGCGACCGGCCGAATGGTTCTGGGTTCACAAGCGATGGCCGAACGAGATCTACCGGCGCTAGTGTGCTGGATCTGAAGTTCGCCCTCTTGACGGATCAGGCTCTGAGCGAACTTCAGATCCAAGAAGCACACTGGGAAACAAAGGCTTGCTAGTGTCCTCATCGATTCCGAAGTTCGTCCGCACCGGCCTCAGGCGCCCGCGAACTTCGGAATCGGGACACTAGATCCTCGGTGGGATGGGCTCCAGAGCTTCAGCCGTTGGTCTCGCGCCACCGTCGCAGCGCCTCGGCCGGGGTCGCATAGGCCTCCTGCAGCGTGGCGCTCCAATAGCGCAGATGGTCCAGCGGGATCTTGGCGCCGGTCACCGCGCACAGCACATGGCGCCCAGGTTTCAGCACCGCGAAATCGCCGTCGCCATAGTGCAGGCGGGCGAGGTCGGAACCGGCGAAGTCGCGATCATGGGCGTTCATAGATGGTCATTTAGCGCGCGCGGACCGCTCAGAACAGGTCGCCCTGTGGTGACGGCGGGATTTTCGGCCGCATCCGGCCGGTCTTGGGCGCCGGCGGCTCACTCGCCCCGCCCGCGATGATCGCGTGGCGGGTGATCCGGTCGCCGAACTTGATGGCCACGTCCTCGCCAATGGCAAGGCCGGCGCCGGCATGGACGATCGAGCCGTCGGCGCGGGTGACCCGGGCGAAGCCACGCTGCAGCGGCCGTTCCGGATCGACAGCCAGATAGAGCTTGCCGAGCCCGCCGAGCCGCTCGCCGGCGCGCTCCAGGCCGCGCGTCACGCCGGGCCGCAGCCTGGCCGCAACGCTGTCCAGCCGCTGGCGCTGCACCGCCTGCGGTCGCTTCAGCAGCAGCGGCGAGAGCCGCGAGGCGACGGCCACCAGGTCGCGCTCGTGGACCGCAGCGTTGCGCGCCAGCCCGGCGCCCAGCCGCCCGGCGACGATATTGAACCGCTGCGCCGCCAGCTCGACCAGATCGCGCACCCGCCGCAGCGCCCGGTCTGCGGCTTCCACCCGCCCGCGCCGGTCGGCCACGGTGCGACCGCCGCAGCGGTGCATCCGCGCGCCAAGGTCGCCGAGCAGGGCCTTGAGTTCCGCCAGCACCGGCGTCGCCATCTCCGCCGCCGCCGTCGGCGTCGGCGCGCGGCGGTCGGAGACGAAATCGATCAGCGTGGTGTCGGTCTCGTGGCCCACGGCGCTGATCAACGGGATCGCGCCCTCGGCGACAGCGCGGGCCAGTCCCTCATCGTTGAACGCCCAGAGATCCTCCACCGAGCCCCCGCCTCGCGCGACAATCAGCACGTCGGGCCGCGGGATCGCGCCGCCGGCCGCCAGCCCGTTGAATCCGCGGATGGCGGCGGCCACCTGGCCGGCCGAGGCCTCGCCCTGCACCACCACCGGCCAGACGATCACCCGGCAGGGCCAGCGGTCGCGGATGCGGTGCAGGATGTCGCGGATCACCGCGCCGGTCGGACTGGTGATCACCCCGATCACCGCCGGCATCGAGGGCAGGGCCTGTTTGCGTTCGGCCGCGAACAGGCCCTCGTCGGCCAGTCGCGCCTTCAGCCGCTCGAGCTGGGCCAGGAGGGCGCCGATCCCGGCCGCCTCCAGCGTCTCGATGACGATCTGGTAGCGCGAGCCGGACGGGTAGGTGGTTATCTTGCCGGTGACGATCACCTCCAGCCCCTGCTCGGGCCGGATCGACAGGCCCCGCACCTGGCCCTTCCAGACCACGCCGTCGATCGCCGCGCGCTCGTCCTTCAGCGTCAGATAGATGTGGCCGTTGGAGTGGAAGGTGGTCTTGGAGATCTCGCCGCGCAGACGCACGAAGCCGTAGTTGTCCTCCAGCGTCCGCTTCAGCGCGAACGCCAGTTCCGACACCGAATAGGGCTTCGCGTTGCCGTCTTCAGCCGGCGACTCAGGGGTGACGTCGGTCATGGGCAGAAGCTAGCGGGGGCAAGGCGAAACCCCAAGGCGCCGAGGTGAATGGGCCCCACGCGCTGACGCCGAAGGAAAAGGACGCGCCCGGCTCGGCGGGCGCCGGAGCGCCGCGGGCCGGACGCGCCCCCATCCCCAACGGATCAGATATAGCGGCGCAGGCTACGGGCCAGTTCGACGGCGCCCGACCGCTTCTTGGCCTGGGCGGGCTGATAGGCGACCTGGCTGTGTTCGTGGCAATAGGGGCCGTCGCCGGCGCGGCGACCGCAGAAGGTGAAGCTGTCGAGTGACGGATCGCCGATCGGCCACTTGCACATGTGCGCGGCCAGCGTCAGCACGGTCGCCGTGCCCGGAGCCTCGTCAACGTAGCGGACCGGGGTCGGCGGGGCGTGCAGCGAGGCCGGCTCGGCCATCCGCGGGGCCGACGGCGCGGCGGACACCGGACGGGCGGGGCGTGGCGCCTTGAACACCGTGCGCGCCGGCTTGGAGGGGGTGGCGCGGCCGGAAAGACCCAGGCGGTGCACCTTGCCGATCACCGCATTGCGGGTCACCCCGCCCAGCTGCTTGGCGATCTGGCTGGCGGAAAGCCCGTCCTGCCAGAGCTTTTTCAGGAGCTCGACCCGTTCGTCCGTCCAACCCATGTTCGCCTCCCCGCTTGGCGATCCCCGGAGCCGGCTCCCATGTTCGGGAAACCGGTCCCCTTCGATCAACATCTTGTGGCGTTGAGCAGTCTCGCCGCTCACCAGCCACCACCAGTAGTAAACAACTCCCTAACACCCACAATAGGCGCCACGGGTTTCGTCCACAGGAACTAGATGTAGCGTTCAGCCGCCCGGCCAATGGGCGCGCGGCGGAGCCCTTGCGAGTCGCCGCGGCGCGGCGCACATGGAGGCGATGAAGGATATGGCGCGCGCCGAAACCGTCCTGCCGCCCCAGCCGCGCGACTATCACGGCGTCAACTGGGAGGGGCTGAAGACCCTCTACCTGCGCGAGGTGCTGCGGTTCTTCAAAGTGGGGATGCAGACCCTGGCCGCGCCGGTGGTCACCGCGCTGCTCTACATGCTGGTATTCGTGGTCGCCGTCGGCGGCGGCCGCCAGGTGCACGGGGTGTCCTACGGCGCCTTCGTCGCCCCGGGCCTGATCATGATGCAGATCCTTGGCAACGCCTTCGCCAACTCGTCATCGTCGCTGCTGCAGGCCAAGTTCAACGGGCTGATGGGCGACTTCATGACCCCGCCGCTGACCCCGGGCGAGCATGTCATCGGCTTCGGCGCCGGGGCGGCGACGCGTGGCATCTTCGTCGGCGCGATCAGCATGGCCGCGGTGCTGCCCTTCGCCCGGCTGTCGGTGGCCCAGCCCTGGGCGGTGCTTTATTTCGGCCTGGGCGCGGCGATGATCATGGCCTTCCTGGGCATCATGGCCGGCCTGTGGAGCGAGAAGTTCGACCACATCGCCGCGGTCACCAACTTCGTGATCATGCCGATGACCTTCCTCTCGGGCACCTTCTATCTGGTGGAGAAGCTGCCCGAGCCGTTCCGCACCTTCAGCCATTTCAACCCGATCTTCTATCTGATCGACGGTTTCCGATATGGCTTCATCGGCCGCGCCGAAGGCAACCTGGGCGTCGGCGTGGCCCTGACCGGGGTGCTGGTCCTGACGCTCGGCTGGATCTGTCTGTGGATGTTCAGGACCGGCTACAAGATCAAGACCTGAGGCGGCGGCGGCGAACATTGACACGCAGGCGCTTGAGGACGAGAACGCCAAGCCTTCCAGTCCCCGTCGCAACGCGGCGGGGATGCTTCTGTTTTGGAGGGCTCTTCCGGTGACCGAGAAGACCGCGCCCGCGACCGTTTCCCCCGCTTCCGTTCCCAGCGATCACATCATGGCGGTCTACAGCCGCACCCCGCTGGCGTTCGAGCGTGGCGATGGCGCGCGCCTCTACACCACCGACGGCGTGGCCTATCTCGACTGCATGGCCGGCATCGCGGTCAACGCGCTTGGTCACGCCAACCCCAAGCTCGTGCAGGTGTTGAAGGACCAGGCGGAAAAGCTCTGGCACGTCTCCAACATCTTCACGATCCCGGGCCAGGAAAAGCTCGCCAGGGCGCTGACCGAGGCGACCTTCGCCGACGAAGTGTTCTTCACCAACTCCGGCGCCGAGGCCATCGAGTGCGCCATCAAGACCGCGCGCAAATACCACTGGGTCAATGGCCAGCCCGAGCGGATCGACATCATCGGCTTTGAAGGTTCGTTCCATGGCCGGACCATCGCCGCCGTCAACGCCTCGGGCAATCCCGGCTATCTGGAAGGCTTCGGCCCGCCGCTGCCGGGCTTCGTCCACCTGCCCTATGGCGACCACGCGGCGTTGAAGGCGGCCATCGGGCCAACCACGGCGGCGATCCTCATCGAGCCGGTGCAGGGCGAGGGCGGGGCGCGAGCGCTTCCCGACGTCTGCCTCGCCGGCCTGCGCGCGCTGTGCGACGAGACCGGCACGCTGCTGATCTATGACGAGATCCAGTGCGGCCTTGGGCGCACCGGCAAGCTGTTCGCCCATGAGTGGGCCCAACACGCCCAGCCGGACATCATGGCGGTGGCCAAGGCGCTGGGCGGCGGCTTCCCGGTCGGAGCGTGCCTGGCCACCGCCGAGGCCGGCAAGGGCATGGTGGTCGGCTCCCATGGCTCGACCTACGGGGGTAATCCCCTGGCCATGGCGGTGGGCGCCGCGGCGCTCGAGGAACTGGTGAAGCCGGAGCTGCTGGCCCACGTCCGCGAGGTGGCCGGCTATTTCACCCAGCAGCTGGCGGGCCTGGTGGAACGCTTCCCCGACGTGGTCAGCGACATCCGCGGCAGAGGCCTGTTGATCGGCATCAAGCTGCACACGCCCAACCGCGAGTTCATGCAGTACGCCCGCGACGCGCACCTGCTGATCGCCGGCGGCGGCGACAACTGCGTGCGCCTGCTGCCGCCGCTGACGCTGACCATCGTCGAAGCCAGCGAGGCCATGGAAAAGCTCGAGCGCGCCTGCGAGACCGCCCGGGCCCGGACCAAGGCGGCGGCGTGAACCACCCGAGGCACTTCCTCGACCTCTGGAAGCTCGGGGGCGCAGACCTGCGCGCCATCCTGGAGGACGCCAAGTCCCGCAAGGCCGCGCGCGCCGGCTGGCCCAAGGGCCGGGTCGACGCCGACGCGCCGGCGCGGGACCGCACGCTGGCGATGATCTTCGAGAAGACGTCCACCCGCACGCGGTTCTCCTTCGACGCGGCCATGCGCCAGCTAGGCGGCGATGTGATCATCTCCAACGCTGTCGACATGCAGCTGGGCCGCGGCGAGCCGATCGAGGACACCGCGCGCGTGCTCTCGCGGATGGTCGACGCGGTGATGATCCGCGCCAATACCCACGCCGATGTCGAGCGCCTGGCCATGTCGGCGAGCGTTCCGGTGATCAACGGCCTGTCGGACAAGGGTCACCCCTGCCAGATCCTCGCCGACCTGATGACCTTCGAGGAACATCGCGGGCCGGTGACCGGCCGGACGCTGGCCTATGTGGGCGACGGCAACAACGTCTGCGCCAGCTTCATCCAGGCCGCGCCCAAGCTGGGCTTCAAGCTGAACATCGCCGCCCCCGCCATCTACTATCCCGACCTCGCCGACCTGGCCCGCGCCGCCGGCCTGCAGGGCCAGGTGACAACCACCCACGACCCGCGCGAGGCGGTCGCCGGCGCCGACTGCGTGATCACCGACACCTGGGTGTCCATGGGCGACACCGACCACGACGAACGGCTGGAGGCGCTGGAACCCTACCAGGTGGACACCGACCTGATGGGGCTGGCGGCCCGGGACGCGGTATTCCTGCACTGCCTGCCGGCGCATCGCGGCGAGGAGGTCACCGACGCGGTGATCGACGGTCCCCAGAGTCTGATCTGGGACGAGGCGGAGAACCGCATCCACGCCCAGAAATCGATCCTGGCCTGGTGCTTCGGAGCGATCTGAGGCCGGCCGTCAGGCCCCAACCTCACGCCCCCAACCTCACGTCATGGTCACCGGCAACCTGAGGAATATCCGCCCCTTCGCGGACGGCTTGGGCAGGGCGCCGGCGCGGATGTTCACCTGCAGCGACGGCAGGATCAGGGTCGGCGGGGCCAGCTCGCGATCGCGCGCCTCGCGCAGCGCCACGAAGGTCGCCTCATCGACACCCTCGCGGACATGGACGTTGTGGGCCCGCTGGTCGGCGACCGTGGTCTCCCACCGGAACTCGGTGCGGCCCGCCGGCAGGTAGTCGTGGCCCACGAAGACCCGAAAATTGGGCGGCAAGGCGAGGATCTTGCGGATCGACCGATAGAGGGTCGCAGCATCGCCGCCGGGAAAATCTGTCCGTGCGGTCCCGTAGTCCGGCATGAACAGGGTGTCGCCCACGAAGGTGGCGTCACCGATCACATAGGTCAGGTCCGCGGGCGTATGGCCGGGCGTGTGCAGGACGTGGATCGCCAGCGCGCCCAGCGGCAGGACGTCGCCCTGCTTCAGAAGCCGGTCGAAATCGCCGCCGTCCGGCCTGACATCGTCGGCTTCGAACAAGGGCGCGAAGATCTTCTGCACCTCGACGATCCGAGCCCCGATCGCCAACTTCGCGCCGGTCTGGCGGCGGATATGGTCGCCGGCCGACAGGTGGTCGGCGTGCGCGTGCGTCTCCAGCACATAGGTCAGTTCCAGGGTCTGCTCGCGAACCGCCGCGAGGAGGGCGTCGGCCGAGACGGTCGACAGCTTCGCCCCCTTTGGCTCGAAATCCAGCACCGGGTCGATGATCACGGCGATCCGGGTGGCCGGATCGCTGACCAGATAGGTCGCAGTGGATGTCGCGGAATCGAAAAACGCCTGAACCTTCGGCGCCATGATCGGAGCCTCCTTGGCCACTTCATATATATTAGCTTTTGCTAATTTAGCAATGTCTAATATATAAGGCAGCATGTTCGATCTCGCGAACTTTGACATCGCCCGGTTCGAGGCCAGCGCGGCGGAAGCGGCCAAGCTTCTGCGCGCGCTCGGCAACGAGCGGCGGCTGATGATCCTGTGCCAGCTCACCGATCGTGAGCGATCGGTGAGCGAACTCCAGCCCCGCGTCGGTCTCTCCCAGTCGGCGCTTTCGCAGCACCTTGCGGTGCTGCGCGACGAGGGCGTCGTGGCCACCCGCCGCGAAGGCCAGACGGTCTGGTACCGGATCAGCGACCCCGCCGCGATGCGCGTGGTGGCGACGCTCGCGGAGATCTTCTGTCCCCCGATGGTGGAGAAAGCCGATGCCCGCAACCCTGACGCCCATGAAGCCCGAGATCGTCGTTGACCGGGTCCGCGCCGGCCAGGCCGGCAACGGCGTGGCCTTTGTCCTCAAGGGGGGCGTCGATGGCTGGGTGGCGGCTGGCCTGCCTGAGATCATGCGTCAGGCGCAGATCGCGGCCGGATCGCTGGCCGTGGCCGGAGTGATGCTCGACCTTGCTGTCCACCCGGCGTTCCACGGACTTTCCGCGTTCGTTGGCGCGAGCCTGGTGTTCGCCGGCGCCACGGGCTCCTGCGCCATGGCGCGCAGGCTTTCGGTGATGCCCTGGAACACCCCGGCCCGGGTCTGAGATCGTGGGGATTTCGCTGCTCAGTCTGCTGCTGGCCGCCGTCGGCGGCGGCGTCATCAGCCTGCTGCTCTCACTATTCGGCGGTGGCGGGTCGGTGCTCGCCACGCCGTTGCTGATCTATGTGGTCGGCATTCGCGATCCGCACGTGGCCATCGGCACCGCAGCCGCCGCTGTAGCGGTGAACGCCAGCATGGGCCTGGCGACACAGGCGAGGGCGGGCCGGGTGAAATGGCCCTGCGCCCTGGTGTTCGGCGGCTCCGGGCTGGCGGGGTCGCTGGTCGGGGCGCAGTTCGCCAAGCATCTCGATGGACAGCGCCTGCTGCTGTGGTTCGCGCTGGCCATGGCGCTGGTCGGCCTGTCGATGCTGTTCCCCCGCCAGCACGAAGGCGACCCCGCCGTCCAGTTGACCCCGCGGCTGGTGGCCAGGCTCGCCCCGCTCGGGCTGATGGTCGGCCTCGCCGCCGGCTTCTTCGGCATCGGCGGCGGATTCCTCATCGTGCCCGGACTGATGGCCGCGACCGGCATGACCCTGGCCAACGCCGCGGCGTCATCGCTGGTGTCGGTGGTGGTGTTCGGCGCGGCGACCAGCGCCAGCTACGCGGCCTCCGGGCTGGTGGATTGGGGCGTGTTCCTGGCCCTGATCGCCGGCGGCGTCTTCGGGGCGGTCGCGGGCGCGCCGCTGGCTCGGGCGCTGGTCGGTCACGCGCGCGCGGCGCGGTTGGCGTTCGCGCTGATGGTGCTCGCCACGGCCGCCTATGTCGCCGCCCGCGCCGGCGGCCTGGTCTGACGCCCGGCGCTCTGTCCACTCGCAATAGCGCCGGGTTCGCCCTATATGCGCCGCCCATGACCACCAGCCCCCTCAACACCGCCCCCGACGACAGGGTGGCCCCCTTCCAGATCGAGGGCGAGCCGGTGCGCGGCCGGCTGGCCCGCCTGGGACCCTCGGTCGACGCGATCCTGCGCGCCCACGACTATCCCGAGCCGGTGGCAAACCTGCTGGGCGAGGCCTGCGCGCTCGCCGCCCTCGTCGGTTCCAACCTGAAGTTCGAAGGCCGGCTGATCGTCGAGGCGCGCGGCGACGGCCCGGTGCGTTTCGTGGTCTGCGACTACGACACTTCCGGCGCCCTGCGCGGCTACTGCGGCTTCGACCCGGAGGCCGTGACCAGGGTGAGCGAGGGTTTCGCGCGCCCCGGCGCGCGCACGCTGCTGGGCGACGGCCACTTCATGATGACCGTCGACCAGGGCCCCGACATGGACCGCTATCAGGGGGTCACCGCCATCGAGGGCGAGACCCTGGCGCTGTGCGCCGAGCAGTATTTCGCCCAGTCCGAACAGACGCCGACCCGCGTCCGCCTCGCGGTCGGCCAGGTCGATCAGGGGGAAGGGAGACACTGGCGCGCCGGGGGCATGCTGATCCAGTCGGTGGCCGAGGATGATGCGCGCGGCTCCACCACCGAGGCCTGGGTCCGTACTCAGGCCTTCTTCGAGACGGTGGGCGAGGACGAGCTGATCGATCCGGTGCTGTCGTCGCAACAGCTGCTGTTCCGGCTGTTCCATGAGGACGGGGTGCGGGTGTTCGAGGCCCAACCGCTGCGCGCCTTCTGCCGCTGCTCGCAGGATCGCATCGAAAACGTCCTGAAATCCTTCGCCGCCAGCGAGCGCGTCGACATGGTCGAGCCCGACGGCCGCATCCACGTCACCTGCGAATACTGCTCAAAGGTCTACGCCGTGGCGCCGGCAGCTTTGGAGGCGGCGGCGCAATAGTTTCCACTGTCATCCGGTCAAACGGGACAGGGCCTAACGCACGGTCTCCAGGTAGGCGATCAGGTCTTCAACCTGGTCGGGCTTCTTCAGTCCGGCATAGGCCATCTTGGTGCCCAGGACGACGACCTTGGGGGATGGCAGATAGGTCCGGAGCTGGCCGGCGGTCCAGGTCCAGGAGGCGGCCTTCATGGCTTTGGAATAGGCGAAATTCGGGACCGAGGCGGAGCGTCGGCCGACGATCCCGAACAGGCTGGGACCCAGCACCGTCTGGCCGGGCTTGACGCCGTGGCAGGACGAGCACTGCGCGGCGAAAACCCGCTTGCCGCGACCGGGATCGCCGGTCGCGGCCGCCGGCAGCGCCGCGACCGCCGCCAGGAGCACACCCAGCAGCGGGCGCCGAAAGATCAATAGGCAATCCATAGAAAGGCCCTTGCGGTGTTGTTGTTTGAGGCGTTGGCGCCTGCGCCGTCGTAGTTGGACCGGGCGCCGTCGAAGCTGGTGTAGAGCGTGTACTGGAGGCCGACCCGGATATTGGCTCGGGGTCCGAAGGGCGACGTGCCATCGCCGAACGGGGTCCCGTCGAGCTGGAAGGTCACCCCCGAGCTGTCCGGCTTGAAGTTGGGCGCGCCCGGGTAGATCACCGGGTTGGCCGGTCCGAAGGTGTCGAAGACGGCGACCGTGGCGCCGATCTTGTTGCGCCAGTAATACGACGCGTCAGCGCGGAGGTCATTCAGGCGCGTATCGGCGCAGGCCCCGCTGCCGCCGCTGAGGATGCAGCTGGCCCGCAGTTCCTGACGCTCGCGGATGTATCGCCCGTTGACCGTCACCACGTCGCCGCTCTCCAGCGTCCTGATGAACGACGCGTCGACCCCCAGGTCGGTGTAGCGGTCGGTGGCGCCGGTCGAACGGTCTCGTCCGGGGTTGATCTCGGTGCGCATGCCAAAGACACCCAGTTCGAGCGTGCCTCCCTGGAGATCGGTCTGGAACGCGGCCCGGCCATAGGGCGCGAGGCCGTGGATGTCGCCCGGTGAAAACGGATCGGCGCCAAGCCGCGACAGGTTCGTCTGGCTCGGCGAACGATAGGCGCCGGCCTCGACATAGAACTCGCTGTTGATCCAGGCGTAGGCCGTCAGGCCAATCGCCTTCTGCGCGAGGCTCCCGGCCAGCAGCGGCGAGGCCGACGGCGAGGGGGCTAGGGCCGAACGGGTGTAGGGGAAACCCCAGGCCGGCAGACTGTTCCAGGCATCCTGGGTCCCAGGCGAATTGTTGAGACTGGTTCCGAAGATCACATCGACCCCCTTGATCTCGGTCTTGGTGACGGCGCGCAGATCGAGATTGTCCCAGGACCAGGTCTTGCCGATGCCGTCGTAGGTGGTCTGCACGAACCCTCCGAGATGCGAGCCAAGTCCGCCCGCGACGAACAGGCTGACCTGGTCAAGGCCCAGGTTGTCGTTGCGCTTGAACCCGGCGGCCGGCGGCGCGCTCTGATTTTCCCGGGTCCGGACGTAGGACGCGACCGCCATCGCCGAGAACGGCAGGGTGAAGCCGCCGGCCCGCTTGGTGTAGCCCTCGAGCTTGAACTCGCGGCCAAATTTGGTGAGTTGCGGCCCGAATCCGCCCACATGACAGTCCTGGCAGGGCTGGCCGGTCTGCACCGCGAAACTCGGAACGGCGCGCGCGGGCCAGGCGATCAAGGTGAGCGCGGAAAGCAGCAGGATCGCCGTGGCTAGGCGCGGCCACGCGACCTTGGCGGCAAAAATGCTCGCTTGTGGACTTGGCATGAAATCTCCCCTTCGCAACGCGCGCTGCCGGAGCAGGGTCTAGCCCCGAGGGGGTCGCCGCATTGATCCATGACAAAGTGCGCGCGCGCCGGATGGTTCCGGATCCTCGCAAACTCTCTCCGGCCGCCGTCGGCTAGCGCCCTTCCGACTCAGGTTGGCTCATCCTGAGTCGGAAGGGCGCCCGATAAAGGCTAAGCCGCGTCCAGCGCCCGGCTGACGTCGCGGCCGAGGTCGCCCGCGCCTTCCAGGCCGACGCTCATCCGCACCCAGCCCTCGGTCAGGCCGATCTCCAGGCGCTCGGCTTCGGGCATCGAGCGGTGGGTGGTGGTGCAGGGGTGGGTGGCCATCGACTTGGCGTCGCCCAGGTTGTTGGAGATGTCGACGATCTGCAGCGCGTCGAGGAACCGCCAGGCCGCCGCGCGGCTCCCTAGGTCGAAGGCGATCACGTTGCCGCCGCCGGTCATCTGGTTGGCGATGATCGCCGCCTGCGGGTGGTCGGGCCGGCCGCAGTAGATGGTCTGGCGGGTCTTGGCATGGGCGGCGATCACGTCGGCGACCCGGCCCGCGTTGTCGGTCTGACGACGCACCCGCAGTTCCAGCGTCTCCAGCGCCTTGACCAGGATCCAGCTGTTGAACGGCGACATGGCCGGGCCGGTGTGGCGCAGCAGGTCCTTGTAGCTCTCGGTCATCAGCTCGGTGGCGCCCAGGATCGCGCCGCCCAGCACCCGGCCCTGGCCGTCGATATGCTTGGTGGCGGAATAGACGACCACGTCGGCGCCCAGCGCCAGCGGCTTCTGGAAGATCGGGGTGGCGAACACATTGTCGACGATCAGCTTGGCGCCCGCCGCATGGGCGATCTCGGCCACCGCGCCGATGGCGGTGACCTCCAGCAGCGGATTGGCCGGGCTCTCCACCAGGAACGCGCGGGTGTTGGGCCGCACGGCGTTTTTCCAGGCGTCGATGTCGGTGGCGTCCACATAGGTCGCCTCGACGCCGAAGCGGGGCAGCCATTCCGAAATGATCCAGCGACAGGAGCCGAACAGGGCGCGACCCGCCACCAGGTGGTCGCCAGCCTTCAACAGGCCCATCAGCGAGACGTGCACCGCGCTCATCCCCGACGCGGTCGCCCGGCACATCTGCGCGCCTTCCAGCAGCGCCAGGCGGTCCTCGAACATCTGCGTCGTGGGGTTGCCGAACCGCTGGTAGATGAAGCCCGGCCCCCCGGCGAACCGCTCATCGGCGGCCTGGGCGCTCTCGTAGGCAAAGCTTTGGGTCAGGTAGAGCGCCTCGGAGATCTCGCCGTGCGGGCTGCGCGTCAGGCCGCCGCGCACCAGACGGGTCTCGACCTCCCAGTCGCGCGGATCTTCGGCCATGGCGGGCTCCTGCCAACGTCAAACGTGGCGGCATCAACGGCAGCCCGCGCGGCCCGTCAAGCCGGCGCTTGCCAACAGCCCGCCAGATCGCTTGCAACCGCGCGCGGCTCCGCTAAGGCTTGCCCGCCCATGAGCGACACTCCCCGCCCGGGCATCCTGCCCTGCCAAGCCATCGACGCGCTGATCGCCCAGGGTGCGATCGGCGCCGACACCGCCTTTGAATTCGACCAGGTCCAGCCGGCCAGTCTCGACCTGCGGCTCGGCGCGCGGGCCTGGCGGGTGCGAGCCTCCTTCCTGCCCGGCCGCCATACGGTGCGCGAGCGCATCGCCACTGTGGCCATGCACGAGGTCGACCTGACCCCAGGCGTCGTGCTGGAGCGCGGCTGCGTCTACATCGCCGAGCTGCAGGAGCACCTGAAGCTGCCGCGCGGCGTCTCGGCGCGCGCCAACCCGAAGAGCTCCACCGGCCGGGTGGACGTGTTCGTCCGCCTGCTGTCCGACCATGGCGCCCGCTTCGATGACGTGGACGACGGCTATGAGGGGCGGATCTATATGGAGATCGCGCCGCAGACCTTCTCGGTGCTGGTGCGCACCGGCACGCGCCTCAACCAGCTGCGCCTCAAGGCCGGCGACCCGCCGCGGCTGCGCACCGAGAGCGTCGGCGTCGACCTGACCGGCGAGATCGCCGGCTTCCGCGGCCGCCGCCACGCCGGCGTCGTCGATCTCGACCGCGAAGACGGCCATGACCCGCGCGATTTCTGGGAGCCGCTGCGCCCCAAGGACGGCCAGCTGCTGCTCGATCCCGGCGAGTTCTACATTCTGGCCTCCAAACAGGCCGTGGAGATCCCAGTGATGGAGGCCGCCGAGATGACCCCCATCGACCCCTCGGTGGGCGAATTCCGGGTCCACTATGCCGGCTTCTTCGACCCCGGTTTCGGCACCGACGAGGCGCACGGCAAGGGCTCGCGAGGGGTGCTGGAGGTGCGCAGCCACGAGACGCCGTTCATCCTGGAGGACGGCCAGACGGTCGCAAGACTGGTCTACGAACCGCTCACCGAACGCCCCGACCGGCTCTACGGCGACCTGGGCTCCCACTACCAGCGCCAGGGCCTGAAACTGTCGAAGCACTTCCGGATCTGGGGGTAGGTCTGATGGCGCGCGTAAACGTTGAGCGCCGCGCGGCTTGAGGTGTGCAGCGTCTACATCCTGGCCAGTCAGCGCAACGGCACGCCCTACATCGGCCAGGCCGATAGCCTGAGCCGACGGGTCTATCCACGCCAGCAAGCCTCAGTTCCTCGATTCATCGCCCGACATGGGGTCGAGTTGCTGGTTGATTTGGCGCATTTCTAGACCCGCGAGGCCGCCTTCTGCGTGAACGCGCGCTGAAAAAGTGGCGCCGTCTTTGGAAGCTCGAACCGATCGCGCGCTTCAATCCAGCTCGGTGCGATCTTTCGTTGGACCTCCCGCCGGAGTGAAAAAGCCTGGGTCCCCCCAAGGCTTTTTCGGGCGGCTACCGTGTCGCTCTGGGCGTCGATGACGCTTACCGCGCCACGCGGGCGCTGCAAGGGGTCGCCGGGAAGGCGACCGCCAGGATGACGTGCGCCGCGACCCGGGCTCAGAGGCGACCCGCGCGCCAAGCTCGCCGTCCGGCGTGAGCAGGTCCCGCCTTGCCGCTGCCGCGCGGCTGGCCTACAGGCGTGATCGCCCGCTTCGCGGCGGGTGACCAAATGCGCGCCGAAGCCTTCGGGCTTAAACGGGAACGCGGTAGGGCGGCTTCGACCTCGCCCGATCCGCGGCTGTCCCTGCAACTGTAAGCGGTGAGCGCATGGGCGATCGGCGGGCGGGCTTTGGCCCCCCGCCAGCCACTGGGCGATCTCGCCTGGGAAGGCTCCGCCCATGCGCCGTGACCCGCGAGCCAGGAAACCGGTCGGTGCGTGTCGCTCGAGCCTGCGGATCAGTGGAATCCGGGGCGCGGTCCTCCGTCTGAGCGACGTGAAGAAACGGTGGAGAGCCGTTTCGACCGGTCGGGTCAGGCGCATTCCCCGCGTCCACGCCTGCCGGCCCGTCGACCCGCGGACCCGTCCGGTGCCCGGGAGGCTCTCCGCCCTGTCGCTCACGGACGCGGCAACGGAGGGCTCATGCCCAGATATCTCGTCAGAGCCAGCCTCACGGCGCTGGTCATTGCAACCGCCTGGACCCGCCCCGGCGCGGCCATTGCCGCCGACGCCCCATCGGGCAAGGCTTCCGGCGCCACGGTCGAGGACCTTCTGGTCACCGGAACCCGCAGCCCCGACGGCGTGGCGGCCGACAAGCTCGGCGCGTCGGTCACCGTCGTCACCGCCCAGGATCTCGAGGACCGGCAGATCCGCATCGTCTCCGACGTGCTGCGCGACGTGCCGGGGATCTCGGTCAGCCGCACCGGCGGGGTCGGCGGCTTCACTCAGGTCCGCGTGCGCGGCGCCGAGAGCAACCACGTCCTGACCCTGATCGACGGGATCAAGGCCTCCGACCCGTTCTTCGGCGAGTTCGACTACGCCACCCTGCTGGCCGACGACGTGGCCCGCGTGGAGGTGATGCGCGGCCCGCAGAGCGCGATCTACGGCTCCGACGCCATCGGCGGGGTGATCAACTACATCACGCCGACGGGACGCGAGGCGCCGGGCCTGCGCCTGCGCGCGGAGGGCGGGTCGATGGGAACCTATGGCGGCGCCGCGCGGGCGGCGGGCTACGCCAACGGCTTCGATTACGCGGTCAGCGGCGGCTATCAGGCGACCGACGGCTACAAGGTCGCCCCGGGCGGTGCGCGCGACATCGGCTCGCGGCTGGGATCGCTGGCGGCCAAGCTGGGTTACGACGTCAGCCCCAGGCTGCGCCTGCGCGCTGTGGTCCGCTGGACCTCGACCGACGCCGACAGCAACGGCCAGTCGTTCAGCCCGCCCGGCTTCGCCACCGACTCGCCCGGCAGCTCCACAAAGGCCACCAGCGTCTATGGCTTCGCCGGCGCCGACTATCAGCTGATGGACGGCCGCTGGACCCACAGCCTCTCGGTGCAGGGGGTCGACGCCCGCCGCGACAACCAGGCCAGCTTCGCGCGCACCGGCGGCGACAGGGGCGCGCGGCTGAAGGCGTCCTACGCCACCACGTTCCGTATCGACGACGGCGCGGTGGCCCACAAGTTTACCGGGGCCTACGACCATGAGCGCGAGACCTATCAGAACACCAATCCGCCCGGCCCGTTCAACGCCGACACCACCCGACGCTCGGTCAGCAACGACGGCCTGGTCGCCCAGTACGACCTGATCGTCGGGGAGGTCGCCGGCGTCGGCGCCGCGGTTCGATATGACCGCAACGACCTGTTCGCCAACGCTGTCACCTATCGCATCCAGGGCTTCTGGAAGGTGAGCCAGGCGGTGCGCCTGCGGGCCGCAGCCGGGTCGGGGATCAAGAACCCCAGCCAGACCGAGCTGTTCGGCTACAACGCCACCGCCTTCCCGTTCGTCGGCAACCCCGACCTGAAGCCCGAACGGTCGCAGGGCTGGGAGACGGGCGCCGACCTGATCCTGGACGCGGGCCGGGTCCGCCTGGGCGCCACCTATTTCAACGCCACCCTGAAGGACGAGATCTTCGGGATCTTCAACGCCCCGCTCAGCCTCTGCGCGCGGCCTGGGTTGCCCGCGCCGTCCAGCTGCAGCACCAGCGGCAACCGCGCCACCAACTCGACGCAGAAGGGGGTGGAGCTGTCCGCCGAAGCCCAGCTGACCGACGCATTCAGCCTCGCCGGCGCCTACACCTGGCTGGACGCGCGCCAAAACCACGTCCAGGAAATCCGCCGGCCGCCCTCTATCGCCAGCGTTAACCTGACCTGGCGTGCGCCGGATGACCGGGGCAGCGCCACCCTGACCTTGCGCTACAACGGCGAGATGACCGACAGCGATTTCTCGGCCTTCCCAGCCCGGACGGTAACGTTGAGGGCCTTCACCCTGGTCAACCTGGCCGGCGTCTGGAAGCTGAGCGACCGGCTGGAGCTGTTCGGCCGGGTCGAGAACCTCGCCGCCCAGCGATACCAGGAGGTCTATGGGTTCAACACGCCGGGGCGGGCCGCCTACGCCGGCGTCCGGGCGCGCTTCTGACCGTGCGGCGCGCCGTTCGCAGCCTGGTGATCGGCGTCGTCGCCGCGGCCTTGGCGGCTCCCGCCCTGGCCAGGGCCCCGCACCGCATCCTGTCGATGAACCTGTGCGCGGACCTGCTGTTGCTGCAGCTGGCGCCGCGGGCCCGGATCGTCTCGGTCAGCCACCTGGCTCATGAGGGCGCGCAGACGCTGTTTCCCGGCCGCGACGCGGGCATCGCGATCAACCATGGCGCGGCGGAGGACATCGTCAACCTGAAGCCCGACCTGATACTGGTGGGCGACACCTCCACCCCGATGACCCGCGCGCTGGCCCGCCGTGTCGGCGCGCGCGTGGTCGAGGTCAAGAGCGCCAACTCGCTCGCCGAGGCGCGCGCAATCATCCTGCGGCTGGGCGACGACATCGCCGAGCGGCCCCGCGCCGCGTCCCTGGTCGCGCGGTTCGACCTCACTTTGGCGGCGCTGGCGGCGCGGCCCGCGCAGCGCCGACCCCGGGTGATCGCCTGGAGCGGCGGCGCCTTCGTGCCGGGCGCGGGCTCGCTGATCGACGACATCATCGCCAAGGCCGGGGCCGACAACCTCGCCGCCCGGCCAGGCGGCGCCGGCTCGGCCTTCGACGTCGAGGCCCTGATCGCCGCCCGCCCGGACGCGCTGCTTTATGGCGCCGAGCGGTCCGGGCCTCCATCGCTGCACAATGCTCAAAGCCAGCACCGGCTCGTTCGGCGGCTCTACGCCCGGCGCAGCATCGCCTACAACGATGTCGCCGCAACCTGCGGGCTGCCGCAATCGGCTGACGCCGCGCGCGACCTGCGCGCCGCCCTGGACCGCCTGCCAACGCGGAGCCTGACGCCGTGAAGCCCGCCCGCCCCCTTCCGGCCTTCGTCCTGCCCGGCCTTGCGGCCCTGACCCTGCTGCTGGCGGCGGCGGGGTCGTTGTTCGTCGGGCGGGTGAACGTCAGCCCGTCAGACCTGATCGACGGCCTCTTCGCGCCCGATCTCAGCCTGGCGGGGCTGGTGTTGACCGAGCTGCGCCTTCCCCGGGCGATCCTGGCGATCCTGGTGGGCGCCTCGCTGGGGCTGTCAGGCGCGGTGCTGCAGGGCCTGCTGCGCAACCCGCTCGCCGAACCCGGCCTGCTGGGCGTGTCCAGCGGGGCGGCGCTGGGCGCGGTGATCTCGATCTATTTCGGCCTGGCCGCGGTGTTTCCTCTGGCCACCCCGCTGCTGGGCCTGGCCGGCGCCATGGCGGCCGGCGCGCTGACCTTCGCCTTCGGCCGTGGCGGGACATTGACCCTGATCCTGGCGGGCGCGGCGGTCTCCGGCCTGATGGGCGCGTTTCTGGCCCTGGCGCTCAACTTCGCCCCCAGCCCCTATGCGGCCTATGAGGCGAGCCTGTGGATGCTGGGGTCTCTCTCGGACAAGAGCTGGGATCATATCGCCCTGGCCGCGCCGTTCATTCTCGTCGGCCTGGGTCTTCTCTCGACCCTGGGGAGGGCGGTGGATGCGCTGGCCTTGGGTGAGACCCAGGCCCTGAGCCTCGGCGTGGACCTCGACAGATCCCGGCTACTGGCGGTTTTGGGGGTTGGCCTGGCGGTGGGGGCGGCGACCTCGGTGACCGGCTCGATCGGCTTCATTGGCCTGGTTGCGCCGCATCTAGTCCGGCCCTTCGTCGGTCACCAGCCCAGCCGCACCCTGCTGCCCTCGGCCCTGCTCGGCGCGACCCTGTTGCTGATCGCCGATGTCGGCACGCGGCTGATCCACACCAACACCGAGCTGCGGTTGGGGGTGATCACCAGCCTGATCGGCGCGCCGGTGTTCTTCTGGCTGGTCATGCGCCTGCGCAAGGTGGCGCCGTGAGCCAGCTTTCGGCCCATGGCCTAGGGGTCAGGCGGGCGGGACGGGCGATCCTGGAGGCGGTGTCGTTCGGACTCGAGGACGGAATGTTCGTCGCGCTGGTGGGCGCCAACGGATCCGGGAAATCGACCCTGCTCTCGGTGCTGGCCGGTCTGTTGACGCCCGATTCCGGCGAGGTGCGGATCGACGGGACGCCGCTGGCCGCCGTCGCCCGACGCGACCTGGCGCGGCGGCGCGCCTACCTGCCGCAAAACCCGCGCGCCGAATGGCCGATCAGCGTGGAGCGGGTTGTCGCGTTGGGCCTCACCCCGCACCTGCCGGCGTTCGGCGGACTGCCGGAGGGGTTGGAGCCCAGGCTGACCCAGGCCATCGCGGCCTGCGACCTGACCGATCATCGCCTGCAGCCGGCCACAACGCTGTCCGGCGGCGAACTGGCCCGCGCGATGCTGGCGCGCGCCCTGATCGGCGACCCGCAGGTTGTGATCGCCGACGAGCCGACAGCCGGGCTCGACCCGCGCCACGCGCTCGACACCATGGGACGCCTCCAGGGCCTGGCGGCACGGGGCAAGCTGGTGATCGCCGCGGTCCACGACCTGACGCTGGCCGCGCGCCACGCCAGCCATCTGATGGCGCTGACGGCGGGGCGGCTCGCGGCCTTCGGCCCGACCGCGGAAACCCTCTCGCCAGAGCTGCTGCGGCGGGTGTTCGACGTGGAAGCCCGGATCGTCGGCGCCGGTGGCGAAACCCTCGTCGACTACCTGGGTCCGGCCAACGGGTCCTGAAGATCCAGCGGGACGAACCTGCCGCGCTGGGCCATCTCGATCTCGGCCTCGCAGGTGCGGCGGGTGGCGTCATCGGCGCGCAGACGTTGCGCCAGGTCGGCCGAGGTGGAATCGTCGATCAGCGGCGCCTGGGCCATGCGGAACAGGGTGGCGTACATCTCGCCATTGATCCGCTCGACCAGCGGCTGACCCCGGGCGGCCGGCGTCCGCTGCATCTCGATCAGCCAGGGGTGGCCGTCGGAATCGATCAGCACGTCGAGGCCGAACAGCTTGTGCGGATAGGCCCGGGGCGGCGAGCCAGCCGCCTGGCGAGCAAACAGTCCGTCCGCGGCCAGGAGGCGTACAAACCATTCCATCAGCGCCTTGATCTCGCCGAACGCCGCCTCGCCGTCGAGGCCGTCGGCGGTCATCCGGCGCAGCAGGGCCGTGAGGCTACGGACCGAGCCCACATCGTCCTGCGTCGGATCCTGACTGATGGTCAGGCCCGGGTGGTCGAGATGGAGCGCGGTGTTGGTGATGTGCATCGCCACCCCGCCTGGCCGGTCGGCGGTCGGAGCGTAGGGCTCCGGGGCAATGCGCACGATGCCTTCGGAATAGACATAGGCGCGCAAGGGGTCGGCCGAGGTGATCAGGCCGTAGATCCGGCAATGGCCCTTGCAGCCTTCCACAAGATAGGGCCGGTCGAGGTAGCGCTGCACCACCACGTCGTCGCGGTCGAGGGTGTCGGCCAGATCGGCGGCGACCTCGATCCCCTGACCGCCGCTGCTGCGGACAGGCTTGACGATGTAGAGCGGCGGCGCGGACGGGCCCGCGGCGAAGGCGACCAGGGCCAGACGGTCCCGCGGCAGCACGAAACTTTCCGGAAAGCGACCCGCCGAATCGACGGCCTGCCGGGCGGTCAGCGCGGCGGCCAGCCGGGACTTGTCGGCATAGTGCGACCACTCATGGAAGTCCTCGGAGTTGTTGCGCGCTACGAGGCCTGAGGCGATGGTCAGAGGTTCGCGCCGGAACCGCTCCATCAGGTTGCGGACCTGATGGTCGGCATCGATCGGCCGGCCAGCGTCGCGCAGGGCCGCAGCCAGACCCTGCTGGGCGAAGGGGATCTCCGGACTGCTGGACTGGCCGTTGGCCAGCAGCCGTTCATAGGCCTGGATGGCCTCGTCCACCCGGCCCAGCCGGTGCGAAAGCAAGGCGATATAGCGCAACGGACTGGCGCCCGACGCCGCGGCGAAGGCCCGGTGGAACGCCGCCAGGGCGCCTTCCCGGTCCCCCATCGAGAGCAGGCAGAAGGCGATGTTGCGCAGGGCTTTGTCGTTGCCCGGGTCCAGCTTCAGGGTTTCCTGGAACACGGTCATTGCCTGGCTGAACTCCAGCCGGCGCAGGTGGGAGGTCGCCAGCAGCAGATGCGCCTCCACCGACCTGGGCAGGGCCGCGGCCAGCGTGCGCAGCAGCGTCTGCGCCTCGGTCGTCTCGTGCTCGATCAGGTCGAGAATGTCGTCGCTGAGCGGCAAGCGGGCTCTCCGGGGCTCTCGGCGTTGCGGCCGTGATCCCTTATGGAGATGCTCAATCGGCCGGCGCAAGCGATTCAGCCGGCGGCCAGGGAGCTTCAATGCGCCAACCGGACAGCCGAGGCAGCCTGGACCCGAGCCACTGGGCGAACCTGCGCGCGCAGGGTCATCGGATGCTCGACGACATGTTCGACCATCTGGAGGGTCTGCGAAGCCGGCCCCTGTGGCAGGCGCCCCCAGGCGCGACGCGGCGGCGATTCCGCGCGGATCTGCCCTGGGCGCCCTGCGACCTCAGCGATGTCCATGACCAGTTCATGGCCGACATCGCGCCTTTCGCCAGCGGCAACCTGCATCCGGGGTTCATGGGCTGGGTGCAGGGCGGCGGCGCCCCGGTGGGCATGCTGGCCGATATGCTGGCGGCGGGTCTGAACGCCAATCTGGGCGGCCGCGACCACATGCCCATTGAGGTCGAGCGCAAGATCACCGCCTGGATGGCTGAGCTGTTCGGGTTCCCGGCCGACGCCAGCGGGGTGTTCCTGACCGGCACGTCCCTGGCCAACCTCTGCGCGGTGATGATCGCACGCGACCGCGCGCTGGGCGCGCAGGTCCGCCAGACCGGGGTCGGTGACACCGGCATCGTCGCCTATGCCTCACGGGCCGTGCACGGCTGCGTGGTGCGGGCCATGGATATGACCGGCCTCGGCTCCGGCCGGCTGCGACTGATCGAGACCGACGCCGACCATCGGATCAGCCTTCCAGCCCTGGAGCGGGCGATCGCCGCCGACCGGGCGATCGGATTGACGCCGTTCCTGGTGGTGGGCACCGCCGGCAGCGTCGATGTGGGCGCGATCGACGACCTCGACGGCCTGGCCGACATCGCCGCCCGCGAAGCGATGACCTTCCATGTGGACGGCGCGCTGGGCGCGCTGGGGGTGCTCAGTCCGCGCGTGGCCCCCAGGCTTTCCGGCATCCGGCGCGCCGACAGCCTGGCGCTCGACTTCCACAAATTGGGACAGGTTCCCTACGATGCCGGCTTCCTGCTGGTGCGCGACGCCGCCGCCCACAAGCGCACCTTCTCGCATGGCGACGCGCCCTATCTGCGGCACGCCGAGCGCGGGCTGGCCGGCGGCGAGTTCTGGCCCTGCGACTACGGGCCGGATCTGTCGCGCGGATTCAGGGCGCTGAAAGTCTGGTTCACCCTGAAGACCTACGGCCTGGAGCGGCTGGGCGCGGTGATCGACGGCGCCTGCGACCTTGCCAGGGGTCTTGCCGAGCGCGTCGCGGCCGAACCGGAGCTGGAGCTGATGGCTCCGGTGGCGCTGAACATCGTCTGTTTCGGCTACCGCGGCGGCGACAACGCCGCTATCGCCGCGGACCTGCAGGAGGCCGGGCGGGTCGCGCCCTCCACCACGACGATCGCCGGGGTGACCGCCATCCGCGCCGCCATCGTCAACCACCGCACCCAGGTCTGCGACATCGACGCGCTGGTCGATGGCGTGCTGGCCCGCGGCCGGGCTCGGGCGGCGGCCTCATAGGTCGCGCAGCACCTGGTCGATGGTCGGTGACCAGTCCTGGGGCCGGGCCTGCCGATAGAGCCTCATGCTCGGATACCAGGGCGAATCGCCACGGTCGCGCAACCAACGCCAGTCGCACTGGATAAAGGGCAACAGCGTCCAGCAGGGCTTGCCCATGGCCCCGGCCAGATGCGCCACCGCGGTGTCGATGGAGATCACCAGGTCCAGCCGCGCGATGATCGCCGCGGTGTCGGCGAAGTCCGCCGCGCCGGTGTGTTCCGGCTGCAGGCTGATCGCGCCGCGATCCAGCAGGCGCTGGGCGACCGCGCTCGGCAGGCCCTTATTGACCGCATTGAATCCGGTGGGGCTGGCCTGCCAGACGAGGCCGACACCGCCCATCCGGCTCGGCCCGTCCGCCCAGCGGTCGCGGCGGTCGGCGGGGGCCGACAGATAGGGTTCGCCGGACAGGGTTGCGAGCGTGATCCCGAGGTGTTCTGGCAGCGAGAAGTAGCGGCTCCAGTAGTCGTGCGGACCAACACTGGCGCTGGCCCTGACGGCGACGGGCACGATCCCATCGACCCCCGCCAGGGTGGAGAACAGGTGGGCCAGCACCGGTCGGCAGCCCAGGGTCACCCGCGCCGCACCTTTGGCCTTCAGGGTGTTGACGAAACGGCTCATCTGGATCTGGTCACCGAACCCCTGCTCAACCCAGACCAGCAGGGACTTGCCGTCGAGGGGCTCGCCGCGCCATTCCGGGTAGGGCAGGTTCAATGCTGGCGCCACGTCCGGATGAAGGGCCGCGCGGGCGCCGAGCAGGGGCCAGCCCTCCGGGTAGCGGCCCAGCGACAGGCACAAGCCCCCCAATGCCAACTGGGCCTCGCCGTCTTCCGGCTGGGCCGCCAGGATGGCGCGGTACTCGCGCTCGGCCAGGTCCGTGCGGCCGGCCTCGGCGTGGACGTTTCCCAATCGCCGGCGGATCATGCCGTCCGCCGGCCGGTGGCGCGACGCCAGCGCCAGATAGTGTTCAGCCCGCGCCCAGGCGCCCACCGACGCATGGCAGACGCCCAGGTTGATGGCGATATTGACCGTCAGAACCTCGGTGGCGAGCCGTTCATAGATCGCGATGGCCTCGGCGAAACGCCCCGCCGTCTGCAGCGCCGCGGCCTGCTCGAATCTGTCTTCGGCGGTGTCGCTGAGCATGGGTCCCGCGTCGCGCCGGGTCACGGCGCGGATCTATTGCCGCCCGGACTATCCGAGGCGCGCGCTATCTAACCTCGTCGTCGTCAAACGGGGAGCCCCCGCGCCAACCCCCGCGTCCTGGGCTGATCGACGGGTTGGCGTGCGCCGCGCTATCCTCTGGGGCATGGACGCTCGCGACCTGGCCGATGTGGCGATTGACGAGGATCCGCGGGCGCCCTGCCTGTGGATCCCATCGGAGCTGTGGCCGGAGTTCCTGGCGGCGATCCACCAGCGACCGAACCTGATCGGCGCGGTGATCTACCGCAACAAGACCGTGCGGGAAGGCCGGCCCGACACCGACACCACCACGGTGCGACCTTGACGCCGGCCGCGACCCTGATTGCCGCCCGCGGCGTGCGCGGCTTCGGCGACGGGTTCACCGCGCTGCTGCTGCCGGTCTACCTGACCGGCCTGGGGTTCAACCTGTTCCAGGTCGGACTGCTGACCACGGCGACCCTGCTGGGCTCGGCGGGGCTGACGCTGGCGGTGGGGCTGGCGGGACACCGCTATCCGGCCAGGCGTCTGCTGTTCGTCGCCTGCGTCCTGATGGCCGCGACCGGGGTCGCCTTCTCGCAGGCGCACGCCTTCTGGCCGCTGGTTCTGGTGGGGTTTGCCGGCACGCTCAATCCGTCGGGCGGCGACGTCAGCCCCTTCCTGCCGCTGGAACAGTCTCTGCTGGCGCACGCTGGGCCGCCGTCGCGGCGCACCGACCTGTTCGCCCGCTATGCGCTCTCGGGCTCGCTGATGGCCGCGTTGGGCGCGCTGAGCGTCGGACTGCTGGACCCGATGCAGGCGGCTGGGTTCTCCCGGCGGACGCTGATCGAGGGCGCGTTCGGTCTCTATGGCCTGCTGGGCGTCGCGGCGTTCCTGCTCTACCGGCGCCTGCCCGACCAGCCGGTGGAGAGCGAGGCGCCGCGCACGGCGCTGGGCCCGTCCCGCAAGCGGGTGCTGGGCCTGGCGGCGCTGTTCAGCCTGGACTCCTTCGCCGGCGGCTTCCTGGTGCAGTCGCTGTTTGCGTTGTGGCTGTTCCATCGCTTCGGCCTGTCGCTGACGGCGGCGGGCGCCTTCTTCTTCTGGACCGGGGTGCTTTCGGCCCTGTCGCAGCTGGCCGCGCCCTGGCTCGCCCGCCGCGTCGGCCTGGTCAACACCATGGTCGTCACGCACATCCCGGCCAACCTCTGCGTCATCGCCGCGGCTTTCGCGCCGAACCTGCCGATCGCCTTTTCATTGCTATTCCTGCGCGCTCTGCTGTCGCAGATGGATGTCCCGGCCAGGACCTCCTACGTCATGGCCATCGTCACCCCGGCCGAGCGGGCGGCGGCGGCCGGGGTGACCAATGTGCCGCGCAGCCTGGCCTCGGCGCTGAGCCCGGCGCTGGCCGGCCTGATCTTCACCGCCAGCCCCTTCGCCTGGCCGCTGGTGATCGGGGGGTCACTGAAGATCGCCTACGACCTGTTGCTGCTCTGGCGCTTCCAGAAGGTCCGCCCGCCCGAGGAGAACGATCCCTGAAAGGCGGCGGGACGCGACCCGTCTTTCCGCGCGGCGGCGCGTCTGTTAAGCGCCCCCATGCGCCGCGTGGACCCGAACAAGCCGATGGCTGACAGGACAGCCGGTCCGCGGACCACGCGCCCGCAGATCGCGCGCCCCCGGGCCCCCGCGGCTCATGAGGACGCCCTGATCCTGGAACTGGAAGCCACGCGCGACCGCATCCAGGCGCTGGAGCAGGAAGTCGCGCTGCTGAAGAAGGTCCGGCACGCGCAGACGACCCGCCTGGAAGCCATCGCGCGGTCGACGTCGTGGCGGGTCACCCGGCCGCTGCGTCTGCTGATCCGGGTCGCCAAGCGCCAGACCACCTTCGGCGACATCGGCCACCACCTGGGTCTGATCTTCGAGCGGCGCAGACCCGCAGGCCCTGGAGGCGCCAAGTCGCCGGGGCCGCCGCCGACGCCGCAGGCCGACCCGATCCGCCTGGAATCGCTGGCATTCCCGCTGCCAGGCGCCATCGCCCACCTGCCCGAGCTCACCGGGGCCGCGCCGGAACTCCTCCTGGAGACCGTTTCGGTGGTGATCCCGACCTTCAACGCGGGCGAGGAGTTCAACTGGCTGTTGCGCAAGCTGAAGGCGCAGAAGGGTCTGGGCGGCGTCGAGATCGTCGTGGTGGATTCCGGATCCACCGACGGCACGGCGGAGCTGGCCGAGCGTTTCGGCTGCACGGTTGTGCGCATTCCGAACAGCGAATTCTCGCACAGCCATGCGCGCAACCTGGGGGCCGACAACGCCAAGGGCGACCTGTTGCTGTTCACCGTGCAGGACGCCTACCCGGCCGGCGACCATTGGCTCTACAGCCTGGCCTTGGCCCTGACCCGCCAGACGGCGGCCGGCGACCGGCTGGCCGCGGTCTCCTGCACGGAGTTCCCCAGGCGCGACAGCGAGATCGTCTACAATGCCGGCATCGAAGCCCACTACGCCTTCCTGGGCTGCCGCGACGCCGATCGGATCGGAGCCCTGTCCGGCCAGGATCACCAGGCCCTGCGGACCCAGGGTCAGCTCAGCGACGTGGCCTGCATGATCACAGCCCCGATGTTCCAGGCCTATCGCTACGAAGGGCGCTACGCCGAGGATCTGATTCTCGGCGTGCGGCTGATCCGCGACGGCCATCGCATCGCCATGTTGTCGTCGGTCCGGGTGATCCATTCGCACAACCGGCCGGCCGCCTATCACCTGAGGCGGACCTTCGTGGACGTGCTGTTCCTGACCGACGCCTTCGTCGATTTCAGCCTGCCGCCCGCCAGCTCGATCGGCGGCGCCCTGGCGGGGGCGGTCGCGCTCCAAGCCGTCATCGCGGCCTGGTCGCCGCAGGCGGGGGCCAACGCCGCCGAGAGCCTGCGCCAGCTGTGCCTGCGGCTGCGCCGGATCCCGCTGCGTGGCCTCGGGGCCGCCAAGGGTCTGGATTTCGGGGTGCCCGCGCTTGGCCTCTGGATTGCCTCGGCGGTGGCCGGGGAAGGCCACCCCGGCGCCGCCGACGCCCATCAGGTGCGCACCATGTGCGTCGATCGGATCGAGGGCCTGGCCGACCATGTGGCGCGGGTCTACGGCGAGGCCGATGCCTATCTGGTGGGCGAGCTGAAGTACGCGGTCGGCAAGACGCTGGCCGCGACGCTCGGCGCGCAGCTGGCGTTCTACTATCTGAACCATGCCCTGGCCGATGAGCCCGCTGACGCGCAGCGGCTGGCGGATCTGCGCGCCCTGATGCTGGCGGGGATCTGATGCGCATCCTCTATCTGGTCCATCAATTCATGCCGGAGTTTTCCGGCGGCACCGAGCGGGTGACCCTGAACCTGGCCCGGGCGGCGCAGGCCGACGGCCATCACGCCGAGGTGGCGACCGTCGCGGTCGGCGCTCATCCGGGCTGGCGCCCGGCCGCGGAGGGGGCGTTCACAGCGATGATCGAGGGCGTGCCGGTGCGCGCGCTGGGACCGCCGACCGAGCCTCAGTATGTCCAGCTCGGCTTTGACGCCGATCCACAGATCGAGCAGCGGTTCACCGCCTTCCTGGCGGCGCGACCGGCCTTCGATGTGGTCCACGTCATGCACCCGTTCCGCATGCTGGCGGCGGTGGAGGCGCTGGCGCGCCGGCACATTCCCTACATCGTCTCGCTGACCGATTTCTTTGCGATCTGCCATCGGTTCAGCCTGGTCCGGCGCGACGGCCCGCTCTGTGGGGGGCCGCAGGGCGGGGAGGCCTGCCGCCTGCACTGCCAGGCGCCGGAACTGCCGCACGCCAGCTATGCGGTGCGGTTCGCGCGGATGGGGGCGATCCTGAAGTCCGCCTCGGCGGTGGTGGCGGTGTCGGACTATGTGGCTGAGCGGGTGCGCGCCGCCCACCCCGACCTGCCGGTGCTGGTGGTCAACAACGGCGTCGATCTGCTGAGCTTTGGCCGGCCGGCGCCGCGCGTTGTGAACCGCCCGCTGACGCTGCTCTATGTGGGGACGGTTTCGGAGGCCAAGGGTGCGGGGGTCTTGGTGCGCGCGTTCGCCCGCGCCGCGCCGGCCGGGCTGCGGCTGCGGGTGGTGGGACCCTGTTACGACGAGGCCTTCGCGGCCCGCCTGGCCGAGGACGCCAAGAGCGCGGACATCCGCCTGGAAGGCGCAGTCGAGGCGGCGGCGATCCCGGCGCTGATCGCCGACTGCGACCTGCTCTGCGTGCCGAGCCAGGTGCCGGAAGCCTTCTCGCTGGCGCTCCACGAAGGCTTCGCCGCGGGCCTGCCGGCGCTGGTGTCGGACCTTGGAAATCCGGCGACAGTGGTCGCGGGCTTGAGCTGCGGCCGCGTCATCCCCGCCGGCGATGAAGACGCCTGGACCGCAGCCATCGCCGAGATCGCCAGCAACCCCGGCCTCGTCGAGAGCTGGAAGGCCACCGTCCCCCTGCCGTTCCGCATCGAGGAGGAAGCCCTTCTCTATGGCCAGCTCTACCGTGGCGTGGCCGGGCTGCGCCGGTGGACCCCGGAGGCCGTCGAAGCCTAAGGCGCGCGGCCAGGGGCGATGCTCAGCGCCTCGGGCAGGGCGTCGAGCCAGGCTTGCGGCGACAACAGCTCGGCCACCCGCCGCCGGCCCGCCTCGCCCAGGCGGGCGCGAAGGGCGGCGTCGTCCCGCAGACGCCGCAAACCCTCGGCCGCGGCCTCGAGGTCCGGGTCCCCCCAGGTCTGACCGCGATAGATGTGCTGCGGATCGACCACCGGGATCTGCCGCGAGGGAACCAGCAGGGCGCTGGCCTCGTCCATGAAGTCGAGGTTGCCGGAATAGGCGGTGGCCAGCACCGGCACGCCCAGGGCCATGGCTTCGGCCGGGGTCAGCCCGAAGCCCTCGGCGCGGTGCAGCGAGATCAGCACATCGGCGCCGGCGATCAGTTGCTTGATCCTGGCATAGGGCCAGACCTCATCGACGATGCGGACGCGGGGCGAGGCGGCCGCGCGGAGCGCCGCCAGCTGCCGAGGGAAACGCGCGCCGTTCTGGGTCTTCAGCGTCAGTTCCACGTTCGGATCGTCGCCGAAGGCGCGGACGAAAGCCGCGATGGTTCCGTCCGGGTTCTTGCGGGCGGCCGAGGAGTTGAAGTCGAAAAGGCTGACGGCCTGGAACGCAGCGGTGCGCGGACCCGGTCGGACCCCGGCATAGTCCTCCAGGAAAAACGGATGCGGCACGACGCGGACCGGTGAGCGGGCGCCGGCCAGGGCCTGGGCGGTGTAGCGGCTGGGCGCCCAGACCTCGTCGATCAGGCCCGCGTCCCGGAGCCACGGCGCCGGCGCGCGGGGCAGTTCCCAGGCCCAGCAGGCATAGCGCGGTCCGAGCAGGCGGCGCGGACCCAGCTGGCCCAGCGCCGCAATCATCTCCGGCGGGTTCATGTAGAAGATCCAGGCGGCCGCCGAGGTCGGCTGGTCCAGCCGCACGTTGAGGTTCAGGCCTTGCGCGTCGCCGCTGACGTCGACCGTGCGGACATCGATCCCGGACGCCTCGAAGGCGCGCACGGCCAGTCGGGCGGAGGCGCCGATGCCGTGCGGCTGCGAGAAATAGCCGACTACCCGCACCGGCTGGCTGGAGTCCGAGGGGCTGGACCTGCGACGCGCGGCCCTGACGTAGGCTTCGATCCCGCCGCGGATCAGCGGCGCCGTCAGGCGTCGAAGCGGTTCCGGCGCCCGGCGCCACAGGCCCTGGGCGGCGCGCAGGTTCATCAGCCCCCTTACCAGACGCCGCCGTCGCCGCTCAACCCCGACTAACCGCTCATCAGCGCGTCGAGCTTCTTGATATCGGTGACCGGCGAGGCGACGCCGCCTTCCATCCGCATGACCTTGTTGCAGTAGAGGCGAAGCAGATCGAGGTCGTGGGAGGCCAGCACCAGGATGCCGGCCCGCTCGACCAGTTTCAGCAGGCGTTTGTGCGCCAGCTGCTGGAATTCCGCGTCGCCGACCGCGATCCATTCGTCCATCAACAACACGTCGGCCTCGACGCTGGTGGCCGCGGCGAAGGCCAGCCTGGCCTGCATCCCCGCCGAATAGGTCTTCACCGGCACCGCCAGGAAGGGCCCCAGGCCGGTGAACGCGGCGATCTCGTCCATCCGCGCATCGACTTCGCGGGCCGACAACCCGGCGATCCGGCCGCGCAGGCGGATGTTCTCATAGCCGCTGGCCGAGGGATCGATGCCGAGGTTGAGATCCAGCAGCGGGGCGATCCGCCCGCGCACCTCGATCTCGCCCTCGTCGGGCTCATAGGCGCCGGAGAGCGCGCGCAGCAGCGTGGTCTTGCCCGAGCCGTTGTGACCGATCAGGCCCAGCCGGTCGCCGGCCTTGAGCTCGAGGCTGAGGTTGGAGATCGCCGTGACCTCGGTGGTTCCGTGCGACGACCCCAGCCGCCCGCCGACGGTGATCTTGGCCAGGGATTTCTTCAGCGACTTGGCGTCCACCCCATAGACCGGGAAGCGGAGCGTCAGACCCTTGCAGGAGATCGAGACCGGCGGCGCCTTCATAGGTAGTGCACGATCCTGCGGCGGATGTTGGCGAAGATGCCGAAGGTCGCGGCCCAGCCCACGGCCGCCATCCCGGCCAGGAACAGATAGGTGTGCGGCGCGACCTGCGCGCCCATCAGCGGCGCGCGGACCGCCTCGAGCATGTGGTAGAACGGATTGATGTCCAGCACCCACTGATGGTGGAGCAGGCGATTGACCGGCCAGAACACCGGGGTCACAAAGATGGCGAACTGCATCACCGAGGTGACGATCTGCGGGATGTCGCGGAACCGCGCCGAGGCCAGACCGATCAGCATGCTGATCCAGCCGGCATTGAGCACCAGGAAGACCAGGCCGAGCATCGCCGCCGGCGCGTTGGCCGTGCGCCAGTAGCCGTAATAGATCAGCACCGCGACGACGATCACCAGGTGGTGGCCAAGGTTGATCACGTTGCGGAAGATCGTGCGCCAGACGAAGGTGAACATCGGCAGGCTGGTCTGCGACAGCATGCCGGCGGCGTGGACGAAGGTGTCGCAGCCCTCGGT
>NZ_JANMBF010000116.1:0-71247 GCF_031360265.1 Phenylobacterium sp.
CGCCCGGCTTGGCGGCGGGTTCGATCTCCAGGCGCGGCGCCTTGGCTGGAGCCTTGCCGGTGCGCACCCAGCGGTCGAGGCCCGCCAGCGCGGCCATGGCGACATAGTGATGCTGGGGGGCGGAATTGATCGGCTTGGCCAGCTTGGCGCCGAACAAGGCGTCGGTCGGCTTCCAGAGCGAGGCGATCTTGTCCATCGGCGCGCTGCCGCTGTCGAAGGCGCCGATGAAGAACATGTAGTTGTCCACATGCGCGGTCCCCGGCATCTCCCAGATCCGCAGGCGGTCGGTGTCGGGCTGCCGCGCGGTCCAGAAGCCCGAGATATTGCTGCCGATCAGGTCGGTCTCCGAGATCAGGGTCATCACCGGGACGCGCAGGTCGGCGCGCATCTTCACGCCGGTTGGCCCCGGGCGTCCGTTCGGCCCGCCGCGCATCGAGGCGGCCTCCGGCGGCGGCGCCCCGCCGAACCGCGAGTGGATATAGAAGCCGTCATAGACCCGCGCCAAGGGGTCGATGGCGTCGACGTAGGTGGTCATGAACACCGCCGACTGTGACTCGCCGGTGGCCAGCAGCCGCCGCGCCTTCAAGGGGCCCAGCACCTTGCCGGTCTTCACCGCCTGGCCGGCCTGAGAGAAGATGTCGAAGGCGTAGATGTCGCCGGGATGGGCGAGCGTCCCATAGCGCGCGGGATTGGCCTTCTTCAGCGGCATGCCGGCGCCGCCCAGGCTCTGGCCGCCCTCGACGCCGACCTTCTGAGCGGAGACGCCCACATAGGCCATGCCGCTGCGCAGCATTTCGCGGTGGCTGTAGGTCCAGTCGGGCCCGGCATCGAGCCCGCCGGTGACGTTCAGCCACTCCACCGCCACCGTGCCGTTGAACCGCTTGGGATCCTTCGGCCGGACCACGACGATGCGGGTGGCGTAGGGCGCGGTATCGGTGGGTTGCGCGGTCCAGGCGCCGTCCGAGGTCGCCGCGCCGGTCAGTCTGTAGGCGGTCGCGGTCCCGGCGACCTTGAATTCCTCGACGACATAGCCGAGCGCGCCCAGGTCAAAGGCGCCAAGTCCCAGGAAGGGCGATCCCGGCGCGGTGATCGGCGTCGTGACCGGCTGGGCGCCCGCCGCGCGCGCCGGGTCGGGCAATCCCAGACAAAGGCCCGCCAGCACGACCGCGATGACCGCCGCCCGAATTCTCCCGCCCCGACCCATGATGTTCCCCCGCGCCAATTGTCGCGCGCAGCCTAGACCCGTGCCGCGGCGCTGAACATGGTGCGACGTCGCTCTTGCCGGCGGACGTGGCTCTGTCGCAAACGGCGCGCTCGTGCTAGGTCCCCCGACCGCCAGCTCTCCAAGACCCGAAAGACTACATGGCCCTCAAAGTCGCCATCGTCGGCCTGCCCAATGTCGGCAAATCGACGCTGTTCAATGCGCTCACCCAGACCGCCGCCGCCCAGGCCGCGAACTATCCGTTCTGCACCATCGAGCCCAATACCGGCGACGTGGCGGTGCCGGAGCCGCGTCTGGAGACGCTGGCCGCGATCATCCCGTCGAAGGAGATCATTCCCTCGCGGATCAACTTCGTGGATATCGCCGGCCTGGTGCGTGGCGCCTCGAAGGGCGAGGGGCTGGGCAACCAGTTCCTGGCCAATATCCGTGACTGCGACGCCGTGGCCTTCGTCGCCCGCTGCTTCATCGACGACGACATCACTCACGTCGAGGGCAAGGTCGATCCCCTGTCGGACCTGGAGACCATCGAGACCGAGCTGATGCTGGCCGACCTGGAGAGCCTGGAAAAGCGCGTCGCCAACCTGGAGAAGCGCGCCAAGACCGGCGACAAGGACTCGGTCCAGACGCTCAGCCTCGTCCAGCTGGCGCTCGCCGAGCTCAACGCCGGGCGCCCGGCCCGCAAGGCTAAGGTGGCGGCCGAGGACGAGAAGGCCTGGAAGATGCTCCAGCTGCTAACCTCCAAGCCCGCGCTCTACGTCTCCAACGTCGATGAAGCCGCGGCCGCCGACGGCAACGCGATGTCGAGGCTGGTCGCCGAGCGCGCCACTCGCGACGGCGCCGACCACGTGGCCATCTCCGCCCAGATCGAGAGCGAGATCGCCATGCTCGATCCCGGCGAACGCGGCGAGTATCTGGAGACCCTGGGCCTGACCGAGCCCGGCCTCAACAAGCTGATCCGCGAGGCCTATCACCTGCTGGGCCTGCAGACCTATTTCACGGTGGGGCCGAAGGAAACCCGGGCCTGGACCATCCACAAGGGCGACACCGCCCCGCAGGCGGCCGGCGTCATCCACACCGACTTCGAGAAGGGCTTCATCCGCGCCGAGACCATCGCCTATGACGACTATGTCCGCCTGAAGGGCGAGGCCGGCGCGCGGGACGCCGGAAAGCTTCGCCAGGAAGGCAAGGACTATGTCGTCAGGGACGGCGACGTGATGAACTTCCGCTTCAACGTCTAGATTGACGGCGCGCCGCCTCATACCTGCTGGTCGTCATCACCCGGCTTGTCCGGGTGACCCATGATCGCCACCGTCAGACTTGGCCCACCGTGGCGACGCCGCGAGCTAACCGGCGACGCGGAGATCATGGGTGGTCCGGACAAGCCGGGCCATGACGGTGAAAATTGTGAATGAAGGAAAAAATCATGGCCGAGATGATCAAGCTGGCCGGCGCCGACGGTTTCGAGTTCGCCGCCTGGCACGAACCCGCCATGACCCCGCGCAAGGGCGGGGTGATCGTCATCCAGGAGATCTTCGGCCTGGATGTCCACGTCCGCGCCGACGTCGAGCGCTGGGCCAAGATGGGTTACGAGGCTATCGCGCCGTCGCTGTACGACCGCCGCGAACCGGGCTTTACCGCCGCGCACGACCCCGACGGGCTGAAGGCCGGCGTGGCGCACGCCATGGGCACGCCGATCGACCAGGCCATGGGCGACCTGGCCGCATGCCGCGACTTCTTGAAGGCCCATGACGGAAAGGTCTGCGTCGTCGGCTATTGCTACGGCGGCTCACTGGCCTGGCTGGCGGCCGGGCGGCTCCCGGGCATCGCCGCCGCGTCGAGCTACTACGGCAGCATGGTCAAGGCCAACGCCTCGCTGACGCCGGCCTGCCCGGTGATCGTCCACCTGGGCCGCACCGACCCCGGTATCAACGCCGACGAGGTGACCGCCGCCGTCGCCGAGGCCAACCCCGACGTCCCGGTCTACATCTACGAAGGCGCCGGCCACGGGTTCAACAACGAGAGCCCCGAACGCTACAACGCCGAGGCCGCCGACCTGGCCCGCCACCGCACGCTTGAGCTGTTCGACAAGGCGTAGCGAGGATGGGCGAGACGGTTCGCCTGATGAGCGCCGCGGACGGCTTCGCGTTCGACGCCTATCACGCCGCCGTCAGCGACGCCCGGCGCGGGGGTCTGGTCATCCTGCACGCCATCTGGGGGGTGACGCCGCACCTGCGGGGCCTGGCCGACGGCTATGCCGAGCTGGGCTACGAGACCCTGGTCCCCAGCCTGTTCGACCGCTTCCAGAGGGGCTTCGCGGAGCGCGATACCGACCCTGAGCTGGCCGGCCGCCAGATGGGATTCGGCGAGGCGGCGCACTGGGGCGCCGACGTGCTGGACGCCGTGCAGGCGGCGATCGAGGCGCTCAAGCCGCCGGTCTTCGCGCTGGGCTTCTGCTTCGGCGGAACGACGGCCTGGCTGGCGGCCGCGCGCTGCACGGGGCTATCGGCCGTCGCCAGCTACTATGGCGGCCAGATCATCGACCACGTGGACGAGACGCCCCGGATCCCGACCATCCTGCACCTGGGCAAGGCCGACGACCTGATCCCGCCCGCCGACGTCGAGACGATCCGCGCCGCGCACCCCGACCTGCCGGTGTTCATGTACGAAGCCGGCCACGCCTTCGTGGCGCCCAACGGCTATCACGAGGATAGCGCCCGCCTGTCGCAACTGCGGACCCTGGCGCATTTCAGCAAGAACAGCGGCGTGCGCGGGGAGAGCTGAGGCACGGCCCGACATCGAACGTGTGGGCGCTATAGTCGGAGCCTTGAAATCCATCGCCGCCAGTTTGCCGCGGTGTCTCGTTCCCCTCCCCCTTGCGGGGAGGGGTCAGGGGTGGGGGTGCAAGCCGTGCGCCCGCCGCCCTGGCCCCTGAGACGCTGAGCCGACACCCCCACACCCAACCCTCTCCCCGCAAGGGGGAGAGGGCTATGCTCCGCTTGTGACTCGCACCGTCCTCGCCCTTGCCGCCCTCCTGACGGCCGCCGGATCTCCGGCGCTCGCGGGCGAGGCGGCCTGCTGGTTCGAGGGCGGCGTGGTCGTCGTCTCCGCCGAAGTCATGGGCGTACCCGGCGACTACATCCTGGACACCGCCACCCCGCACACTCAGCTCGCCGATAGCCAGGCCCAGGCCGCGGGCTACGCCGAGGCGTCGCTGGTCGGCAGGGTGCGGCTGGCGGGCCTAAGCCTCAGCGGCCGGGCGGTTGCGGTGGCCGATCTTGACCTGCGCACAGGCGCCCTGCCCACCCCCATCGCCGGGGTGATCGGGGCCGATGTTCTGCGGGCCTATGTGCTGGACGTGAGTTTTGCCCCCTGCCGCATCGTCCTGTCGCCGGCGGGCGGCGCCCCCCGGTTCCACGCGCGGGTGTCCCTGCCCCTGGCCTGGGTTGCGGGCCGGCCCGGGGTCGTCGCCGCCGTCGCCGACGGTCCGCACGCCGTCTCCGGCCTTTTCGCGCCCGCGACCGGGGCTGATGTGGGCCTGCGGCTGAGCGACGCCATCGCCAGCGTCGCCGGCGCGGCCAAGCCTGGCGAGCTCTATCCCTACGGCGTCTATCGTCCCCGGCTGCGGGCCTTCTCCTTCGCCGGCGCCCTGAGCGAAAACCTGCCCTCCGGACTGCTCAAGGCCGAGGACCCCGCCCTCGCCGGCCAGATCGGCGCGTCGCTGCTGACCCGCTATCGCCTGCGCTTCGATTTCCCGGCCGGCCGGCTGTTGCTGGCGCCAGCGGCCCCGAGCGCCGACGAAAAAGGGCCCCGACCTGCGCCGGAGCCCTGATTGCGGTCGTCGCCGGCGCCCGTCTAGTGGGCAACGTTCTTCCAGATCTTCTTGTAGCTGGCGTAGAGCAGGCCGGCGAAGATCAGCAGGTAAATCATCGCGCCCAGGCCGAACGCCTTGCGCTCTTCCATCTTCGGCTCGGCGGCCCAGGCGAGGAAGGCCGAGACGTCCTTGGCCTGCTGGCTGACGGTCGACGGTGACTTGTCGTCGAAGGTCACCTTGTCGGGCGCCAGCGGCGGCGGCATGGAGATGAAGCCGCCCTCCGGGACCTTATCCTTTGGGCCCGACCAGAACGAGCTCATGTCGCCGGGCATGTAGGGGTTGTAGTATTTTCCGGCCGGCACGGTCATGCCCTTGGGCGCGTCGCGGAACCCGGTCAGCAGCGAATAGACATAGGCGGGGCCGCCCTCGCGCGCCTTGGCCATCACCGAGAGGTCCGGTGGCAGGGCGCCGCCATTGGAGGCGCGCGCCGCCGGCTCGTTGGGGAACGGCGCCGGGAACCTGTCGGCCGGACCGGCCGGGCGGCTGATAACGTCGCCGGTGTCCTGATCGATGTCCTTGACCTGCAGGTCCTTGGCCAGCGACTTCACATAGGGGTTCTCGTTCGGGTTGGCGTACTTCGGATCGTAGAACGGCCCGCCCTTCTGGCCCAGGTTGCGCAGGTACATCAGGTTCATCGAGTGGCAGGCGGCGCAGACCTCCCGATAGACCTTGTAGCCCCGTTGCAGCTGGGCCTTGTCGAACTTGCCGAACGGCCCCTCGAAGGACCAGTGGACGTCCCGGGGCTCCTGCTGGGTGGTGGCCGACAGCGCCGGACCCGCCACAAGGGTCCCCGCCAACAGAGCCAGCCCGAGCGCCGCGAACGCGAAACCTCTGCGCAGCATCAGGCTCAACCTCTCTTTTCAGGCGACGCCACGGCGCCGGCGGGCGTCATGGCGGGATGCGACAGGACGGGCTCGGAGATCGACTCCGGCACCGGCAGCGGGGTCTCGAACAGCCCGAGCGCCGGTGTGATCACCCAGAAGTAGGCGAAATAATAGAGCGCGCCGATCCGTGACAGCCACACGAAGCTGTTGAGGTTGGCGTCACCGACCTGCAGCCCCGAGACACCCGGGATCACCAGGTCGTCGGGCGCGTGCGCCCCGCAGAAGCCCAGCACGATGCAGGCCAGGACGAAGATGAAGAAATAGAGCCGGGCGGTCGGGCGGTAGCGCATCGAGCGCACCTTCGAGGTGTCGAGCCAGGGCAGGACAAACAGGGTGGCGATCGCCCCGAACATCAGGATCACGCCCATCAGCTTGTTGGGGACCGCCCGCAGGATCGCGTAGAATGGCAGCAGATACCACTCCGGCACGATATGGGCCGGCGTCACCAGCGGGTTGGCCTGGATATAGTTGGCCGCGTCGCCGAGCGCGTCGGGCATGTAGAAGACGAAGCTCGCGTAGAGGATCAGGAACACCGAAATCGCGAAGCCGTCCTTCACCGTGTAGTACGGATGGAAGGGCACGGTGTCCTGGGCCGAACTGACGTTCACGCCGGTCGGGTTGCTGTTGCCCGGCACATGCAGCGCCCAGACGTGCAGACCGACAACGCCGGCGATCATGAACGGCAGCAGGTAATGCAGCGAGAAGAAGCGGTTGAGCGTCGGATCATCGACCGCGAACCCGCCCCATAGCCAGGTGGTTATCGAGGGGCCGACCACCGGAATGGCGCCGATCAGATTGGTGATCACCACCGCCCCGTGGAAGCTCATCTGGCCCCAGGGCAGGACGTAGCCGAAGAAGGCCGTGCCGATCATCAGGAGGTAGATCACGCAGCCCAGGATCCACAGCACCTCGCGCGGCGCCTTGTAGGACCCGTAGTAGAGGCCGCGGAACATGTGCAGGTAGACCGCCAGGAAAAACATCGAGGCGCCATTGGCGTGCAGGCCCTGGATCAGCCACCCGTAGTTGACGTCGCGCTTGATCCGCTGGACCGAGGCGAAGGCCATGTCCACCTGCGGCACATAGTGCATCGCCAGGATCACGCCGGTGACGATCTGGATGCCCAGCATCAGCGCCAGGATTCCGCCGAAGGTCCACCAGAAGTTGAGGTTCTTGGGCGTCGGGAAGGTGACGATGGTGTCGCTGGCGAACCGCAGGATCGGCAGACGCGAGTCCAGCCAGCGCTCGAAGCCGCTCTTCGGCTCGTAGGTTGAATGTCCGCTCATCTGATCAGCCAACCTTGACCTTGGTGTCCGTGAGGAAACTGTACTCCGGCACCGCCAGGTTCAGCGGCGCGGGGCCTTTGCGGATCCGTCCGGAGGTGTCGTAGACCGAGCCGTGGCAGGGGCAGAACCAGCCGCCGTAGTCGCCGCCGCCGAAGGTCGGCACGCAGCCCAGGTGGGTGCAGACGCCGATCAGGACCAGATACTGGGCCTTGCCGGGCTTGTGGCGGCTCTCGTCGGTGGCGGGGTCCCGCAGGTCCGCATGGTCGTCCTTGATCGCCTCGGCGATCTCCTTGGGCGTCCGATAGCGGATGAACAGCGGCTTGCCGCGCCATTTCACCACCACCTGCTGGCCTTCGACGACCTTGTCGAGGTTGACCTCGATGGAGGCCATGGCCAGGGTGTCGCCCGCCGGGTTCATCTGGTCGATGAACGGCCAGGCAAGACCCCCGACCAGGCCCACGGCTGCGACGCCGGCGGCGATGTGGATGAAATCGCGACGATTCGGGTCGTCCCCCGAGACGTGCAGATCGGCAGTTGCGCCCACGACGGTGTCGGCCACCTAAAGCTACCCTTCGTTTCGGGACCCCGGAATCGCTCGGGGACACCCAGCCTTTGGACCCTTCCAGACGCTCTGGTAAGGGCTTTTAAGTCACGGCGGGCACACGCGGGACGCACTGAGCGCGAGCACCCCTCAAGCCTGGCGCGCGCGCATCGGTGATTCGTCTGGCAGAGCCCCGCTTAACCCATCGCGGATCGCTTAGAATGCGTTTGGCCCTTTTTCAACCGGACATTCCGCAAAACCTCGGCGCCGCCCTTAGGCTGGGCGCCTGTCTTGACGTCCCGGTGGACGTGATCGAGCCCTGCGGCTTCCCGTTTTCCGACGCCGGCGTGCGCCGCGCGGCGATGGATTACGGCGCGCTGGCCGACATGACGCGGCACGCCAGCTGGGCAGAATTCCTGGCCTCGCCCCAGCGCGGGACCGGCCGATTGCTGCTGTTGACCACCCGCGGCGCGGCGCCCCTCCACGATTTCCAGTTTCGCGCGGACGACACCCTGCTGTTCGGCCGCGAGAGCTCCGGCGCGCCACGGGAGGTGCACGCCGCGGCCGACGCGCGGCTGTATATTCCGCTGGCGCCGGGCGCCCGGTCGCTGAACCTCACGGTCAGCGCGGCGATCGCGCTTTCCGAGGCCCTGCGCCAGACCCATGGCTTCCCAACAGGCGCCCCGACCGGTTAGCAATCACCCATGTCGTCACTCCCGCCCGAAGTTCATGATCGCCGCGCCCGCACGAAGGCCTGGTTCGAGACCCTGCAGACGCGGATCGTCGCCGAACTGGAACGGCTTGAGGTCGAGGCGCCCGTCGAGCTCTACCCCGACCCGCCCGGCCAATTCGACCTGCGCCCCTGGACGCGGGAAACCGGCACAGGCGGCGGGATCGGCGCGCACCTGTCGGGGCGGCTGTTCGAAAAGGCCGGCGTCCACACCTCGGCTGCGACCAGCCGGTTCTCCCCGGAAATGGCCGCCACCATGCCCGGCGCCGACCAGGACCCGTCCTACGTCTCGGCCAGCATCAGCCTGATCGTCCATCCGCGCAGCCCGCGCGTGCCCACCGTCCACATGAACACCCGCTTCCTCTCGACCGCGGAAAGCTGGTTCGGCGGCGGCGCCGACCTGACCCCGACGCTGGACGAACAGCGCAGCCAGGAAGCCGACGACGCCATCCTGTTCCACGCCGCGATGAAGGCCGCCTGCGACGCCTTCGATCCCGACTGGCATGGCAAGTACAAGGCCTGGTGCGACGAGTATTTCTTCCTGCCCCACCGCAACGAGCCGCGCGGCGTCGGCGGCATCTTCTATGACCGCCACAACTCCGGCGATTTCGAGCGCGACTTCGCCTTCACCCGCGCGGTCGGCGAGGCGTTCCTGGAGGTCTATCCGAAGATCGTCCGCCACCGGATGAGCGAGCCGTGGACTGAGGCCGACCGCGCCGAACAGCTGATGCGTCGCGGCCGCTACGTGGAATTCAACCTGCTGTACGACCGCGGCACGATGTTCGGCCTGAAAGCCGGCGGCAACATCGAGACCATCCTCAGCTCCATGCCGCCGATGGTGCGCTGGCCCTAGGCATGATATACATCATCTGGAATGTATATCATTAGAGGTGGAAATGAAGGTTGCGAAGTGGGGCAACAGCCTGGCGGTGCGGCTCCCCAAATCGATGGTGGAGGCTCATAAACTTCGGGAGGGCGATGAAGTCGAGCTGGCCTTGACGACCGCTCGCGAGGCCGAGGCTATCGCACGGGCGGAGAGGGTGCGGTGGCTGGAAGAGATGCGAAAATATCAGGGCCGCCTGCCGGCCGACTTCAAGTTCGACCGCGACGAAGCCAACAGCCGTGGCGACTGATGCGTTCCTCGACACGAACATTCTGATTTATCTGCTCGCCTCCGAGTCGCCCAAGGTCAGAGTCTCGCGAGACGTCGTAGCGTCTGGCGGGGTCATCAGCGTCCAAGTCCTGAACGAGTTCGCACGCGTCGCGCAACGCAAGCATTCTCTGGAATGGCCCGAGATCGAACTCTACCTTTCGGGGTTCCGCCAAAGCTTTCGGGTGGAGCCGCTAACGGTCGCAACACAGTCGCGAGCGGTGGACATTGCGCGAGCTCACCGATTCGGGATCTACGACGCCAACATCCTGGCGGCAGCCGAACTGGCCGGTTGCCGGATCGTCTATTCCGAGGACATGCAGCATGGCCAGCGGGTCGGCGGACTGACCATCCTCAATCCCTTCGCGGACAGCTAACCCGCCGGCCCCGGCCGCCGCCGCGCGGGCTTGAGCGCCCAGAGGCTGAGCCCGCACCCCAGCGCCGAGGCCGCGCCCATGCCGTAGCGTTCGCCCGCCGTCTGGGCGGCGAGGTTGGCGAGCGTGTTCAGCGCCAGTTGCGCCGCCAGGAAGATGTTGAAGATCAGGAACGGCCGGCGCGGCAGCGCACGCCCCCAGTCGCCGGCGCGGACCTCCATCATCGCCGCGGCCACCAGCAGGTAGACGGCCGCCCCGGCGCTGGTCCACCGCAGCGACGCCGGCAGCACCGCGCTCGATCCGCCCCAGGCGATCTGGCCATAGGGCGCCCCCAGCGCCAGCATCACTGGAAGAGCGCGAAGGTGCCGCAGAAGATCGCCGCCCCCCGCGCGGCCCACTGGCCGACCGAGGGCCTCACGTTGCCGATGTCAGGAACGCGTTGATCCAGCCGCCCACCCGGGCGCGATCGTCGGGACCCTGGTAGCTGGCGATGGCGCGGTCGGCCTGGTCCGGGGTCAGCGGCCCGTCGCGACGGGTCTCGATCAGCTCGATGGCGTAGGCCGGATCGAACTCCGGATGCGGCTGCATCGAGATCGCCCGGTCGTCGCGGTAGATCAGGCCGGCGAAGGGCGTGAAGGCGCTGGCGGCGAACAGGTCGGCCCCCGGCGGCGCCTCGACCACCTGGTCCTGGTGCGAGGCCGGCAGGCGGAGGGTGGCCGCCCATGCGTCCATCCACGGCTCGCGGCGCAGCACCTGGTACTCATTCTCGCCGACACCCCAGCCCTTGGGCGACTTGATCACCTGGCCACCGAACGCCTGGGCCATCAGCTGGTGGCCGAGACACACGCCCACCAGCGCCGCCTGCCCCCTGGCAGCGCGCAGGAAATCCATCGTCGCGCCGATCCAGGGGTCGGGATCATAGGCGCCGGCCGCCCCGCCAGTGATCAGCCAGGCGTCGCAAGCGGTCGGACTCTCCGGCAGCTCGCCCTCGTCGACGGCATAGGTCCGGTACTCGTGACGCGGGCCCAGCAAGGCCTGGAACATCTCCGGATAGGTCCCGAACCGCGGGATGCAGGCCCGGGGCGGCCGTCCGGTCTTGAGGATGCCAAGCTTCAAGACTCCGTCTCCCCATCGCCCCTTGCCGTCTCGACGGCGACGAAACCGCGCGCGGAGGCCGACCACGCCACCTGAACGGTTGCGGTCACGAATAGGAGGAACGCCACCTGAAGGCCAAACGCCGTGTCGGTCCAAAGGTGGAGCGCGGGCGGCTGGAGCAAGACGTCGCGGAAGATGATCCCATTGTGGAGGACATCCAGCCCGATGATCCCACAGGTCAGGACCAGCCCCACCCGTGGCCACACGAACAGGCAAACGGCGGCGGCCGGGTCAGCGACCGCAAGCGATGTCCAGAACGCCGCGCTGGCCGGGCCAACGCCGCCGTAGTCCCAGAGAATGCCGTTCTGGATCAATGGAATGACATGCGTACACGTCGCGACCAGCAGGCATAGGGCGTAGGCGATCCTTATGCGGAGGCCGCAACGATGAATTGGGTTGTGCATCGCGCCTAAAACGCCATGCCCTGCGCCACCGACTTCAGTTTCTCGATCATCGACAGCTTGTCGTCGAGGAAGTCGTGGTCGATCCACCAGGCCTCGACCTCGGCCAGTACGTGGCCGACCATCGGCCCCTTTGGCACGCCCGAGGCGATGACGTCGCGGCCGCTGAGCGGGAACGCAGGCGGGGTCCAGCCCTCGCCCAGTGCGATCATCCCGCGCCATTGCGGCGTGGTGGCGGTGCGCCCGGCGCGCGCCCAGGCGAGCTTGGCGCGGTCGCGGAAGGCCTGCGCGCCCAGGCGATAGAGGTGGCGGCGGATCTCACGCGGGCTCATCCAGCTCTTGAACACCGGCGTCGGCGCGAGCGCGGCGACGACCCGGTCGCGCGCGGCGTTGGACAGGCGCAGCCGCTCGGCCAGTTGCCCGGCCGCCACTTGATCGTCAGGCAGCAAGGCCGCCAGCCGCAGCACCGTGTCGGTCTCGAACAGCTGGTCCTCCTCGATGGCCACCATGCCGTTGAAGCGGGCCAGGTCGAGCGGCGGCGGCAGCAGCTCGCCCAGCACGCCGCAGCCGGCCATCAGGCCGACGGCCTCGCGCGGGTCGGCCGCGGCGAACAGCTTCAGCAGCTCCCTGGACACCCGCTCGGCCGACAGGGCTTTGAGGTCGCCCTTCAGGGCCGCGCAGGCCGACAGCGCCGCGGCGTCGGGCGGACCCGCGCCGTACCAGGCGCGGAAACGGAAGAAGCGCAGGATGCGCAAGGCGTCCTCGGCGATGCGCCGCCCGGCCTCGCCGACGAAGACGATGCGGCCGGCCCGCGCGTCGGCGACACCCTGGCCGGTGGGATCGAGAACGGTCCCGTCACGCCGCGCATAGAGGCTGTTCAGAGTGAAGTCGCGACGCTGGGCGTCCAGCGTCCAATCGTCGGTGAACGCCACCACGGCGCGCCGGCCATCGGTGGCGACATCGCGGCGCAGGGTGGTGATCTCATAGGGCCTGGACCCGCTGACCGCCGTCACCGTGCCGTGGTCGATTCCCGTGGGCACGGCCTTGAGCCCCGCGGCGCTCAGCGCCTGAGTCACCTGGCCGGGCGTCAGGGTCGTGGCGATGTCGATGTCGTCGATCGGCCGGCCCAGCAGGGCGTTGCGCACGCAGCCGCCGACGAAGCGGGCGCAGTCGGGGCCGCCGGCGCCCTCCAGCGCGTCCAGCACCGCCGCCGTCGCCGGCGCGGTGATCCACGGGCGCTGGCCTAGAGACCCGCTCATTTCGCCTTCGGCGCCTCGAAATAGCCCTTGCTGACCGCGCCGTCGGCGGTCACTTCGCCCGGGACGTAGCGCTCTCCGCGATTGTCCTGGCGCAACAGCACCGTCCCGACCAGCGACAGGCCGACGAGCACCGCGCCGGCGGCCACCAGCCAGGCATAGGGCGTCGAGCCCATCTCGCGACCCGACCTGCGAGCCCAGGCGCGCCAGAGGAACCACACCGCGAACGGCACGAGCACCAGACTGCCCCGGATGAGCAGGAGCCTAAGCAACCGCGGCTCCATAGAGCCGGTCGTAGAGCGCGCGCAGCATCCCGGCCGTGGCGCCCCAGATGAACCGGTCGTCGTGGGTCATGGCGTAGAAGCGGCGCTTCTCACCCGTCGGAAGCTCGCGCACATGCTCCTCGTGGTTGCGCGGATCCATCAGGAAGCCGAAGGGCGTCTCGAAGATGTCGGCCACCTCGTCGGGATTGGCGGTGAGGGTGAACCCGGCCCGCACGAAGCCCACCACCGGGGTGATCAGAAAGCCGGTGCCGGTGCGGTAGGGAGTCGAGAGCCCCGCCAGGGAAACGAAGCTCGGGTGCAGCCCGATCTCTTCCTCGGCCTCGCGCAGCGCCGTCTGCCAGGCGGACTCGCCCGGGTCGCGCCGCCCGCCCGGAAGCGCGATCTGGCCGGTGTGGCTGCGCAGCGTGTCCGAACGCCGGGTCAGGATCACCGACAGCCCCGCCTGGCGCTGCACCAAGCCGACCAGCACGGCGGCGGGCTTCAGCGGATGGGTGTCGGGGGCCTGCCCGGGATTGAGGTCGAAGTCGGACCGGTGCGGGCCAGCCTCCGCCGGCTCGCCCTCTTCCAGGGGATCGAGGTGGCTGGCCATCCATCCCTGCAGCTCGTGGGGCCGATCGTGTGGCGGGGCGCCCTGTTTCGCGGCCGGGAGGTCGGTCACCGGATCCGCGCCCTATATCTGGTGAACATGGGCCGGTCCCACGGGATACCAGGCGCCATTGGACGCCACGCCCAGCGTCGGGCCGTCGGGCGTCTGGCGTTCCGCCGCCATCTCGACGAGCTCATAGAACACCGGCCGGGCGATCAGGGCCTCGAGCCCGCGGCGGACGTGGACATAGGGGCGCGGGGCGCCGTCCTGGCCAACCTCGACGCGGATATAGTTCTCCGGTCCCGCCTCCACCTCGTCGCCGACATTGGTCAGGAAGCGCAGGGCCGCGCCCACCCGGTCGACCCGCGTGGCGATGAACGGAGCGTCCTCCACGCTGATTTTCATCTTCTCGACGGGGGTGACCAGATGGAAGCCGTCGGGATCCCTCCGCAGCACCGTGGAGAACAGCCGCACCAGGGCCTCGCGGCCAATCGGCGTCCCCTCGTGGAACCAGAGGCCGTCCTTGCGAATGACGATGTCGATCTCGCCGCAGTGGGCCGGGTTCCACAGGTGGACCGGCGGCAGGCCCCGGCCCGGCGCCTGCCCCTTCGCCGCCAGGGATTGGGCCGCCGCCGCGATCCCCTCCAGCCCCGATCTGCCCGCTGCGTCAGCCATGCCTGCCAAGGTAGGCGCGCCCGCGGTTCGCCTCAAGCGGCCTGCACGGGTCCGGCCAGATCCTCCGCGTCGGGGGCCAGCGTACGGACCAGGACCCGGCGTGGGTCCACCGGCCCGGGCAGCACCACCTGGCCAGCCATCACCCGGACAAACCCCACGCGGGCGAAATAGGCAGCGTCGCCGACCAGCAGCACATGGGTCTCGCCGGCGGCCCGCGCGGCCTGGCAGGCGCGCGCGATCAAACGCGCCCCGAAGCCGGCGCTGCGCTCGCCCTGTTCCACGGCGAAAGGGCCCAGGAACATCGCCGGCCGATCGCCGACGCGCACATGCCATTGCCGCGCACATCCCAGCAGGCGGCCCGCCTGCCAGGCGCAGATCGACAGCTCCGGCGCGAAGGTGGCGAACTCGCGCACCCGCTCGGAGACCTTGGTGAAGCGGCCCGGCCCGAACGCGCGGTCGATCAGGGCGTCCACCAGAGGCGCGTCTTCGGCGCATTCGGATTGCAGGATGAGCGCCGGGAGCGGCGCGGCGGGCTGGACTGTCATGGGGTCTTCGCGGTGCGATGCGACAGGACCGGCGCGACACAGCGAGGCGCGAGCCGGTGGGCGGTGCGGGTCAGGCGCTTGCGCGCGGGTGTCGTCGCGAGGGCATGTCAGGGTGCTCGGCCGCCAACGTCAAGAGCGCGCAGGTAGGGCTCTGACGGCCCCGCGTCAACGCCGCCGTTGCGAGGGGTGTCAACGCAGGGCAGGTTCGCCGGCCATGGCCGAACCTGTCGCCGACTTGCCGCCCCCCGCCCGCGCACTGCTGAAGGAACGCGACTACCTGCTGTTCTGGGCGTCGCGCTGGACCGGCAGCTTCGCCGCTCAGATCCAGAGCGTGGCGCTGGGCTGGCAGATGTACGCCATCGCGCGCGCCACCCGCTCGGTTGACGAAAGCGCCTTCCTGGTCGGGATGATCGGGCTGGCGGCCTTCATTCCCGTCTTCCTGCTGACCCTGCCGGCGGGCGAGACCGCCGACCGGCACAATCGCAAGACCGTGCTGCTGGTCTGCCTGGCGGGCGAGATGGCCACGGTGCTGACCCTGGCTATCGCCAGCTGGCGGGGCTGGGCCTCGGTCCCGCTCCTGCTGGCGGTAGGGTTCCTGTTCGGCGCCGCGCGGGCGTTCTTCGCGCCGGCCTCGACGGCGCTGGGGCCGATGCTGGTGCCAAGGTCGCTGTTGCCGCGCGCCATCGCCTGGAATTCCCTGGCCTGGCAGACCGCCTCCATCGCCGGCCCGGCGATGGGCGGCGTGTTGTTGCTGTTGTCGCCGGCGCACGCCTATTTCGCCACCCTCGGCCTCTACCTGGTCTCCGCCCTGTCGCTCGCCCTGATCCGCAAGAACGCACAGCCGGTGGTCAATCCGGGATCGCGCTGGGCGCTGATGAAGGAGGGCCTGGCCTATGTCTGGGCCCAGAAGATCGTCTTCGGCGCGATCTCGCTGGACCTCTTCGCCGTGCTGCTGGGCGGCGCGACCGCGCTCTTGCCGGTGTTCGCCCGCGACGTGCTGCAGGTGGGTCCGCAGGGGTTTGGCATCCTGCGCGCCGGCCCGGCGATCGGCGCCACGGTCGTCGCCCTGTCGCTGGCGGCGCGGCCGATCCACCGCAGGGCCGGCGTCGTGATGTTCTGGGGCGTCGCGGTGTTCGGACTGGCGACCTGCGCCTTCGCCCTGTCGCGATCCCTCTGGCTGTCGGTGGCGGCGCTGGCCGTGCTGGGCGGCGCCGATATGCTCAGCGTCTATGTCCGCCAGACCCTGGTCCAGCTGGTCACGCCTGACGCCATGCGCGGGCGGGTGGCGGCGGTGTCGTCGGTGTTCATCGGCGCCTCCAACGAACTGGGCGAGTTCGAAAGCGGGGTGGTCGCCCGGTTCCTGGGTCCCGTGGGCGCGGCGCTGTTCGGCGGGATCGGCGCCCTGATCGTCACCGGCGCCTGGGCCGGCCTGTTTCCCGCCTTGCGCAAGGCCGACCGCCTCGAATAACTGTCGCCCTATAAGGTTGAGGGAGATAATTCGATGGGCGCATTGGACGGTAAGGTTGTCCTGGTCACGGGCGGCGGCAACGGCATCGGGCGCGACTGTGCGCTGATCGCCGCGCAAGAGGGCGCGAAGGTCGTGGTCAACGACCTGGGCGCCGGCCTCAAGGGCGATGACGAGGGCTCCGCCGGGCCGGCCGAAAAGGTCGCTCAGGAAATCCGCGCCGCCGGCGGCGAGGCGGTCTCCAACTCCGACAGTGTGACCAACCTCGACGCGGTCTACGGCATGGTCGAGCAGGCCAAGAAGGCCTTCGGCGGCCTGCACGCCGTCATCAATCCGGCCGGGATCCTGCGCGACGTGATGTTCCACAAGATGACCGAGCGCGACTGGGACCAGGTGATCGAGGTCCACATGCGTGGTTCGTTCAATGTCGCCCGCGCCACCATCGAGCTGTTCCGCGAGCAGAACGACGGCGCCTATATGTTCTTCACCTCGACCAGCGGCCTGTTCGGCAACATCGGCCAGGCCAACTATGGCGCCGCCAAGATGGGGATCGCCGGCCTCAGCCGCATCATCGCCATGGAAGGCGCGCGCAACAACGTGCGCGCCAACTGCCTGGCGCCGGTCGCCTGGACGCGGATGACCCAGTCGGTGCCGATCAAGGACGAAGCCGCCGCCGCCCGCCGCGCGGTGATGGCCGAGAAGATCCGCGCCGACCAGCCGGCCCGCTTCTCCGTCGCCATGGTGACGCCGGCCGCGGCGAACGTCTCGGGCCAGATCTTCGGCTCGTCGGGCGAGAACATCATCCTCTATTCCCAGCCCCGCCCCATCGAGACGGTGACCAAGGAAGAGGGCTGGACGGTCGCCACCATCCTCTCCGAAGCCGTGCCGAAGATGGCCCCGAAATTCTTCGACCTCAACCGCGCGCCCATGGCCGGCGCGCAACCGGCCAAGGCGCCGGCCTAGGGGTTCACGCCGGTCATGGCGTGAGGCGCAGGCCCACCGGTCTCGGGGCGTGGCGATGGCCTGGAGGGTCTGCTGTCAGGTCCGCGAATTCGCCTCTCAGGTGAACCCGCTTGCCGCGGCAATGATGGACAAGGTTAATGCATAACGTAGTTCTTCGGGGTGGCCTGAACTTGGCGACCCGCATTGTCTGAAATTGGAATATCCGTCTCCACGACCCTAGAATTCGGAGCCCGCCAATGAATTCGAGAACCCTTTCCGTGGCGCTCTGCGCCCTTACCGCGTCCATCGCGCTTTCCGCGACCGGCGCCGGGGCCGTTGGCATCGTCAACGGGGGCTTTGAGGCGGACGCCGCCAGCGTGCCCGCGAGCGGCGTCTATTTCGGGGCGATCACCGGCTGGAACTCGCCAGGCTACCTGATTTCGGCGGGCTACTACAGCGCGACGCCTCCGGAGGGCCGGATCTTCGCGCTCCTGGGCAACGGGATCGACACCGGGGGCTATCACCTGTCGCAGACGATCACCGGCCTGACGTCGGGCAGCCGCTACACCGTGCAGTTTTCGCTGGCCAGTGAGGACTTTGTCATTCCCGGCACGATCGAGCAGGTCAACGTCTGGATGTCCGCCGGTTCGACGTCAGCATCACAACTCTACAGCGCGCCGGTGAGCTCCAACACGACGCCCTATGGCTCGGGGCCGCTTTGGGATCATTGGGGGGTGTTCAACTACAGCTTCCTCGCCAACGCGGCCAGCGCGACGATCGATTTCCAGCAGACGGCGGCCACCCGCGGGTCTGGGGACACCGGTCTCGACAAGCTGTCGATCTTCGCCGCCTCGGGCGGTGTGCCGGAACCCGGGTCCTGGGCCCTGATGCTCATTGGCTTCGGCGCTCTGGGCGCGACCCTGCGCCGTCGCCGGGCGATGGTCGCGGCCTAAACCATTCAGGATCAGGTCGTCGTCGGCCGCAGGTCCAGGCCGGACAAAGCGAGGAACCGATCAAAATAGACGGTGTCGTCCAGGGTGTCGTTCATGCCGATCCACGCCTCGTCGGTCATGCTGGCGCGCAGGCCGAGGAACGGCTCCGCATCGGGGCCGGAGGGGGTGCGAAACCGGGTGGTCCGGCCTTCGACGATCTCCAGCATGGTCTCGGCGACGACCGTGGGCGGCGGTCCGGAGTCCGGCGTGGCGGTGTAGAAGGCGCGCATCCTGCCGCCATGCGGATAGGGACTGCCGGCCTTCGGTTTCGGCAGATTGGCCAGGGTCATCGGCGTGGCGATGATTCCCGGCTCGACCAGGACAACGCGGACGCCGAAGGCGGACATTTCCGCGGCCAGGGATTCGCTCATCCCTTCGACCGCGAATTTCGACGCGGCATAGGCGCCTGAGCCGGCGGCCGCGATGCGTCCGGCGATCGATGAGACGTTGATGATCAGGCCGGCGCGGCGGGCGCGCATCGCGGGCGCGACCGCCTTGATGCAGCGCAGCGCGCCGAAATAGTTGGTGTTCATGACCTCTTGGAACCGGGCCAGGGTCTCATCCTCGACCGCGTCGATGCTGTAGATGCCGGCGTTGTTGATCAGCACGTCGATACTGTCCGCCGCGCCCGGCCCCGTCGCGAACAGCCTGGCGACAGACGCATCGTCGTCGACATCCAGCTCGGCGACCGTGATCGGCAGGCCCTCGCGCGCCGCGATCTCGGCAAGGTCGCAGTCCTTAGGCGTTCGCATCGCCGCGACCACGGCGTGCCCGGCCCGCGCCAGCACCAGGGCGGTTTCCCGGCCGATCCCCTTGCTCGCGCCCGTGATGAGTGTTTTCGCCATGCCAGCCTCCCCGATGCCTGCCGCCGATAGGCACACGCGGCCGCGGCGAGTCAAATCCAGGCGCTGAAGGGATCCGCCGCCGCGGGCGACGCTCAGCCCGCAGCCAGCCGCTCCAATGCCTGCCCGTCGAGCCGCCGCACCGTCCAGCCGGTCTTCGCCGCGGCGCCCAGGCTGTCGTAGAACTCGATCGACGGCGTGTTCCAGTCGAGCACCGACCACTCCAGCCGGCCAAGGTCGGCCTCGACGCAGCGCTGGGCGAGCCGCGCCAGCAGCGCCTTGCCGGCCCCGAGGCCGCGGGCGTCCGGCTCGACGAACAGGTCCTCCAGGAAGATCCCCGCGCGGCCCTGGAAGGTCGAATAGCTGTAGTACCAGAGCGCGAAGCCCACGGGCCGGCCGCCCGCCTCGGCGATGTCGCAGAAGCAGCGCGGGTTCTCACCGAACAGGTCGCGGCGGATGTCGGCCTCGGTGGCCTCCACCTCGTGCAGCAGCTTCTCGTAGGTCGCCAGATCGCGGATGAACCCCAGGATCAGCGAGACGTCGGTCGGCGAGGCGACCCGGACTGTCACCTTCATGCGGGCGCGGATCCGCCTGCGATGACCACCCCGGGCGGCGGCGGAATGCTGTCGGGGACGAAGAAGTCGGGCATCAGCGGCTGGGTGGGATCGACGCGGTACCTGTCGAAATCCCGCGTCCCCTCCGCATAGAGGAACGTGTCGTCGATCAGGAAATTGCCGGTGAACGCGCGCGCCGGCTTCTCGAAGATCGCGTGCGCCGCATCGGCCATGATCTCCACCGTGCGGCAGCGCGCCATGCCCTCGTCGCCGGCCAGCGCGAACTTGATCGCCGCGGTGGCGATGCCGGTGCGCGGCCACAGCGCGTTGAAGGCGATGCCGTCGGCCTTGAACTCCGCAGCCATGCCCAGCACGCACAGGCTCATGCCGAACTTGGCCATGCTGTAGGCAGTGTGGCCGGCGAACCACCTGGCGTCCATATCGAGCGGCGGCGACAGCATCAGCACGTGCGGGTTGGCGCTGCGCTTGAGGTGCGGGATGCAGGCCTTCGAGGTGAGATAGGTCCCGCGCGCGTTCACCTGGTTCATCAGGTCGTAGCGCTTCATGTCGGTGGCCAGCGTGCCGGTCAGCTGGATCGCCGAGGCGTTGTTGACGCAGATGTCGATGCCGCCGAAGCGTTGCACCGCCTGTTCGACCGCCGCCATCACCGAGGCTTCCTCGCGCACATCGACGATCAGCGGCAGGGCTTTGCCGCCAGCCTTCTCGATCTCCTCGGCGGCGGAATAGATGGTGCCGGGCAGGTGTTTGTGGGCCTCGGCGGTCTTGGCGGCGACCACGATATTGGCCCCGTCGCGGGCGGCCCGCAGAGCGATGGCCAGGCCGATGCCGCGACTAGCGCCGGTGACGAAAAGGGTCTTGCCTGACAGGCTCATAGCTTGGCTCCCGTGGTCTCTTCCGACAGCGCCCAGAGCCGGTCGGCGGCGTCCGGGTCGAGCGCGTGCGGCGCGACGCCGAAGCGGTCGCCCGGCTTGAAGGTCTCCGCCTGCGCCAGGTTCTCCAGATAGAGTCCGCCGACGCCTTCGAGTTCATCTCCAGTGGCAGCCCAGACGCTGGTCGAGGCGCCCTGCGCCGGCGTCTTGAAGCCGGTGGCGATGACGCCCGCCTCGTCCATCCAGCCCATGGCGATCATCTCTTCCCGGGGGAGGTGCCGCTGCAAGGGCGTCATGATCCCGCCCGGCATGACGGCGTTGGCGGTGACGCCCAGGTCGGCGAACCGCTGTTGGAAGCCCACGGCGAACAGGGCATTGGCGGTCTTTGACTGCCCATAGGCCTGCCACTTCTCGTATGGGCGCGTGCGATAGTGCGGATCATCGAAGTCCATGGCGCTGCGCAGGTGGGCGATCGACGACAGCGAGACCAGCCGCGCGCCGCGACCTTCCTCGGCGCCGTTCATCAACGCCCGGGCCAGGCCCATGCCCAGGGCGAAGTGACCGAAGTGGTTGGTTCCGAGCTGCATCTCCAGATCATCGGCGGTGTAGGTCAGCGGGCAGGCCATGACGCCGGCGTTGTTGATCAGCATGTGCAGGGGACGGTCGCCCCAGCCGGTGGCGAAGGCGGCCACGGTCGCCAGGTCCGACAGGTCCAGCACACCGACACTGACGCGTGGCGTTCCCAGTTCGCCATTGATCAGAGCGGCGGCGGCCTCGCCGGCGGGCTTGTTGCGCACGGCGACCACCACATCGGCGCCGGCGCCGGCCAGGGCGCGGACGGTCTCGATGCCGATGCCGGTCGCCCCGCCGGTGACGATGGCGGTCCGGCCGGAGAGATCCTTGCCGTCCAGCACCACGGCGGCGTCGGTATAGGGGTCGAGCCCCGAGGTGATGCGGGTCATGCGGGTTCGCCTTGCGGATTCTTACAGCGTAAGTCTCTAGGCCGCCGCCCGGTACCAGTCGATGCCGTTTTCATCGCGGGTTCGCACCGCCCGGCCGCGCGCCAGGAGGCAGTTGAGGTGGGCTAGGCTTTCGCCGGTGGCCAGGCCCAGCAGGTTCTGATCGATTGTGCGTCGGAATAGCACGTGGAAGACGTCCACCACGCGCCTGGGCTCGGCGATCAGGGCCTGCAGGCGCGCAAGCCCGCGTTCGTGCCCGCCGATCAGGTGGTCGATGCGCGCGTGCAGGCCGTGGAACGGATCGTTGTGCGCCGGCAGCACCAGCACGTCATCGGGGATCTTGGTGCGGATCCGCGCCAGCGAGGTCAGCCAGTCGGTCAGCGGATCGCCGTCGGGCTCGGTGGGGAACACCGAGACATTGGAGGATATTTTCGGCAGCACCTGATCGCCGCTGATCATCAGCTGCAGCTCGGGGCAGTGCAGGCAGGCGTGCTCGGGGCTGTGGCCGGAGCCCACCACGATGCGCCACAGCTTTCCGCCTATGACGATCTCGTCGCCGTCGTTCAGCCGGTGGTAGCTGTCGGGCAGGGCGTGCAAGCCCCGCCCAAACCCGCCGAAGCGGGCCTTGTAGTGCTCGACCGCATCGTCATCCCAGCCGGCGGCGCGGAAGAACCGCACGGCGTCCTCCGGCGCCTCGCGCCCGGTGTCGGCCGACAGCGAGCGGCAGGTCAGATATTCCAGCCGGGTGATCCACAGCTTGGCGTCGAACTTGCGGGTCAGATAGCCGGACATGCCGATGTGGTCGGGGTGCATGTGGGTGACGAACACCCGGCTGACGGGCTTGCCGGCCAGCGGTCCCTGGAACGCGGCGCGCCAGGCGTCGCGCGTCGCCGTCCCGCCCATGCCGGTGTCGACGATGGCCCAGCCGTCCGCCTCCTCGATCGCCCAGACGTTGATGAACCCCAGCGCACCGCCCAGCGGCATGCGCAGCCACTTAACCCCCGGCGCCACATCCAGCGCCGCGCCGCCGATCTTCGGCGCCTGCTCGAAGGGATAGGTGAGCTTCGGCCGCGGATGCTCCGCGAAGGTCTGTTCAATGCCGTCCCGCAAAATCCGCTCCCAAGGTTGAGCCCCATCTTCGGCCGCCCGGGCCGTCAGGGCAAACCCCATCGGCGTGAGGACGCTCGCTTGCCGGGAGGCGGTGGGGCTGAAATAGTCCGCGCCACGCTATCGGGGGTCACTCATGTTGAAGTTCGCCAGCACGCTCGCCGCCGCGATTCTGCTCGCCAGCGTGGCCCACGCCCAGACCCGCTCAGACCCGTCCCGCCCCGACCAGACCGCCTTCCGGGCGCTCTACAAGGAGCTTGTGGAGACCAACACCCAGGCCTCCAACGGCAGCTGCACCTTGGCCGCCGCGCGGATGGCGGCACGGCTGAAGGCGGCGGGGTTCCCCGACAACGACCTGATCCGTTTCGCGGCGCCGGAATTTCCCAGAAACGGCGGCCTCGTGGCGGTCTATCCGGGCCGGGATCCCAAGGCCAAGGCCATCCTGCTGCTGGCGCACATCGACGTGGTCGAGGCCAGACGTGAGGACTGGGTGCGCGACCCCTTCACCCTGGTCGAGGAGGGTGGCTATTTCTATGCGCGAGGCGCGTCGGACGACAAGGCCCAGGCCGCCATCTGGGTCGACAGCCTGATCCGCTACCGGGCCGAGGGCTTCAGGCCGCGCCGCACGATCAAGATGGCGCTGACCTGTGGCGAGGAGGGGGGATCACCATTCAACGGCGCCGCCTGGCTGATGGCCAACCGGCGCGAGCTGATCGACGCGGCCTTCGCGCTGAACGAGGGCGGCGGCGGGTCGCTGGACGCCCAGGGCCGGCGCGTCGCCAACGGGATCGAAGCGGGCGAGAAATCATCGCAGAGCTATGTCCTGGAGGTCACCAACCCGGGCGGTCACTCCTCGCGGCCAGTGCCGGACAACGCCATCTATCACCTGGCCGACGCCGTCGCGCGGATCGGCCGGTACGAGTTTCCGGTGCAGATGAACGATGTCACGAGCCGCTATCTGACCCAGATGTCGAAGATCGCCGGCGGCGAACAGGGGGCGGCGATGGCAGCTCTGGTGGCCAACCCGGCCGACGCCCGGGCCGATGCGCTGCTCAGCGCCGATCCCAGCCTGCACGCGATCCTGCGGACCACCTGCGTGGCCACCCTGCTCAGCGCCGGCCACGCCCAGAACGCCCTGCCCCAGCGCGCCAACGCGACGATCAACTGCCGCATCTTTCCCGGCGTTTCACGCCAAGCGGTGCGCGAGACGCTGATCAAGGTGATCGCCGACCCCGCGGTCTCGGTCTCGCAGCCGAGCGGACGCGCGGGCTCCGACGCCGGGCCGCCGCTTACCCCGCAGGTCATGGCCCCGATCGAGGCGCTGACCGCTCAGATGTGGCCCGGCGTCCCCGTGGTGCCGAACCTGCTGGCGGCAGGCACCGACGGCAAGGCGCTGATGGCGGGCGGCATCCCGACCTATGGCGTCTCTGGGATCTTCTACGAGCCCGACCTGGGCCACATCCACGGCCTCAACGAGCGCATCGGCGTGACCTCCCTCTACGAGGGTCGCGACTTCCTCTACAAGCTGGTGAAGATCTACGCCGACCAGCCCTAGACGCAGCGCGGCTGTCCCCCGTCTGAAGCTCGCCTCGACCGATCGGGACGCGCGCGATACCGTGGCCGGCAAACGGATCGGGAGGCACGCATCTCGGATATCTTCATATCCTACAGCCGCGAGGATCAGGCCGTGGCGCGCCTCTACGCCGACGCGCTTGAGGCCCACGGCTTCAGCGTCTGGTGGGATGCGGCGCTGCGTTCCGGCGAGGCCTTCGACGAGGCGATCGAGACGGCCCTGCGAGCAGCCAAGGCTGTGGTGGTCCTGTGGTCGCCTCGCTCTGTCACATCGCGCTGGGTGCGCGCGGAGGCCACGCTCGCCGACCGCAACAAGACCCTGGCGCCGGTGATCATCGAGCCGTGCGAACGGCCGATCATGTTCGAATTGACCCAGACCGCGGACCTCAGTCACTGGAAGGGCGCGTCCGACGATCCGGCCTGGTTGTCCCTGCTGGACGAGATGCGGCGGTTCGTCGGCGTCCGCGACGCACCGCGGCCAGCCGTCCCGGCTGCCCCGCCGCACAGGGCGCCGGACGCCCGGCCCTCGATCCTCGTGCTGCCGCTGATCAACATGAGCGGAGATCCCGAACAGGAGTATTTCAGCGACGGGGTCAGCGAGGACATCATCACCGATCTGGGGCGCGTTTCGGCGCTGTCGGTGGTCTCGCGCACCACCGCCTTTTCCTACAAGGGCAAGACCATTGCGCCGGGACAGTTGGCGACCGCGCTGGGGATCACCCACATCCTGGAGGGCAGCGTGCGCAAGTCCGGCGCGCGAATCCGCATCACCGCTCAGTTGTTTGACGCCGTGCGCGACACCCAGTTGTGGGCCGAGCGCTTCGACCGCACCCTGGACGACATCTTCGCCATTCAGGAAGAGATCTCCCAGGCCATCGTCGGCGCACTGAAGCTGAAGCTGGCGCCGGCGGAACGGCAGGCGATCGAGCAACGGCAGACCGCCAGCGCCGAAGCCTATGAACTCTACCTGCTGGCCCGCCAGTTCAGCCGCACCGGCAGCGAGCGCCTGAAGCCGCTGATCGTGCGCATCTGCCAGCGCGCGGTGGCGCTGGACCCCGACTTTGGCCAGGCCTGGGCGCAGATCGCCAACGCCGAGGCCGAGGCGTACCAGCGCAACGTCGAGGGCATGAGCTACGAACACGCGCTCCACGCCGCGGAACGCGCGGCGGCCGTGTCACCGGACCTGGCCGAAGCCCACGCGGCGATGGCCGAAGTCCTGCTGCGCGGTCCTTTGATGGACTTCGCCGGCGGCGAATCCTATGTCGCGACGGCGCTCCGCCTCGACCCAGACTGCTACGACGCCCACCTGTGCGCCGGGTATCAGACCCTCGGCCTGAAGCGCTGGGACGATTCGGTGCGCCATTTTGAGGCCGCCATCGCGCTCGATCCTGTCGCCTTTCGGCCGGCGGGCATGGTCATCCAGGTCTACAAAGCCCTCGGCGACCAGCAGAGTGTCATCGCGGCGGCGCGCCGGTGCCTCACGCGCTGCGAAAGGATCCTCGCGACAGAACCAGACCACGGCAGCGCCCTGGGCTTTCTGGTGACCGCTCTGGTCGAACTCGGAGATGTGGATCGGGCCCGCGACTGGGTGCGCCGCGCGATGCTGTTCGACCCCGACAACATGCGCCTGCACTACAACCTGGCCTGCGGCCTGGCCGGCCTCGGCGACGCCGAAGCGGCCTGCGATCTCCTGGACGACATCATCGACAAGGTGTCCGCCAGCTGGCTCTTGTGGATCGAGACAGACAACAGCCTCGATCTGATCCGCGACGATCCCCGCTTCATCGCCATCGTGGAGCGCGGCAAGGCCCGGTTCGCCGACAGCGATGCGGACCCGGCGGCCGACGCACCGCCGATGAATGCCTCAGCATGAGTCTCAGGCCGCGCGTTGCTCCGACGCCGGGCCCCCGCTGACCTCGCAGGTCATGGGTCCGATCGAGGCGCTGACCGCCCAGATGTGGCCCGGCGTGCCCGTGGCGCCGAACCTGCTGGCCGCCGCCAACGCCGACCAGAAGGATTGGGGCGGGTCGAGCCACGCGCGCCTCGGCTCGCCCCTGGGGCAGCCCGCCGTTCGCGCCTGAGCCCCGTCGGTCAGGCCGCCACCAGTCGAACCCGCGTTCCGCACAGCCGCACCTCGCCCTGCGCCCCGATCAGGCTGCGCCGCTCGGCCCGCGCGCGGACCTGCGCCACATCGCGAACGGCGACGTCAAAGGCGCCCAGCCCCTCGCCCCGGCCATCGGTCACGCCTACAAACCGCAATTCCCCGCCGTCGAGGGGCAGGCGCCAGCCTTCGGCGGTCTCGGCCGCCTCGAGCCCCAGCACGGCGGCCCAGCGGGCGGCCATGGCGCGTGGGTCCTCGCCCTGAAGCTCGGCGCCGACGATCGCCACGGAGGTGTCGGTTCGCACCTGCTCGCGCCAGCGCGAGCCGCCCCACTGCCAGCGGTCGGGCGGAATCATGGCGTCCACCGACACGATCGCGCCACCCATGTCGCGCGGGTGCAGGTGGGTCATCCAGAACCCGTCGCCGTCCAGCTGATCGACGACACGCACGCCCTGGGCCTTGATCCGCGCCCGCGCCGGGCCGATCTCGTCGGCCTGCAGGATCACCATGTAGCCGCCGTCGCCGCCGCGCTTCTGCAACAGCCGCCCCGCGGTGGTGCCCGGCGCCTTGGGCGACAGCGCCTCCAGGAAGGTCTCGCCCACCGGCCAGACGGCGTTGGCCAGGCCATATTTCCCGACCCCGGGGTCGGCATAGGCGCCGCCCAGGCCCAGCACATCGACAATGTCCTCGCTCGCCGCGGCCAGGTCCGAGCCCACCAGGGCGATCTGTCGAAGCCGCATCGCGATCCATTCCAGGCCAAAGGCTCGCCCCGGTCCGGGGACGGACGGAACTAGAGAGCCGGCGCCGGTGGCGGTCAAGCGCTGGCGCGGCTGGCGTTTTTCGGCGGGCGCGGTTCCTATGGCCCATCCGACTCGGGAATCGCCATGCTCAGACCTCTTGCCTTCGCCGCCGCGCTCGCCGCTTTGGCCGTCGCCGCACCGGGTGCCCCCAGCGCCCAGGCCCCGGCCCAGACCAGGCCGCTGAGCCCGTTTGCCTCGGGTGCCGAGCAGCAGGCGGCCATGGCGGCCGGCGCCACGACGTCCGAAGACCTGGTCAGGGCCTATCTGGCGCGGATCGCGGCGATCGACCGGGCCGGGCCGAAGCTGAACAGCGTGCTGGCGCTCAATCCGCACGCGCTCGCCGACGCCCGCAAGCTCGACGCCGAGCGCCGCGCGGGCCACCTGCGCGGGCCGTTGCACGGCCTGCCGGTGCTGCTGAAGGACAACATCGAGTCCGACGACGGCACGGCGACCACGGCAGGCTCGCTGGCGATGGTCGACAATGTCACCGGCCGCGACGCGCCGCTGGTGCGCCGGCTGACCGACGCCGGGGCGGTGATCCTAGGCAAGGCCAACCTGTCGGAATGGGCCAACTTCCGCTCGACCCGCTCCATCAGCGGCTGGACCGGCGTGGCGGGCCTGGTGCGCAACCCCTATTCGCTGGATCGCACCGCCTGCGGCTCCAGCGCCGGCTCCGGCGCGGCCATCGCCGCGGGCCTGGCGACTCTGGCCATCGGCACCGAGACCGACGGCTCGATTACCTGCCCGGCCGCCGCCAACGGGGTGGTCGGCCTGAAACCCACCGTGGGCCTGGTCTCGCGCACCTATGTGGTGCCGATCTCGCCGGAGCAGGACACGCCCGGCCCGATGACCCGCACCGTCGCCGACGCCGCGGCCATGCTCACCGCCATCGCCGGCTCCGATCCGCTGGACCCCGCCACCGCCCAGGCCAACGCCCACAAGGCCGACTACCTGGCCGGCCTGCGGACCGACGCCCTGCGCGGCGTCCGCGTCGGCGTGCTGCGGATGACGCTCGGCCGCTCGCCGCAGACCGACGCGGTGTTCGAGACCGCGCTTGCCGCCCTGCGCAAGGCCGGCGCCGTGCTGGTCGAGGTCAAGGGGCCGGACGAGGCGGCGCTCGGCCAGATCGGCGGCGCCGAGGGCGAGGCCCTGCGGGTCGAGTTCAAGGCCTCGCTCAACGCCTATCTGGCGGCCACGCCGGCCAAGGTGAAAACCCGCTCCCTCGACGACCTGATCGCCTTCAACGCCCATGAGCCGCGCGAGACGCTGCTGTTCGGCCAGGAGATCTTCGAGCAGTCCGCCAAGGTTCCGCCGATCACCGACCCGACCTATCTGGCCGGCCGCGCCAAGGCCCGCAAACTGGCCCGCGACGCCCTGGACAGGATGCTGGCCGACGACAACGTCGAGGTGCTGGTCGGTCCGTCCACCGGCCCGGCCGCCATCGTCGATCCGATCGACGGCAGCCGCAGCCTGGGATCCTATTCGACCCTGCCGGCGGTGTCGGGCTATCCGCACCTGACGGTGCCCATGGGGAACGTCCAGGGCCTGCCGGTGAACATTTCCTTCATCGGCCCGGCCTGGTCGGAAGCCCGGCTGCTGGCGCTGGGCTTCGCCTTCGAACAGGCCACCCACGCCCGCATCGATCCGCGGTTCCTGCCCAATATCTGGGCGCGCCCGGAATACGCCAGGGTCTTCGATCCGCGATGAGACCCTTGCCCAGCCGCCGTTTCACCCCAATTTGAGGCCCAAGCTGAGCTTTGACGACTAACCGGTTGAGGGGGCGGGTCCGTTTGGCCAGACTGTGGAACAGATCGCCCGGCCGGACCCTCGCTTCGCGGGGCGATCCGCGGCGGCGACGGGATCGAACAGTCGAGCTGTTCGTTGCGTCTTGCGGCGAACCTGCTGACCGGGGGCTTGAGACGATGTTCGACGCCACAGCACGCAGCGCCGCCCCGGCCCCTGGCGCAGGACCGGCGGCCTCGGCCGGACCGGCGCCCGGCTTCCACCTGATCGACACCACCATGATGTATGCGCCCCGCTCCGGCGGCGTGAAGCGCTACCTCAGCGCCAAGCGCCATTGGCTGGAGACCCGCAGGCCCGACATCCGCCACACCCTGGTGGTGCCCGGCGCGGCGACCCGCGCCGAGGCCGCGGGGCTGGTCACCATCGCCGCGGTGCGCCTGCCGTTCGGCGACGGCTACCGCATGCCCGCCAGTCCCGCCAAATGGGAGGCGGTGCTGCGCGGTCTGGAGCCCGACATCATCGAGGCCGGCGACGTGTTCGTGCCCGGTCACGCGGCGATGGACGCCGGCCAGGCCCTGGGCGTGCCGGTGGTCGGCGTCTGCCACACCGACGCGCCCACCCTGGCGGCCCTGCACCTGGGCGACTGGGCCGAACAGCCGACGCTCAACCTGTGGGCCCAGGCCTACCGACGGTTCGACCAGGTGGTGGCGCCCAGCCGTCACACGGCCTCGCGGCTGGCCGAGGCCGGCGTCGAGCGGGTGACCGTGCTGCCGCTGGGGGTCGATACCGAGCTGTTCCATCCCAGCCGCGGCGACCGCGCCGCCCTGCTGCGCCGCCTCGAATTCCCCGCCGATTCCCGCCTGCTGGTGTTCGCCGGCCGCCCGGCTCGGGAAAAGAACATCGACGCCATGGTGGCCTGCGTCGAACGGCTGGGGGACCCCTATCGCCTGGTGCTGATCGGCGCCGGCCGGGATTCCCAAGAGAGCGCCCGCGTCGCGTGCCTCGACTTCGAACGCCAGCCGGAAACCCTGGCCGGCGTCATCGCCAGCTGCGACGCCTTCCTCCACGCCAACGAGAACGAGATCTTCGGCCTGGTGGTTCTGGAAGCCATGGCCGCCGGCCTGCCGGTGGTCGGGCCCAACAAGGGCGGCGTCGGCGAACTCATCGACGACGGCGTTGGCCAGCTCGCCGCCGGCGTCGATCCGGCCAGCCTCGCCGAGGCCGTCGAGGCGCTGTTCGCCCGCGACCTGGGCGCCCTGAAGCTGGCCGCGCGCCGCCGCGCCGAGACCCGTCACAGCTGGGACCACACGTTCGAGGGGCTGACCCGCCTCTACGCCCAGCTGATGGCCCGCCAGACACGGCGGCCGCCGCTCAAGCTCAGCGCCTGACATCAACGGCGCGCACGCGGTTTCGCACCCAATGCGAAATTCAACCTGCACGGGCGAACTCGATTGACAGTCAATCTCCCAAGAGCATATTTCCCGGGAGTTTGCTTCCAGTTCTCGAATAGCTGTGACGGCCGGCCGATTAAACAAAATCCTCCGACTGTCTGAGTCGTATCAGAAGATTCTCTGTTTGATCAGTCATGGGAGAATATCATGTCAACCAAGGTACGTAATCGTCATGATTTCATAGTCAAAGATCTGGTCATCAGCGTTCCTTCAGCGGCGGGAAGCCACGGCGGAACCTTCCTTCCGGCTGACGACGGCACGCTGCCGCCCTGGTGGATTTCCCCCATCGCTAGTGTTCTGGTGAAGGGAGACATATTAGAAGTTGTGCGAGAGACTGTCCGGCAATCTCTCAAGGACACGGGGGAGCTGACCTCGATCGGTCGGGCGTTCGCCGGCGACCTCAGCGGCAATCCGGCGATCAGCTCGGCGATCCACGACATTGGCGCCGCGGTCGTCGCCAGCGCCGCCTACTCCGCCCTGGGCGGCGGGTCTGTCGGCCTGCCCAACCCCGATTGTGGCGGCTCCTCGCTTGAGACCATCCCCACGCCGATCACGCCGATCGTTCTCGTGGGCCGCGAGGTACATCAGGTGTCCGAGCTTCCCGGCCTGCGGAAACAGCTGGCTGTCGCGGTGGAAGCGCTCGACCGGTTCACAGCCGCCCAGGCGCCGCGCGACGCCGAGATCGGGGTGGTGCGCACGCAGCTTGAAGGCGCGTTGAAGAGCCTCGGCTGACGGCCCCAGGATCCGCGCCAAGAGGCTGCGCCATGGGCGGACGGCTCGACGCGCTGTCGCTTCGGGCGATCCGGACCACCGCGGCCCTGCCGTGCTCGGACGCCAGAACCCTTTCGCGGCGGCTCTACGCCTATGGCGCGGTCCCGCGCGGCCCGACGTTCGATCTGGACTTCGGGCCGGGCGACGATGCGCTGGCTGTGCTCGGCCTGACCTCCGGCGGCGGCGTCCGTGCGCGGCTGGCGCGGGACTATGACGCAACGACCTATCCCGGCTGGGTGGGGTTCGGGCGGCTGGGTCAAAACGACAGCGCCTCGTCGGCCTTCAAGCTCTACGCGAGCCCACGTCCTGAAGCCCTGGCGACGGCCTTCCCGATCCTGGCGCAGGTCTTCGCCGATCTCGAGGTCCGCGCCTTCAAGGTGGGACGCGGTCCAGCCGGTCTGCTTCGCTGTGACAAGATCGTCGCCTATTTTGACAGCCGGGAACATCTGCGGGTCGTGGCCGCCGCGCTCGCCCGCAAGCTTGCCGGCTGCCCGGCGCAGGGCGTGCCCTTCACCGCCGCGCTCGGCGCCGACGGACTGCTGTCCTGGGGGATCGACCCCCCGCCGCCGGCCGAAGGACCAGCGCAGAGCTGGCGATCCTGGATCACCGGCAAGCTGGCCGACGCGATCCTGGCCGTCCGCCGGCCGGACCTCGACCCCGCGGGGCCGGTGCTTGCCCGGATGACGGCCGACGGCGTGGTGGACTGGCGGCCGGCGGCAAGCAGGCCGGGGCCCTGATGAGCGCGCCCGCCCCCGGCCTCGGCGACATCCTCTTCACGCTTCCCGCCGATGCTCGTCTGGTGCCGGTTCGCGAGCTCTCGCCGCGCCTGCAGGCCCGGATCGGACCCGTCGATCCTGGGCAGGTGGTGGTCAGCCGGCCGGGCTTTCGCGTGACCACCCGGCTGGTGACTCCCGAACTCGCGCGCCTGATGGCCGAGTTTCGCGCGCCCCGGCGTCTTGTGGACGCGGTGCTGCGGTTCAGCCGGGATGAGGCGCGCGATCCGTTCGCCACGCTCGACGACGCCTTCGGGGCCCTGGCGACCCTGATCGACGGGCGGGTTCTGGTCCCGGCGGATTCGCCGGAGGCCCAGGGTCTGCCGCCCAGCCTGGCGGCAGGCCAGGCGCTTGCCGGCTATGAGGTGGAGGCCCTGGTGCAGGCGCTGGAGGACAGCGAAGTCTATCGCGCCCTGTCGGCGCGGGGTCAGCCGGTGGCGCTGAAGGTCGCGCGCGCCGGCGCGCGTTCGGCGCTGGCGCATGAAGCCCGGGTGCTCGCGCATCTGGGCGGCGGCGACACGCCGCGGCTGATCGAGGCGGGTGAGGCCGGCGGGCGGCCGTTCCTGGCGATGGCGTGGCGGCCGGGCGTGTCGGTGGCGTTCGCGGCCCAGCGGATGCGGGCCTCTGGAGACAGGCCGCGCGCGCGGCGGATGGTGGCCGCCCTCCTCGCCGCCTACGGTCGGTTGCATGCCAAGGGCGTCATCCACGGCGACATTCACCCGGGCAACATCCTGATCGACGAGGCGGGACGGGTGACCCTGCTCGATTTCGGCCGGGCCCGGCTCGACGCGGCGGAAGGCGCCGATCCCGCGCGGGCGGGGATCGCCCACTTCTATGAGCCGGAGATGGCGCGGGCCTTGTTGGTCGGGCAGACGCCGCCGGCGTCGACCGCCCGATCCGAGCAATATGCCCTGGCCTCGCTCGGCTATTTCCTGCTGACCGGCCTGCATCCCGTCGATCCCTCGGCGGAACATCGGGAGCTGCTGGCAAGGATCGTCACGCGGCCGCCACTGCCGTTCACAGCGCGCGGCGTGGCCGCCTGGCCGGGGGTGGAGCGGGTGCTGGCGACAGCGCTGTCGAAAGACCCGGCGGAGCGTTTCCCCGACGTTGGCGCGTTCGCCGCCGCCTTCGCCGCGGCGCCGCCCGCCCGACCTTGGCCGCGCGCGCCCCTGGCCGCGGCAAACCTGCTGGAAGCGGCGCTCGAGCGTGTGCTGCGCGGGTGGCAGGTCGAGACGTCCGTTGATGCCTTGCCGTTGGCCTGGCTTGCCCTGCGCGCGGCGCTTGGCCGCGGCGACGGTGACCTGCTGGCCGCCGCCGACCTGTGGGCGAGCCGCGCCGGCCCGGGCTGGACCGCGGCCGCCGTCCGCGCCGAGGTCGCCCGCGCCCGCTGCGACAGCGCCGCCGAGACCGAGGCGATCACCGCCTTCATGGCCGCGGCGGATCGGGCGGACGGACCCGCCCCCCTGCTGGCGGCGGCACGGCTGTTGGACGGCGGCGCCTATCGGGAGGCAGACGCCGCACCGCTGGCGGGCTGGGCCGTCCGGCGGCTTGACCGGCTGCGGGCGGCCGATCCCGCGCCGGCGACCCTGGCCCAGGCGACGCTGGCGCTCAGTCAGGCCGGCGTCGCACCCTTGCCAGACGGACTGTGCGCGCAATTGGACGCCTTGCCGCGGGCGGCCGGAGACGTCTGGCTGTGGGGGCTCGCCCACGGCGCCTTCGCCGAGCCGCGCTATGCCGAGCGCGCGCTCGAGGCGGCGCGTCGGACGCGCGACGGGCTGGCGCGATTGCGGGCCTACCAGCTGACCGGCGACCGGCGCAGTTACGCCGCCGCGCGGCGCGGCGCCTATGCCGCCGCCCGGCGAGCGCCAGCGGCGGATGATCCGGGGATCCTGGAAACGGCTTTGCTGCTGCTGGAGCTGGTAGCCCCACAGCGGGTCATCAGGCCGCCGTTCGAACTCTGGATCGGGAGGCCCCTCGTCCCGCCTACCGCCCCGCCGGCATGTCCTTGAAGGCCACGTCCTTGTCGACGCGGATGTCGCCCGGCAGGCCCAGGACGCGCTCGGCGATGATGTTCTTGAGGATCTCGTCGGTGCCGCCGGCGATCCGCAGGCCCGGCGCGAACATCACCGAGCTCTGGAACGCCCCCTTCAGCGGCGCCAGGTCAGGGTCGTCGAGGATGCCGAACTGATCCAGCATCTCCAGCGCCTCGTTGCCCAGCTCCTGCATCTGCACCGCCGAGACGATCTTGCCGATCGAGCTTTCCGGCCCCGGCGTCTGGCCGCGCGAGAGCGCGGTCATGGTGCGGTTGCGGGTGTGCTTCAGCCCCTCGGCCCGGACATACCAGTCGGCCAGCTTCTCGCGCAGGGCCTGGTCCTTGATCGCCGGGGCGCCGTCAAAGCCGGCGACATTGCGCGCGGCCTCCATGAACTCCGCCCAGCCCGCGCCGGTCGCCCCGCCCACCGCCAGCCGCTCGTTCATCAGGGTGACCAGGCTGACCTTCCAGCCGTCGTCCACCGCGCCCAACCGCTGGCTGTCCTTGACCCGCACGCCCTCGAAGAACACCTCGTTGAAGCCCGAACCGCCCGACATCTGGTGGATCGGCTTCACCTCGACGCCGGGATCGTGCATGTCGATCCAGAACATCGTCAGGCCCTTGTGCTTGGGCGCGTCGGGGTTGGTCCGGCAGATGACGATGCCGTAGTCGGAGAACTGAGCCCCCGTGGTCCACACCTTTTGGCCCGAGATCAGCCAGTCGCCGGAGCCATCGGGCGCGCGCACCGCCTTGGTGCGCGCCGCGGCCACGTCCGAGCCGCCGGAAGGCTCGGAGAACAGCTGGCACCAGATCTCCTCGCCGCGCAGGGCCGGGCCCACGAAGCGATCTTTGGTGCCCTGGTCGGCGAAGGTCGCCACGGTCGGCACGCACATGCCCAGGCCGATCTGGAACGGGTTCGGCGGAATCGGATATTTCGCCTCCTCGGCGGCGAAGATCACGCTCTGGATCGGATTGCCGCCCTGCCCGCCCCATTCCTTGGGCCAGGTGATGCAGGCGTAGCCGGCCGCGGCCTTGCTCGCCTGCCAGGCCTTGGACGCAGCCATGGAGCCTGCGCCTTCGCCGTCCCCATCGCCGTCGGCGACGGGCGGGCGCCGGGGCGCATTGGCCTCCAGCCAGGTCCGCACCTGGGCGCGGTAGGCGGCTTCCTCGGGGCTGTCGTTGAAGTCCATCACTCAGCTCCTGGGCTGAAAGTTCCCATTGAAATTATTATGGAACGTCATGGCCCGGCTTGTCCGGGCCACCCATGATCTCCCTGCCGACGGCGAGGCTCGGCGGTGCTGTATTCCATCCTGTATCGCGGAGATCATGGGTCCCCCGGACAAGCCGGGGGATGACGACAAGAGGGGTTGTTCGAGCCATCGTCCTTCAGGCCGCGTTGCGCCGTTCGAGCTGGCTGACCAGCCGTTCCTTCCAGACCCGGGGCGCGCCGGCCACCAGGCTGAGCTGGCGCGAGCGCCGGTAGTAGAGGTGACAGTCCACCTCCCAGGTGAAGCCGATGCCGCCGTGGGTCTGGATGCTTTCCTTCGAGGCGAACCAGAACGCTTCGGACGCGGCGATCCGCGCCGCGCTGGCCGCCACCGGCAGTTCGGGCGCGGCGGTGTTGAGAGCCCAGGCGCCATAGTAGGCGTTGGACCGCGCCAGCTCGTTCTTCACATAGATGTCGGCCAGCTTGTGCTTGATCGCCTGGTACGAGGCGATGACGCGGCCGAAGGCGAAGCGTTCCAGGGCATAGGCCTTGGCCATCTCCAGGCACTTGTCGGCGCCGCCGCACTGTTCGAAGGCCAGCAGCACCGCGGCGCGGTCGAGAATCTGTTCCAGCAGGGCGAAGCCCTCGCCGGCGGGTCCCAGCCGCCTGGCCGGGGCCTCCTTGAAGGTCAGCCGGGCGGCGTCGCGGGTCGGATCAAGCGTCTTCAGTGGCTCGCGGGTGACGCCGGCGCCGTTCAGATCGACCAGGAACAGGCCCGCCTGGCCGTTTTCCTTGGCCAGCACGAGGCACAGGTCGGCGATGTCGCCGTCGGTCACCGGCAGCTTCACCCCGGTCAGCCTGCCGCCGCTGACGCTGGCCAGCAAGGCGCCGGGCGTCAGCACGCCGGGCCCCTCGGAGGTGGCCAGCGCGCCGATCAGTTCGCCTGTGGCGATCTTCGGCAGGATCTCGGCCTTCTGCGCCGCGCTACCGGCCAGCATCACCGCCTCGGCCAGGACATAGACCGTCGAGGCGAACGGGATCGGCGCGACGGCGCGGCCCAGCTCCTCGGCGATCACACAGAGTTCCAGGTGGCCCAGCCCCAGGCCGCCGTGCTCCTCCGGGATCGCCGCGCCCAGCCAGCCCTGGCCCGCCACCGCCTTCCACAAGGCCGCGTCATAGGCGGTCGCTGGGTCATCGAGCACGCAGCGCACCCGGACCGTCGGACAGTTGGCGTCAAGAAACCTGCGGGCCTCGGACTTGAGCGACTTCTGGTCGTCGGAAAAGTCGAAATTCATGCGCCACCCATCCCGCCGACTGTCGCGGCTTTGCGAGGTTTCCCCTGGGATACCATACGCGCACACGCGGAGGTGGAAAGTGTGACCTCGCGTCAAACGTGCGGCCGTCCTCAAAAGCCGGTCCATGAACCGATCCCCGGGCTTTGCGCGAGCGCGGCCGAATGACTAGATGGCGCCCATGCGCACCGACACCCCCCAGCCGATCCGGCTCGTCGACTATCAACCACCGGGCTTCCTGATTGACGAGGTCCAGCTGACCTTCGACCTGCGGCCCACAGCCACGCGGGTGAAGGCCCGGATGACGGTCCGCCGCAATGGCGAGCACACCGAGCCGCTGAGCTTCAACGGCGAGCGGCTGACGCCGATCTCCGTGTCCATCGACGGGCGCGTGCTGGCGCCGGGCGAGCGCGTGATCGACGGGGAAACCCTGGTCATCGCCGGCGTCCCCGACGCCTTCGTGCTGGAAACCGAGGTCGAGATCGACCCGCAGGCCAACACGGCGCTGGACGGGCTCTACATGTCGGGCGGCCGGTTCTGCACCCAGTGCGAAGCCGAGGGCTTCCGCAAAATCACCTTCTGGCCCGACCGCCCCGACGTGCTGTCGCGCTTCACGGTGCGGATCGAGGCGGACGCGGGCCTCCACCGCCTGCTCTCCAACGGCAACCTGATGCAGAGCGGGCCCCTGCCGGGCGGCCGCCATTTCGCCGTCTGGAACGACCCCTTCCCTAAACCCTGCTACCTGTTCGCCCTGGTGGCCGGCGAGCTGGACGTGCTGGAAGACACGCTGGTGACGATGACCGGCCGCACCGTCGACCTGCGGATCTACGTCGATCCCGGCATGGCGCCGCGCGCCGCCTACGCCATGGACGCCCTGAAGCGCTCGATGAAATGGGATGAGGCGACCTTCGGCCGCGAGTACGACCTGGACCTGTTCATGATCGTCGCCGTGCGCGACTTCAACTTCGGGGCGATGGAGAACAAGGGGCTGAACATCTTCAATTCATCCCTGTTGCTGGCCGACCCGGCCACCGCCACCGACCTGGATTTCGAGCGCATCGAGAGCGTCGTGGCCCACGAGTATTTCCACAACTGGACCGGCGACCGGATCACCTGCCGCGACTGGTTCCAGCTGTGCCTCAAGGAGGGCCTGACGGTCTTTCGCGACCAGAGCTTCTCGGCCGACCAGCGCGGCCACGCCGTCCAGCGGATCAAGGACGTCAAGGCGCTGCGCGCGCGCCAGTTCGCCGAGGACCAGGGGCCGCTGGCCCATCCCGTGCGGCCCTCGAGCTATCTGAAGATCGACAACTTCTACACCGCGACCATCTACGACAAGGGTGCGGAGGTGATCCGCATGCTGAAGACCCTGATCGGACCCGAAGCGTTCCGCGCCGGCATGGATCTCTATTTCGAGCGCTGGGATGGCCACGCCACCACGGTGGAGGAATTCATCCGCTGCTTCGCCGAGGTTAGCGACCAGGACCTGACCGCCTTCTTCGCCTGGTACGAGCAGGCCGGCACGCCGCAAGTCAGCCTGACCAGCCGCTATGACGCCGAGCGCCGCGAACTCGAGCTCGAGCTTGTGCAGGCGACGGCCGCGACCCCGGGCCAGCCCTCCAAACGGCCGCTGCCGATCCCGGTGATCGTCGGCCTGCTGGACGCCGACGGCCGCAGCCAGGCCTTCCTTCGCGATGGCGTGGCCCTTGACGAGACGGTCGTGGTGCTGAGCGGCGAGCGGACCACGCTCACGCTCACCGGCATCGACGAACGCCCGGTGGTCTCCGCGCTGCGCGGCTTCTCAGCGCCGGTGAAGCTGACCAGCAACGCCGAGGCGCGCGACCGCTATGTGCTGCTGGCCGGCGACCCGGACCTGTTCAACCGCTGGGAGTCCGGGCAGGAGCTGGCCCGCGCCCTGATCCTCGGCCGGGCCGGAGGCCAGCCCGACGAGGTCGGCGAGGAACGCTACGCCGAGGCGGTGGGCCGCGCGCTCGCCGACCAGGCCGCCGACCCCGCGTTCAAGGCCCTGCTGCTCAACCTGCCGTCCGAATCCGACCTGGCGCTGGCCATGAGCCCGGCCGATCCCGCCGCCCTGCACGCGGGCCGCGAAGCGCTGCGGACGCGTCTGGCCGTGCACCTGGCCGATGACCTGAAGCGCCTGCACGCCGGCCTGCAGGAGGCCGGCGAGTTCTCGCCCGACGCCGCCGGCGCGGGGCGGCGCGCGCTGCGCAACGCCGCCCTCGACCTGATGGCCGCCAATCCGCGATCGGAAGTCGGCGAACTGGCCTGGGGCCACTATCAGGCCGCCGCCAACATGACCGACGCCATGGGCGGGCTCTCCGCCCTGACCCTGATCGGCGGCGATCTCTACGAGAAAGCCCTGGCCGACTTCTACGAACGCTGGAAAGCCGAGCCCCAGGTGATCGACAAATGGTTCGCCGCGCAGGCCCGCGACCCTGACGAAGGCGCCCTTGGCCGAATTCTGGGTCTGACCGCTCATCCGGCCTTCGAGGCGCGAAATCCCAACCGGCTGCGGGCGCTGGTCTCGACCTTCGCCAGCTTCAACCCGGTCCGCTTCCATGATCCCAGCGGGGTCGGCTACCGTTTCCTCGCCGACCAGATCCTGGCGGTCGACGCCGGCAATCCGATGACCGCGGCGCGGCTGGTCGAGCCGCTTGGCGGCTGGCGTCGCTACCGACCGGACCTGGGCGGCCTGATGAAGGGTCAGCTCGAGCGGATCCTGGCCGCGCCCGGCCTCTCCAAAAACGTCTTCGAACTGGTCAGCCGCGCCCTGGCCGACGACGCGGCAACCTGACGCCACGCCAGCCTGTTCGCCGCCGAATGACGTGACGTCGTTTACGCTTCGCGAGTAGACTCCGCGTCTTCAGGGGTGATTTGCCCTTCGAACGGGGGGAGCAGCGGGCCTTGGCCTCAAGCGGCGGGGACAGTGCGCAGGGGCGGCCGGAGGGCCGATCGGGCGATCTTGCCCTAGCGCGCGCGCCGACCCTGCGCTTCGCCCGCATCGCGATCCTGGCGGCGCTGCTGATCCTGATGCTCTACACGGGCATCGCCGCCTACCGCCTGACGCACGGCCCGCAGAGCCCGACGGAGCAGCTCTTCTGGCTGATCGTCCCACTGGCCGCGGCCTTCACGCTGGGCGTCGTGCTGCTGGGGGAATCCCGCCGCGTCGAACGCCTTCACGCGGCCTATTCCGACAGCGAGCAGCGCTTCCGTCTGGCCGTCGAGGCGGCCCGCTGCGGCATCTGGGAATGGGATCTCGAAGCCGACAGGATCTTCATGTCCGAGGTCACCGCGGCCCTGTTCGGCTGGCGCGGCGGGGTGATGGACGGCCAGCAGGTGCTGGACCGCGTCTCCGAAGGCCACCGCGATGGCCTGCGCGAAGCTCTCAGCACGGCCGCGGTCTACGGCGGTTTCGATGTCTCGTTCCGGGTGCCCAGCCTGTCGGCCGGTCGGCCGGTGTGGATCGACGCGCGCGGCCAGGGCTTTGGCAAGGCGGCCGAAGGCGGCTATGCGCGGATCATCGGCGTGGCCCTCGACGTGACCGAGGAGCGCCTGGCCCAGGCCCGGGCCCAGGCCGCCGAAACCCGCCTGCGCGACGCCATCGAAAGCGTCTCCGAAGCCTTCGTCCTGTGGGACCGCCACGGGCGCCTGCTGATGTGCAACCGCAACTACCGCAGCTTTTTCCGCCTGGAGCCGCAGGTGCTGAAGCCCGGTGTCGCGCGCGAGGAGCTGGAGGCTCAGGCCCAGCTCGCTGTCCGCCAGGAGTTCCAGGCCCTGGGCGGTCGCAAGGGCGTGCGCGAGGCCGAGCTGATCGACGGCCGCTGGGTGCAGATCTCCGAGCGCCCCACGGCCGAGGGCGGCCTGGTGGTCACCGCCGCCGACATCACCGCGCTGAAGGCCCAGGAAGAGGCCCGCCGCGTCAACGAGGACGCCTTGCGCAAGGCCGTGGTCAACCTGGAGCACAGCCAGGAACAGCTGTCCGAACTGGCCCGCAAGTACGAGACCGAGAAGGTCCGCGCCGAGGGCGCCAACCAGGCCAAGAGCGAGTTCCTGGCCAACATGAGCCACGAGCTGCGCACGCCGCTCAACGCCATCAACGGCTTCTCCGAGATCATGATCGCCGAGATGTACGGCCCGCTCGGCGACCCGCGCTACAAGGACTATTCCCGCGACATCCTGGTCTCCGGTCAGCACCTGCTGGCGCTGATCAATGACATCCTCGACATGTCGAAGATCGAGGCGGGCAAGATGAATCTGCGCTTCGAGCCGGTCTCGCTGGAGGACGTCGCCGAGGACGCCCTGCGGCTGGTGCGCAATCGCGCCGAGGCCGCCGGCCTGGCGCTGCGCCTGGATTTCTCGGACCTGCCCGAGGTCGACGCGGACTACCGGGCCATCAAGCAGGTGCTGCTGAACCTGTTGTCCAACGCTATCAAGTTCACCCCCCGCGGCGGCCTGATCACCGTGCGCGCGGAGCGCCGCGACGATCCGCTGGGCGAGCGCGTGAGGATCAGTGTGCAGGACACCGGCATCGGCATCCCCGCCGACGATCTGGCCCGGCTCGCCCGGCCCTTCGAGCAGATCGAGAGCCAGCACGCCAAGACCCAGCAGGGCACGGGTCTGGGCCTGGCGCTGACCAAGTCGCTGGTCGAACTGCACGGCGGCCTGCTGGACCTGCGAAGCGCGCCGGGTCAGGGCACCCGCGCCACCTTCTCCCTGCCGGTCCGCCAGCCGGGCCTGGCGCCGCCTCTGGCGAAGGCGAGTTAGCTGGCGTGACCGACCCAGCCAGATCCTCTCTCGGGCGAGTCGAGATCGTCGATTTTAGCCCAGGCTGGCCGGACGCTTCAGAGCCGAACACGACCTGATACGATCGTTGACGGACGCCCCGTTCATAGAGCTTGAGCATTTTGGCAGCACTGCCGAACCGATGCTCCGCGCCAAGCCGAACATCGACCTGATGGCCTCGGTCGCCCGGTTGGAGGAGGCCGAGACCGCGGCCTCGCGCCGGAGACTTGCTGGGACGAGTAGGTCGCGTCGCCTAGAGCTGCACGATAAGATCGTAGGCCTTCCGCGCCGCCAGGCGGGCGGCGGCCAGGCGGGCCCGCAGCTGGCGGAAATCCCGTGCACCGCCCGCCCGGGCCAACAACGCACGGAACGCTGCCGGCTCGGCCTCCGGATCGGCGCCGTCGTCCAGCGCCACCTTCAATAGCTGGGTCAGGTCCTGTTGCAGCCGCCAGCCGCGCTCCAGGTCCGCCAGCGCCGCCGCCGGCGCCAGCGTGGCCTCGCGCAACGCCGCCAGGGCCTGGGCGGTGTTGGGCTTCAGCGGCCCACCTTCGGCGGCGTGCGCCAGCTGCAGGAACTGGACGGCGAACTCGATGTCCACCAGGCCGCCGTCGGAGAGCTTCAGGTCCCACGCGCCCTTCGCCGGCCGCTCGCGCGCCATAAGGGCGCGCATCTCGCGCACATCGGCGGCCGTCGCGGTCCGGTCCCGGTTCCGCCGCAAGGCTGTCGTGATCGCCGCCTCCGCCGCCTGGGCGAACGCCGGCCCGCTCGACCAGACCACCCGCGCGCGGGTCAGGGCCAACAGCTCCCAGGTCTCGGCTTCAGCCGCGTAATAGTCCTCGAAGGCCGCGAAGCTCACCGCCACTGGCCCCTTGGTCCCGGAGGGGCGCAACTGCATATCCACCTCGTAGAGCCCGCCCTCGGCGGTCTGCGCCGACAGCGCCGCGATCAGCCGCTGGGTGAACCGGCCGTAGAAGGTGACCCCGTCCCACCCCTTGATCACCGACCCGCCCGCCGGGTCCGACACCCGATAGAGGGTCATCAGGTCAAGGTCGGATCCGGCGCTCATCTCGCGGGAGCCGCATTTGCCCAGCGCCACCACCGCCACGTCGCCGGCGAAGCCACCGCCGATCCGCACGGTCTCCGCCAGGGCCGCGGCCGCCAGGGTTCCGATGCAGACGTCGGCCAGGTCGGCGAAGGCCTTGCCCGCGACTACCGCGCTGGCGGTCCCGCTCATCACCTGAACGCCCACCCGGAAGGCCTGCTCGCGGTGGACAATGCGCACGGCCTCCATCGCCGCCTCGAAACCCCCGGCGTCCATGTCGCGGACAGCGCGTTCGACGGCGGCCTGCATGGCGGCGCGATCCTCGGCGATGTCGATCGCCTCGAAGAACGCCCCGTCCAGCATGGAGTCGATGGCGGCCGGGCGTCTGGCAAGAGTCGCCGCAAGCCGCGGCGCGAACGCCATCACCTGGACGATCAGCTCGAAGAGCTTCGGTTGCGCCAGGAACAACGACTGAAGCTGCACCCCCGACGAAAGCCTGCCGAAGAAATCGGCGAACCGAAGGAAGGCGGTGTCCGGCGCACCTGTCGCCTGGGCCGCGTCCAGAAGGCGTGGGGCCAGGCGGGTGAACAGTTCGCGGCCGCGCTCGGTGGCGGTCGCCGGGATGCGGCCGCGATGCCAGGCGCGGATGGTGGCCGCGACATTGGCCGGCGTCGAAAACCCCATCCGCTTCAGCGTCGCCAGGGTCGCCGGATCGTCATCGACGCCGGTGAAGACCAGGCTGCCGAAACGTGAGGACAGCGGCTCCTCCGACGGGAAGAGTTCGCTATAGCGCGCGTTGACGCCCTTCAGCGTCCGGGTGATCGCCGCGTCGAAGCTGCGCAGCGGCGCGAAGCCGCAGAGCGCCGCCACGCGCCGGCGCTCCGCATCGGAGTCCGGCAGCCGGTGGGTCTGCTCATCGGCCAGCATCTGGATCCGGTGCTCGATCCCGCGCAGGCGGATATAGGCGCCGGTCAGTTCAGCCGCGGTGCGCGGCGCCACGTGGCCGGCCTCGGCGAGCGCCGCCAAAGCGTCCAGCGTGCGACGACCGCGCAGCGCCGGGTTGCGGCCGCCCAGGATCAACTGCTGGGTCTGGGCGTAGAATTCGATCTCGCGAATGCCGCCGCGGCCCAGTTTCAGGTCGACGCCGGCGGCGCTGACCCGCTCGTCCACCTTGTGAGCGTGGATCTGGCGCTTGATCGAGTGGATGTCGGCGATGGCGGCGAAATCGAGGTTCTTGCGCCACACGAAGGCCTGTAGCTCGCCCAGAAAGGCGTTCGCCGCCGGGATATCGCCGGCGCAGGGTCGCGCCTTGATGAACGCCGCCCGTTCCCAGTTCTGGCCGGCGCTCTCGTAGTATTCCAGCGCCGCGGCGATCGGCACCGCCGGCGGGGTCGAGGACGGATCGGGCCTCAGTCGCAGGTCCATGCGGAAGACATAGCCGTCGGCGGTCCGCGCCTGAATCAGGTCTGACAGTCGCTGCGTGAGGCGCACCGCGAACGCCCCGGCCTCGATCCCGTCGGCGAGCGGCATGGCGTCGGGATCGAAGAACACCGAGACATCGATGTCGCTGGAGTAGTTGAGCTCGAAGGCTCCTTGCTTGCCCATGGCGATGCAGAACCAGCCGGGGACCGGCCCCTCGTCGCCCTGACCCACCCGCGTCAGCCGCCCGGCCTCCAGTTCGCCCGTCGCCGCGACCACCAGCGCCGAGGCGACCGCGGCGTCGGCAAAGCGGGTCAGCGCGCCGGTCACCTGGTCGAGGTCCCAGACGCCGCCCAGGTCGGCGAGAGCGGTCAGCAGATGCAGCTCGGCCTTCAGCTCGCGCAGCCGCACCTGGGCCGCGGCGAAATCCAGGCTCGCCGCGGCGGCCGTGCGTGAGAGAATATCGACCAGCCGCCGGTCAGGATCGTCGGCCAGCAGCGCGTCGAGCCGCGCGGGGTCACGCCGCGCCAGGCCGGCGAGGTAGGGCGAGGCGGCAAAGGCCGGGGCCAGCAAGGGCCATGCCTGGTCCAGGCGCTCCGCCGCCACCGCGCCGGCGATGACGGCGCGTATGCGCCCGGCAGCCCGGTCATCGACCACCGGACCACAGGGCTTCAGTTGTCGGGCGAGCGCCATGCCTTGAGGAAGTCCCACCGTTCCTGCGAGCCGGTCAAGCGGGTCCGTCAAGCAGGTCGGGGCAGCACCAGGGCCACGCGCAGGCCCGGACCTGTGTCGCCCACCTGGCCGGGCCCCTCGTCAAGTTCGAGCCGTCCGCCGTGCGCCTCGGCGACAGCGGCCACCAGCGACAGGCCGAGCCCAGCCCCCGGCTCATTGCGACTGTTCTCCAGGCGGACGAACCGTTCGACCACCCGTTCGCGGTCGGCGTCCGGCACGCCGGGTCCGGTGTCGGTCACCGAGAACTCTACCTCGCCCGAGGAGCGGCGGCGCACGCGCAGCATGATCGCGCCCCCGGCCGGGGTGTATTTGACCGCGTTGTCGAGGATGTTGGCCAGGGCCTGGGCGAGGAATTCGCGATTGCCGCGCAGCTGCAACGGCTTGGCGAACTCGGCGGCGAAATCGATGCCCTTATCCTCGCAGAGCGGCGCGTAGAGTTCGGCGATGTCGGCCGCCAGATCCGCGGGGTCGAACAGCACCGGGTCAGGGGCCGCGCCGGCGGCCTGCAGCCGGGCGATCGACAGCACCGCGCCGAAGGTCTTCAGCACCCCGTCGGTATCGTCCAACGCCTGAGCCAGCGCCTGGGTCGGGTCGCCCTTGCCGGCCTCCACATCGAGGTAGGCGGCTTCCAGCCGCGCCCGAAGCCGGGTCAGCGGCGAGCGCAGGTCGTGGGCGATGGCGTCGCCGGCGTGGCGGTGGCCGGCCATCGAGCGTTCCAGGCGGTCCAGCATCTCGTTGACCCCCGCCGCCAGCTCATCGAACTCGTCACGGGCGCCGCGCACCTGGGCGCGGGCGCCAAGATCGCCATTGCGCACCGCCTCGACCACCTCGCTCAAGCCGACCATGCTGCGGGTGACGTTGCGGCTGACCAGCACCCCGCCGGCGAGGCCCAGCACGATGACCAGGGCGCCGGCTCCCCAGAGCGCGCGGACTATCTTGACCACATAGGCCTCGTCGTCGCCGACGTCCGCACCGACGAAGAGGATCTGGCCGCCGCGCAGCGCCTCCTGCAGACCGCGCGCCGGGTGCTTGACCGTGTGGCCGTTGGCGTCGAGGTCGGTGACCGAAAAGCTGGTCCAGGTGCTCGGGCCGGAGAACGTCTCCACCGGGCTTTCCGCAATGGAGCCGGAGATCCGCTTCTGGTCCTTGTTCATCAGCAGATAGAGAAACGGCCGCTCGCTGGCCGCCCGTTCGATCAGCGACTGGTTGACGGCGTCCAGCCCGGCGCGGTCGTAGGCCCCGACCAGCGAGCGCATCTCCCGCGTGATCTCCTGGTCCGTCCGTCGCGTCGCCTCGCCGGCGGTCGCCACATAGATGTAGGCCAGGAAGGCGCTGGCGGCGCTGGCGAACAGCGCCAGGAACAGCAGCGTCAGCCGGAACGGCGTGGTGCGGAATATGCGCGGCAGGCGCATCTATCTCCCCTGCGAAGCGGGGGAGGGGGACCGTTCCCCGAATAGGGAATGGTGGAGGGCGCAAGCCTCAGACGCGGCGCATGGGGCTCGTCCCCTCCACCATCGGCTCTTCGGCCGATGGTCCCCCTCCCCCATGAATGGGGGAGGTAGGCTACGCATCCAGGCGGTAGCCCGCCCCGCGGACGGTCTGCAGCATCGCCCGGTCGAAGCCCTTGTCGATCTTCGACCGCAGGCGCGAGATGTGCACGTCAATGACGTTGGTCTGCGGATCGAAGTGGTACTCCCAGACCTTCTCCAGCAGCATGGTGCGGGTCACCGACTGGCCGGCGTGGCGCATCATGAACTCCAGCAGCTGGAACTCGCGCGGTTGCAGGTCGATCTCCTTGCCTTGCCGATGCACCGCCCGCCCGATCAGGTCCATCTCCAGATCGCCCACGCGAAGCAAGGTCTGCACCGAACCGGTCTCGCGCCGGCGCGCCAGGGCTTCCACCCGGGCGATCAGTTCGGCGAAGGCATAGGGCTTGACCAGATAGTCGTCGCCGCCGGCCTGCAGGCCGGCCACCCGATCGCCGACCTCGCCCAGGGCCGAGAGGAACAGCACCGGCGTCTGGTCGCCCTCACGCCGGATGGTCTCGATCAGCTGCACGCCATCCATCTTCGGCATCATGCGATCGACGATCATCACGTCGAACTGGCCGTCGCGCGCGGCGCCGAGACCCGCCTGCCCGTCCGCCGCCCGGCTGCAGACGTGGCCCGCGTCGGCCAGCCCCCGCTCCATGGCGTCGGCCGCCTCGAGGTCGTCTTCGACGATCAGGATCCGCATGCTGGTCTCGCCCCGCGCTGAGCGCGCCCTAGCCCGTCACCTTGAGCGGCAGGAACGTGGTGCGGCCCTGCCGAAAGATACCCATCAGGACGCCCGTGCGGCCAGCCTTCTTGGCGCTGTCGACGGCGGCGGCGACGTCAGCGGCGCTGGTCACCGGCTTGCCCCCGGCCTGGACGATCACGTCGCCTCGGCGCAGGCCCTTCTGACCGGCGTCGGACGCCTGATCGACGCTTTCGACCAACACGCCGCGCAGAGTCTCAGGCGCGTTGAGCCGCCGCCGGGTCGCCTCGTCAATCGGACCCAGCGCCATGCCGAGCACGGAGGTGTGCGGCGTCGCGGGGTCCCCCGGCGCGCGCTGGGCGCCGCCGGGCGTGTTGTCGTTGGAGGCCAGATCCCGTTCCGACGGCCGGATGCCGGAGCGAACCTCGACGGTGCGATGCTTGCCTTCGCGGATCACCTCCAGGCGCAGGGCGTCGCCGGCCTTGCCCTTGGCGACCTCGCGGGTCAGCTCCGAGGAGCTCTTCACCGACGCCCCGTTGATCGCCACGACCACGTCGCCCGGCAGCAACCCGGCGCGCTGCGAGGGGCCGCCCGGCACCAGGTCGGAGACGATCGCCCCCTTCTGGGAGCCCAGCCCCTGGGCTTCGGCCATGTCAGGCGTGAAGTTCTGGATCGTCGCGCCGATATAGCCGCGCTGAATCTTGCCGCCGGAAATCAGCTGCTTGGTGACCTTGTCGGCGATCTCGGCGGGAATCGCGAAGCCGATGCCCACAGACCCGCCAGACGGTGAGAAGATCGCCGTGTTGACGCCGATCACCCGGCCATAGATGTCAAAGGTCGGCCCGCCCGAGTTGCCCCGGTTGATCGGCGCGTCGATCTGGATGTAGTCGACGAAGGTCTCGCCGATGTCCCGCCCATAGGCCGAGATGATGCCCGCCGTCGCCGTGCCCCCCAGACCGAAGGGGTTTCCGACCGCGATGACCCAGTCGCCGACGCGCGGCTTGCCGGCGTTCTCGAAATTCACGAACGGGAAGTTGGTGCGCCCGCCCTTGACCTTGATCACCGCCAGGTCGGTGCCTTCGTCACGGCCGACCACCACAGCTTCGAGTTCGGTCTCGTCCTTCAGCACCACCTTGATGGTCTCGGCGTTCTCGACCACGTGATTGTTGGTGACGATGTAGCCGTCAGCCGAGATGAAGAATCCGGACCCGGCGGACTGCTGGGTTGGCAGCCGTGGCTGGCCTCGCCCACCCTGCGGCGGCGCGGCCTCGTCGTCCCCCTCGCCCTTGCCCTTGGGCGTGAGGTCGAAGGGAAAATTCTCGAAGCCCGGGACCTTGCGCAGCGCACTGGTCTCAACCCGGCTGGTGACATTGATCGACACCACGGCGGGCGAGACCCGGTCGAAGATGTCGGCGAACGACATTGGCGCGCCCGGCGGCGGGGCGAAGATCGGCGCCGTCGAGGCCCTGATCAGATGCGCCTGGTCGGCGTGGGCGGACGGCAGCCGCATGCCGGCGCCGGCCACCGCGGCGGCCATGACGCCGGCGCCAGCTACGGCGCCCAGGAGATAACCCGTCTTCTTGGAGGTCATATGACTTCTGTTCCCTGTGCGCCCCGCAGCTTCGGACGCGCTTTTCAAGCCGAGGTTCGATGCACGAGAGCTTCGCCGCCCTCAAGTTACGTTTAGATCACCGTCGGATCGGTATTCCGACCGATGTTAGGCGCAATCATGTCAGGCGGAATCGCTTTCCGCGAGCCGTCTCACGCGGTTGGCCTCTTCCGGAGAGAGTTCCGCCTCCGCCGCGCGGTTCCGCAGCCTTGACGCCAGCAGGCCGCCACCCGCCAGAACCACCAGGAACGGCCCACCCCAGAGCGCCAGATTGACCCAGGAGAAGGCCGGGGTCAGCAGGACAAATTCGCCATAGCGGTCGGTCAGGAAACGCTTGATCTGGGCGTCGCTGCGACCCGCTCGGACCTGTTCGCGCACCGCACGGCGCAGATCGCCCGCGAGCTCAGCTTCGGAATCGTCGATCGATTCGTTCTGGCAGACGAGGCAGCGGACGTCGGCGAAGATCGCCCGGGCGCGGGCTTCCTGATGCGGATCGGCGAGGCGTTCGGCCGGGTCGGCGGCGGCGGCGATGCAGATCACCCCGGCCAGCGCGGCGAGGAGCGAACGCGCGGTCATGCCGGCTGCTCCCCGGCGACAGCTTTGGCGCGCCGCGCGACGCCCAGCCTGAGACGCCGGTCAGACAGCGAGATCAGGCCGCCGATGGCCATGATCACCGGCCCAAGGAAAATCAGCGTCGCCCAGGGGTTCCAATAGGCCCTGACCAGCCAGACCGGCGTGCCGGCCATGGTCTCCCGCCGCTCGCCCAGCACCATGTAGAGATGCGACGCGCCGCGATAGCAGATCGCCACCTCCGAGGTGGTCTGACCGCCGGCCGGATAGAACCGCCGCTCCGGCTCGCCCGTGCAGACTGGCTTGCCGTCCCGGGTGGCGCGGATCAGGCCGCGCTCGGCCTCGAAGTTGGGACCATCGACGGGCCCGACACTTTCCAGGACCAGGTGATACCCGCCAACATCGAGCGACCCGCCAAGACTGAGCGCCTCGGCGGCCTCCCCCTTCCAGCCGATCTCGAAACAGGCGCCCAGCACGAACACGCCGAGGCCCAGGTGGGCCAGCGTCATCCCCCAGGCGCCGCGTGGCAGGCCAACCAGCCGCCGCCAGCTGTCAGCGGCGGGAACCCGCAAGGCCCGCGTGCGCTCGACAAGTTCGGAAATCGCCCCACCGATCAGCCAGACGCCCAAGGCCAAGCCCAGGCACCCCAGCGCCTTCTTCGGACTGACCAGTGCATAGGCCAGCAGGCCGCAGCCGACCGCGATCACCGCGGCGATCCAAAGGCGCTGACCGACTCCTCGCAGATCGCCGCGCTTCCAGGCCAGCAGTGGCCCGGCCGGCAGCAGGATCGCCAGCGCCGCCATCAGGGGCGTGAAGGTGGCGTTGAAATAGGGGGGTCCCACCGAGATGGATTCCCCGGTCAGGGCTTCGCGGATCAGCGGATAGAGCGTCCCCAGGAGCACCGTCGCCGTCGCCGCGGCCAGCAGGATGTTGTTGAGCACCAGGGCGCTTTCGCGGCTGATCGGTGCGAAAAGCCCGCCCGGACTGAGCTGCGGCGCGCGCCAGGCGAACAGGGTGAAGGCGGAGCCGGAGGTCAGCCCCAGAATGATCAGCAGCAGCACGCCGCGCGTGGGATCCACGGCGAAGGCATGCACCGACGTCAGCACGCCCGAACGCACCAGGAAGGCGCCCAGCATCGAGAAGGTGAAGGCGCCCAGGGCCAGGAACAGGCTCCAGCCGGCCAGGGCGCCGCGTTTTTCCGTGACAATGGCTGAGTGCAACAGGGCGGTGGCCACCAGCCACGGCATGAACGAGGCGTTCTCGACAGGATCCCAGAACCACCAGCCGCCCCAGCCCAGCTCATAGTAGGCCCAGAAGGCGCCGAGCGTGATGCCCACCGTCAGGAAACTCCACGCCGCCAGCGCCCAGGGTCGCACCCAGCGGGCCCACGCGGCGTCCACCCGTCCCTCGATCAAAGCGGCGACGGCCAGCGAGAACACCACCGACATCCCCACATAGCCCGCGTAGAGGAACGGCGGATGGATCGCCAGGGCGGGGTCCTGCAGCAAGGGGTTGAGCGAGCGGCCCTCAACCGGCGGCGTGGCGATGCGCATCAAGGGGTTGGAGGCGAACACCGTGTAGGCCAGGAACACGCTGCCCAGCGCGCCTTGCGTCGCCACCATCAGCGCCTTGAGGCCGCGCGGCAGGCCGCCGCCGAGCGTCGCCGATGCCGCGCCATAGCCGGTGAGGATCAGGCACCAGAGCAGCATCGAGCCCTCGTGACTGCCCCAGGCTCCGGCCACCTTATAGAGCAGCGGCTTTTCGGTGTGCGAATTGGCCGCCACATTGGCGACGGAGAAATCCGACGTCACGAAGGCATAGATGAGGCTGGCGAAGGCGATCGCCACGCCAGCGAACGCGGCCAGGGCCGCACCTTCGCCGGCCGCTGCCAGGACCGTCGAACGGCGGATCCGCGCGGCGGTCGACAGCATCAGCTGGGCGATGGCGCAGGCCAGCGCCAGGGTCAGCGCGAAGGATCCGAACTCGGCGGTCATCATGGCGTCACCCTGCCCGCTTCCCCGACCGAGGGAGCTTTGGCGTAGTCGGGCGTGGAACCGTCGCCGCGCCATTCCCCCTGCGCCTTCAGCGCCTTGGTGAGCTCTCGCGGCATGTAGCGTTCGTCGTGCTTGGCCAGCACCTGCTTGGCCTCGAACACGCCGTCCCTGCGGAACGATCCGACGGCCACCACGCCCTGGCCCTCGCGGAACAGGTCCGGAAGGTCGCCCTGGAACACCACCCGATCGGCGGCGGTGCGATCGGCGACCGTGAACTCCACCCGGCCATCCGGATGCTTAGCCACCGAACCGATCCGAACCATCCCGCCAAGCTGCACGGCGCGACCCGGTGACGGACTGGCCTTGGCGGCCTGCGAGGGCGTGTAGAAGAACGAGATCGAATCCTTCAGCCCCCACAGCGTCAGGCCCACGGCCATCACCAGGATCGGGGCGATGGCGGCCACCAGGGTCAGGCGCCGGCGCGCCTTGGGAGACTTCGGCAACCAGCTCATCGCATCGGCTCCGTCGCGGCGGCCTTGGCGAGGTCGGCCAGGACGCCGGGGTCTGCGGCATAGCGCGCGCGCGCTGCCTTCAGCGCGGCGTCTCGTTTGTCGCGCTCGCCAAGCACCGCGTAGGCCCGCACCAGCTGGACCCATCCCTTGCGATCGTCGGGGCTGGCGGCCAACCGTGCGGCCAGGTTCGCCACCATGCCGCGCACGGCGGTCAGCTGGTCGCGGGAAAGGCCCTGCGGCGCCGGAGCCGATCCGCCCTGCGCCTCGGCGATGGCGGCCGCCAGCGTGGACCGGCGCGGATCGTCAGCCGGCAGGTCGGCCAGCAGGGCGCGCCAGTCGGCAAGGCCGCCCGCCTTGTCGCCCGCCGCCACGCGGGCGCGGGCCAGGTGGAACCGCGCGGGGACGCTTGCCGGGTCAAGCTTCAGGGTCTCGGCAAAGACCTGGCGGGCATCGGGCGTCACCGCGCCGCCGGCGGCATAGACCATGGCTTCGCCGAGCATTTCCCAGAGGTCGGCGCGCTGCGGCGCCAGCTTCACGGCGCGTTTCAGCGCGCGGACCGCGCCGGCTGGATTGTTTGATGCGCCTTCGGCCAGCGCCAGATAGCGAAAGCCATCCGGGTCGCTGGGCCGCTCGCGGGTAAGCTTGTTCAGCACGGCGGCCATTTCCGGCGGCGCCAGGGTTCGCGGGTCGGCGCGGGTCCACCCGGCCAGACGTGCGGCGAACGGTTGGTCGACCCTGCCCGGCGACCCCACGACGAAATAGAGCCCCAGGGCCAGCGCCGGCGCCGCGGCCGCGGTGATCAGGACCGGCGCCCGGAGGGGGCTCGCCGACCAGATCCTCACCGGCTCGTCGGCGGCGTCAAGAAGGCGGCGCCCGGCCTCGGCCTCGGCGCTCTTGCGCTCCGCGGCGCCGATCAGGCCGCGATCGGCCAGTTCGCCGATCTCGGCAAGCTGGCGGCGATAGAGCACGGTCGTGGGATCGGCGGGTTCCACCCGTGTCGCGGCTCGGGCGGCGCGCAGCAGAATAAGGATGGCCGAGGCGGCCGAGAGGACTGCGGCCGCGGCCCAGAAGGCGATCATGCGCGGCGTGTAGCCGAAACCCCGCGCCAGGGCGAGCGGTGGCTTGCCGACTGTAGCTCCAGGTGCAGAGCGTCAGGTCGGGTCACCACCGTGGCAGACCGCGGCGCGACGACGAATCAGCTCCGCGAATTTTTCGTCGCGGACCAGACCCGCGAAATCGGCGGCGACCGACAGATAGGCATGGGCAATGCCCCGATCGGGCAGGTCGCCGGTCCGGGCCAGGTCGAGCACGTCCTCAACATAGTGGTCGATCATCCCCCCCAGCCTGTCCACCAGCCGGGTGTGAGCCGCGGAAAAGCCGCCATAGTTGGCGAAGGGGCGCGCCGTTTCGCTGAAGGCGAGCAGGGTCATCGCCCGGGCGACAGCCCTCGGGTCAGGGGCGGTGTCAAGCTTGGGTCCCTTCTTGCGCAGGCGCGCAAGGCCCGCCACCTCACTGGGAAGCGCGGCGGTCGCAAAGGCCTCGGCCTCCCTCAGCCGGGCCTCCACAACCTTGGCCAGCGCCTGCTTCTGATCGACGATACGCCGTCCCCAACCCTGGTCGCGGGTCAGTTCGATGGCGCCCTCGAGTTCGTAGGTCTGGGCCGTGACAACACCTATGCGGGCGGCGACTTGAGTCGCGACCGACGGACCGGCATCGGGATCGAGGGTGGCGATCGCCGTCAGGGCGGCGTCAATGTCGCTCATCACCCGCTCCGGGAAGGCGCCCAGCTCCGACTCCGCAAGATAGCGCTCGGTGGGCCGGTCCATGATCGCCGAGATGATCCGCAGCACCATCCACCGCGGTGTGAGCTGGGCGGCCAGCATCTCGAAGAAACGCGGCCCGGCGTCCTCGGCGATGGCGACCGCGTCCTTGTAGGCCAGCCGGGCGGCGGCGGCCGTCTCGTCGTCGACGCGCCCGATCCAGTCCGGCAGACGGCCGATCGCGCAGCGCACTACGGGCGATATGGCCAGGCAGCTGGCGAGGGCGGCCGCACCGCCGGCCCGGGCGGCCTCACAGATCTCAGCCGCGGTCCGGAAGTCCCGCGCCTGGCCGGCGCGCAGAACGTCGGCCGCCGCCCGCACCAGGGCGTCGAAGGCAAGGCTCGGATCCGGGGGTTGGCGTTCGTCAGCGACCGCGGCGGCCACGGACTCGGCGATCACCGCTGCGGCCGCGACCTCGGCGGCCGCCTCGCGCTTCAGGCCGCGCCAGACCAACGCCAGGGCGCGGGCGGGGAACACCAGACTGTGGCCGTCCGACCCATCACCGACACAGAGCGGCGCCAGCGGCGCGAAGACGGCGTTGCGCAACGCCCGGTCGCGCGCCTCGGCCTCGACCAGCAGGCGGACGTCGGCCAGAACAGTGTCGTCGCCGGATTGCGCCAGCGCCAGTTGCAGGTTGCCGACGATCCGGTCCGGGGCGGTTTCCACCAGGGTCCTGACGATCTCGATCTTTCGCTCGGAGAGGGCGCCCATGGCACGCTCCATATGCGGGACAGGGTTCCGCGCGGCGTATAGTGCCTGCCCCGAGTTAAGGGTCTGCGAAGGCGTGGATCGCGCTCCGCGTCAGGCCCCGGCCTGCGGCAGATCCGCGTCCAGGCGGAGTCCGCCGAGGGTCGAATCTCCCAGGGTCACGCCGCCGCCGTAGGCGCGGGCCAGTTCATCGACGATCGACAGGCCAAGACCCGAGCCCGGCGCGGTCTCGTCCAGCCGCGCGCCCCGGCGCAGCACCTCGTCGCGGCGGTCGGGCGGCAGGCCGGGGCCGTCGTCTTCCACCACCAGAGCGAACCGCTCCGCACCGAGCGCGGCGGCGCGGACCCGGACGCGGCCCTTGCACCACTTGCAGGCATTCTCCACGGCGTTGCCGGCGATCTCGAGCAGGTCCTGCCGCTCGCCGAGGAAATAGAGGTCGTCGGGCGCGTCCCAGTCGATGCTGACCCCCTTGTCGCGGAAAATGCGCTCCAGGGTACGCGACAGCTCGTCGAGCACCGCGGCCACGGCGGTTCGCTCGCCCTGCCCCTGGCTGCGGGCCGCGGCCCGGGCGCGCCGCAGGTGATGGTCGACCTGTTGGCGCATGGCGTCCGCCTGCCGGGTCACCACGTCCGCCAGCGGGCCGGGTCGCTGGGTGGCCTCGGCGATCATTACGGAGATCGGAGTCTTCAGCGCATGCGCCAGGTTGCCCACGTGGGTGCGCTGACGCTCAACCACCTCCTGGTTGTGCGCTACCAGGGCGTTGAGTTCCTGGGCCAGCGGCTTCAGTTCGCTGGGATAGGTTTCGGCCAACCGCACGGACTTGCCCCGGCGCACGTCGGCGACCTCGCGGCTGAGGTCGAACAGCGGTCGCAGGCCGACCCGGACCTGGATGACAATGGCCACGATCAGGCCCGCCCCCAGCAGCACGAAGGCCGCCGCTGTGGCGGCGACGAATCCCTGGACGTCGCGGTCGATCGAGCTGCGATCCTCGGCGGCCAGGAAGATCACCGGGGCCTTGCGGCCGGGCAGCCAGTTCTGCTGCGCGCGCACCCGCAGCGGCTCGCTGAGCGGACCGCGAGCGTCATAGGCGATGGGGTGGCCCGGCCGGGATTTGAGCCGCGCCACCAGATCCGCTGGAGCGTCGAGCACCGCATCGAACAGAGAGTGGGACCGCGCCAGGGGCCGCAGCCGACCGTCCGCCGTAGGCTCGGCGATCTCCCAGTAGCGGCCGGAAAAGACCCGCAGCGCGCGTTCGTCGGTGAACGGCGGGGCGAACACCTGTCCGGCCTCGACCGTCGAATAGGTGACCAGGTTGACGGTGAGATCGCTGAGCGTCTGATCGACGCGCCGGATCGCGGCCTGCTGGAACAACAGCGCCAGGACCGCGGCCGAGACGATCAGGGCCGCGAGACTCCAGCCCAGCGCCAGCAGCACCAGCCGACGCGCCAGCGAGGGGCGGCGCAGCCCCGCCGCGAGGATCGTCACCCCGTCACGGGGCCCGGTACGCGACCCATCACGACGCGCTCGCCGCACCGTCGAGCTCGGCGTCGGGCGCCGTCAGGCGATAGCCGAGCCCGCGCACGGTCTCGATGCGGTCGGCGCCCATCTTCTTGCGCACCCGGCCGATGAATACTTCGATGGTATTGGAATCGCGGTCGAAATCCTGGTCGTAAAGGTGCTCGACCAGTTCCGTTCGGCTGATCACCCGACCCTGGTGCATCATCAGATAGTGCAGGAGGCGGTACTCCAGTGAGGTCAGCCGCAAGGGCTCGCCGTTGACGCTGGCGCGGGCGGCGCGGGGATCAAGGCGCAGGCCGCCGCATTCCAGATTGGGGCTTGCGTGGCCAGCGGTGCGCCGCAGCAGCGCCCGCAGGCGCGCCAGCAGCTCCTCGGTATGGAAGGGCTTGGTCAGGTAATCGTCCGCGCCGGCGTCGAAGCCCGCGACCTTCTCGCTCCAGGCGCCGCGGGCGGTGAGGATCAGCACGGGGGTGGCCATGTTCTCGCGCCGCCAGCGTTCCAGCACCGAGATCCCGTCCACCTTGGGCAGTCCGAGATCGAGGACGACGGCGTCATAGGGTTCGGTCTCGCCGAGAAACTGGGCCTCCTCGCCGTCCGGCGCGTGATCGACGGCATAGCCGGCGTCAGCCAGCGCCAGCTTCAGCTGGCGCGACAGGTCGGGATCGTCTTCCACGAGCAGGATGCGCATGGCGGCCTCCTTGTTCTAGCCAATAACCCGGGTTCTAGCCAATGACCTGGCCGGTCTCGGCGTCCACCACGAACACCACGATCCGACCGTCGGCGAGTTGCCACTGGATCACATAGGTCGCCCGGCCGCCCGATTGACCCAGTGTGGTGTTCAGCTGCTTGCCCGGGTGGCGCTGGGCCAGCATGGCCAGAACGCGCGAGAGCGCCACCTGGGGCGCCTGGCGGCCCGCCTGGGCGGTTTCCTGCGCCGCGGCCACGCCCGCCACGGGCGCGCCGAGCAGCAGCGCGGCGATGAGGATATGGTGTTTCATGGGTCCCCACCTAAGGGGCCTGGACTGAACCGGGCCTGAACGGTCCCGGTTATGGGACGCCGCGTGGCGGCTGTCACGCCCATCGGTCAGGGCTTGCGCTTCGGCGCATAGGGCCGCTCGCGCTTCCAGGTTTCGGCCAGGGCCTCCAGCTCCGCGTCCGGTCTGTCGGGCAGGGCGACCACCAGGCGCGCGAAGAGGTCGCCGCGCCGGCCCTGCGCGTCAGCCAGCCCCCGACCCTTCAGCCGCAGGCGCGCGCCGGTGTTGGCGCCCTTGGGGATGGTCAGGGTCACCGGGCCGTCCGGGGTCGGCGCCTGAGCCTTGCCGCCCAGCACCGCGTCATAGACGGTCACCGGCACGTCCATCACCAGCGCCTCGCCCTCGCGGCGGAAGATCGGGTGCGCCGCAATGGTCAGCTCGATCAGCGCGTCGCCGGGGCCGGCGCGGCCGGGCGAGCCCTGGCCCTTGAGCCGCAGGGTCTGGCCCTCCTGGGCGCCCTTGGGGATGGTCACGTCGATGGTGCGCCCGTCGGAAAAGGCGATCCGCCGCTTGCCGCCCAGGATGGCGTCCACCAGGTCGACCTCAAGCCGGGCGCGAACGTCACCGCCGCGCTGCGAGCCGCCGCCGAACCCGCCGCCCTGTCCGCCGCCGCCGCGGCCGCCCCTCGCACCGCCGAACATCTCGCCCAGGATGTCGCCGAGATCGACGCCCTCGAAGCTCTCGCCACGCCCGCCGCCGAACCCGCCGCCGCCGGGAGGTGGACCCCAGGGACCGCCGCCGCCGAACCCGCGCGCGGTCTCCCGCCCGTCGGCGTCGATCTCGCCGGCGTCGAACTTCTTGCGCTTGGGGACGTCGCCCAGGATGTCGAAGGCCGCGCTGACCCGCTTGAACCGCTCCTCGGCCGCCTTGTTGTCGGGATTGGTGTCGGGGTGGTGGGCCTTGGCGAGCTTGTGAAACGCCTTGCGGATCTCCGCCGCCGTGGCGGTCCGGGGGACGCCCAGCTCCTGATAAGGATCGCTCGCCAAAAACCTGAGCCCTTCGATGATTGGAGGTGGAGTGTCGCGGTCTAGATCGGTCGGAACGCGCCCGCGCGCAAGAGCCAATGTGGCAGAAATATCACATGTGGGCGCCGGAGCCTAGCGCCGCCCTCGCTCAACCATCAGGTCGGGGGCGGCGAAATCCAGCGCGTCCTCGGCCTCGTTGAGCACCGTCTCGCTGATCGTCTGGCCGCGCACCGAGACGCCGGCGCGATGCACGCTTTCAGGGTCGCCGGATATCAGCGGATGCCAATCCGCCAGGTCACGGCCCTCGTGCAGCCGTCGATAGGCGCAGGACAGCGGCATCCAGGCCAGCTGTTCGATGTTGCCGGGCGTCAGCTTGACACAGTCGGGCACAGTGGCGTGGCGGTTCGCATAGTCGGCGCAGACGCAGGCGTGGGCGTCGAACAGCTGGCAGTGGACGCGGGTCGGGATGACGTCGCCGGTGTCCTCCTCCTCGAAGCGCACCAGGCAGCACAGGCCGCAGCCGTCGCACAGGCTCTCCCACTCCGGCACGGTCATTTGGGTGAGCGTCTTGCGACGCCAGAAAGGTTCGCGGGCCATGCGGCTCATGTAGCAGATCGGACACGGCGCCGCTGAACGACGTAGGCCACAGTCAGAATGCCGAGCCAGGGGACGCCGACGATCCAGGAGATGTTCCAGAATTCGGTGTCGAGCCCCATGGTGACCAGCAGCGCGGCGAGCAGGATCAGGCCGGCGATCTGCAGCCAGGGGAAGAAGGGCATCCGCACCGGCAGGTCGCGGGCCCGGTGTCGGCGGCGGAAGCCCAGGTGGCTGAGCAGGATGACGATCCAGACGAATATCGCGCCGAACAGGGCGACGCCGAAAAGGTAGTTGTAGGCCAGCGGCGTGAAGAACGAGACCGCGGCGGCCGCGGCGACGCAGACGCCGGATACCGCGATGGCGGCGGTGGGCGCGCCGGCGGGATTGAGACGGCCCAGGCGCCGGGGAGCATAGCCGCCGCGCGAGAGCGAGAACAGCATCCGGGCGCTTAGGTAGATGTTGGCGTTCATGCTGGAGAGCGCCGCGCTCAGCACCACGAAGTTCATGATCCCGGCCGCCGCCGGCAGTCCGGTATGGGCGAAGACGCGCACGAAGGGACTTTCGGAAACCACCTTGGCGCCGGTCTCGGTCCACGGGACGAAGCTCATCAGGACGGTCAGCGCCAGCAGGTAGAACAGCGCCAGGCGCACGGCCATGGCGCGGAGCGCGGCGGGGATGGTGGTCTTCGGATCGGGCGTCTCGGCGGAGGCGACCGCGACCATCTCGACGCCGACGAAGGAGAACACCGCCATGATGGTCCCCATCCAGACGCCCTTCAGCCCATGAGGCAGGAAGCCGCCGGGCAGGGCGTAGAGATTGTGGAGGCCCAGGGCAGGCTGACCGACCCCCAGGATCGCCGCGCCGCCCAAGAGGATGAAGCCGACGATGGCGGTCACCTTGATGACCGCGAAGACGTATTCGAAGGTCCCGAAATTGGCCACCGAGCGGGCGTTGACCCAGAGCAGGATGACCGCGAACCCGAGCGACCAGGCCCAGACCGCAACGCCGGGGAACCACCAGCTCATATAGGTTCCGGCGGCCACCGCCTCGCCGCCGACGGCGATCACCTGGGCGGCCCAGTAGGTGTAGCGGACAACGAAACCCGCCCAGCGGTTCAGATAGGTCTCGGCATAGACCCCGAAGGACCCCGCGGCCGGGTGCAGGGCGACCATTTCCGACAGGCTGCAGACCACCACGATCGCGGCGAAGGCGGCGATCAGATAGCTGATCAGGACGCCCGGACCCGCGTAGCCGATGGCGATGCCGCTGCCCATGAAGAGGCCGGTGCCGATGGCGCCGCCCAGACCGATCATGATGATCTGGCCGCGCGTCAGCGCCTTCTTGAGGCCCGCTTCGCGCGCGACGATGGCGTCTTCGTCGTCCATCAGACGTCCGAGGCGCCGGCGGGCAGGATCACCTCGAGCAGCTGGAAGTCGGGCGAGGCGTCCGCCAGGCCCCACGGCCGTCGGGGCGGGATGACGAAGGCGTCGCCGGCGTTGAGCGGGTGCGCGCCGTCGTGGTCGAGCACGGCGCCTCCGTGCAGGACGAAGCCGAACAGCAACTCGCCATCGTAGCCGTCGGCGGCGAAGGACCGGGCCAGGGCGGGACGGATCACGCGGACCTCGGCCAGGCCCTGCGTCGCGGCCGCCATGCCGGTGTCGCGGCGTTCGAATCCGGTGGCGGCGTGGGCGGTCCACGGCGTCTCGACGGCGACGTGGCGCAGGAAACGCTGGCCGGCGAAATCGCGCCGCGGATCGAGACGCGCTGTGGGCAGGGTCAGGTCGTGGTCGGCCAGGGTTTCGTGCAGGGCCGGACAGCCGATCTCCACCACCTCCAGGCCCGGCGAGCTTTCCAGCACCCGGTGGCGGATGCGGGGCGGTTGCAGGACGCAGTCGCCGGCCTGCAGGGTGAAGGGCTCCCCCTGGTCCTCGTAGACCACCCGCACCCAGCCGGCGCGGCAGAAGATCATCTGGAAGCGGATCTTGTGGAAGTGGACCCAGTCGGCGACCGGCCCGCCCTGAGGGATCGTGATGTGCGAGGCGATGAAGCGTCCGCCCAGGCGGTCGGGGATCAGGTCCCGATAGAGCATGCCGGCGCGGCCCTCGCCGGGGCCGGGACCGTCGGCGGCGCGGGTGAGGACGAACGCCGGCCGAAGCGGCGGCGTCTCGAGGGGCGGATTGGGATCGACGAACAGGATGCGGGCGCCGTTGGGGGCGATCCGCGGCGCGCCGGCGCCGGGAAGGCGAAGCGTCGGCGCGGGTGCGTCCCCCGGCTCAAGCCGCAGGCGCAGGCCGTGGCCGGAGAGGCTGGCGACGCGGGGCTCGTCGGCCGGAAAGATGGTCTCCACCCGGAAGCCCAGGGTTTCCACGAAGAAGTCGAGCGTCGGCGCCAGCTCCACGCAGGGCAGAACCACCTCGGCCTGACCGGGCCCCAGACTGGGGGTTTCTGCGGTCGATCCGACGTCGCGCAACCGGGGTCTCCCTCTCCGTAAGGACCGGGATCATCCGTAAGGCGGTCCGCGCGCAAAGTCTCGCCGGGCGGCGGGGCCTCAGGCGGAACTTCGCCGATCCTTGGGCGGAGCGTAGACCTCTCCAGGCACGGAATCACCGAACGCCCCCGACCCGCCCCGCGCCGCTGCCGGCGACTTCTTGGTCTCCAGACCAGAGTCGTTGGCCTATGCCGAAGCCTATGCTATCGTTGCGCCATGAACGCGCATCGTCACGTGAAACTGTTCAAGAACGGCCGGAATCAGGCAGTTCGGATTCCGCGCGAGTTCGAGTTGCCCGGGCAGCACGCGATCATGCACCGCGAGGGCGACCGGTTGATCCTTGAGGCGGCGGCTCCGACATCACTGCTCGCGGTCCTGGCCGCTCTGTCCCCGATCAACGACGAATTTCCTGAAATTGACGACCCGGCGCCAGGTCCCGTCGAACTCTGATGCGCCACCTGCTCGACACCAACATTGTCTCGGACCTCGTGCGCAATCCGCAAGGCAGGATCGCCGCACGGATCGCCGAGGTGGGCGAGGACGCGGTCTGCACCAGTTTGATTGTCGCTGCCGAGCTCAGATACGGCGCGGCCAAACGCGGCTCGCCGCGCCTGACGGCCCAGGTCGAACGCGTCCTGGCGGCCCTGACGATCCTGCCGCTTGAGGACCCCGCCGACGCCGCTTACGGCGAGCTTCGCACGCAACTGGAGACGGCCGGCACGCCGATAGGCGGCAACGACCTGCTGATCGCCGCCCACGCCATCGCAGCAGGGTGTTGCGTTGTGACCGACAACGAACGGGAATTCGCCCGGGTAGGCGGGCTGACTGTGGTCAACTGGCTACGCCAACCCTTGGAAAGTTAGCCAAGGGTCAACGGGCGGTCGGTTTCAGATATCGAGCGGCAGGTGTCGCAACCCACGCCCATGCCCGGCCCGCCCTTGCGCTCCGCCCCCCGCGCTGTATCTGTCCGCCCCCACATGCGCGCCCCCATCCTCGCCCTGAAGGACGTTCGCCTGGCGGACGGTCCGCTGATGCTGTTCGACGGGGTCGATCTGGCCCTGGACGCCCGCGTGCGCGCCTGTCTGGTGGGGCGCAACGGGGCGGGCAAGTCGACGCTGTTGCGCATCCTGGCCGGGCAGATCGAGCCGGACGGCGGCGACCGGGCGATCACACCGGGCGCGCGGATCGCCTTCGTGCCGCAGGAACCGGAGATCACCGGCGCCACCCTGCTCGACTACGCCACCGCAGGCGGGGCGAAGGACTATCGGGCGCAGGCCCGGCTGAGCGACTTCGGGCTCGACCCAGGCAAGGCGGCGGAGGGGCTCTCCGGCGGGGAGATCCGTCGCGCGGCGCTGGCCCGGGCCTTCGCCGAGGACGCCGACGTGATCCTGCTGGACGAACCCACCAACCACCTGGACATCCTGGCCATCGAGACGCTGGAGGAGGAACTGGCGGCGTCGAAGGCCGCGGCCCTGATCGTCAGCCATGACCGGGCGTTCCTGGAGCGGGTGACCCGGCGCTGCTTCTGGCTGGAATACCGGCTGGTCAAGCGGCTGGACGAGGGGTTCGCGGGCTTCGAGGGCTGGGCTGAGAAGATTGCCGCGCAGGAGGCCGAGGAGGCCCGGCGCCTGGATCGCTATATCCAGCGCGAGGCCCACTGGATGGCCCGCGGCGTCACCGCGCGCCGCGCCCGCAACGAGGGCCGCAAGCGACGCCTGGAAAGCCTGCGCCAGGACAAGGCCGACCGGCTGAAGGACACCCGCAAGGAACTCAACATGGGGCTGGCCAGCTCCGGGGTCTCAGGCAAGCGGGTGGTCGAGGCCAAGGGCGTCAGCAAGGCGTTCGGCGACCGGGTGCTGCTGAAGGACTTCTCCACCCGCATCCTGCGCGGCGATCGGGTGGCGGTGGTCGGGCCGAACGGGGCCGGCAAGACCACACTGGTCAAGCTGCTGCTGGGCCAGATCCCCGCCGACTCCGGCGAGGTCAAGCTGGGGACCAATCTGGAGATCAGCTATATCGACCAGGCGCGCGCGGCGCTGTCGCCGGAGATGACCCTTCGCGAGGTGCTCCTGCCCAAGGGCGGCGACCAGATCCTGGTGCGCGGCGAGCCCCGCCACATCGTGTCCTACGCCAAGGACTTCCTGTTTTCCGAGGCGCAGCTGCGCCAGCCGGTGCGCAGCCTGTCGGGCGGCGAACGCAATCGCCTGCTGCTGGCCCGCGCGCTCGCCAACCCGGCCAATGTGCTGGTGCTGGACGAGCCGACCAACGACCTCGACATGGACACCCTCGACCTCCTGGAAGACCTGCTGGCCGACTATGAGGGGACGCTGATCCTGGTCAGCCACGACCGCGACTTCATCGACCGGCTGGCGACCTCGACCATCGGGCTGGACGGCGCGGGCCGCACCATCGAGACGCCGGGCGGCTGGCAGGACTTCATCTCGCAGAATCCGGGGTTCTTCACCCACCTGCCGATTGCCGCCTTCGCGACGAGCCCCAAGTCGGCCGCCAAGGCGACCTTGGCGCCGGCGGCCAGGCCGGAACCGCCCCGCTCGGCGAAGCTCAGCTTCAAGGACCAGCGCCGGCTCTTGGAACTGGAAACCCTGATCGCCGAGGCGCCCGGAAAGATGGCGGCCCTGGAGGCCAGGCTGGCCGACCCGGGCCTCTATGGCCGCGACCCGGCCGGCTTCCAGCGGTTGAGCCGCGAGCTCGACGCGGCGCGCGCGGGCCTGGCCGCGGCGGAGGAAGACTGGCTGGTCCTTGAAGGCCGCCGCGAGGCCCTGCAAACCGGCCGCTGAAGGCTCAGGGTCGCTTTCCTGTGGATTGTTTTCAGCTCTGAATCGCTTTTGGAAATTGGCGCGACGTCCCAGGTTGTCCACCGGATATGCACCGGGTTTGCTCCGCCCACGCACATGGGGACCCAATCTCTCGCTTGCCGGATTTCGGGTTCGGGAGCACCGTTCACTTGCCGAGAGGGACTGCGGCGCGGGCGGACGGAGAGGCCGGAAACGGCGGACCCAGAAGCCAAGGCGAGCAGGAGGTTTTTGAGCCGTAGGACCGGGGCGACCCGGGACAAACGACTGAGAGACACCGGCCGCGACGGAAAACCAGCGAGCTTGCTCGCCAACCGAAGGCGCGATCGACCTGGAAGGCACAGATCCCCCAACGGATCTGGATGAGAGGGCGGAGCCCCGGGCAACCGGAGCGCCGCCCTCTTGCTATGGGCGTCTTCCAACTATGGGCGTCTTCCAACCTGGGCCAGACCGCCCTAGGTTCGCGAGGCTCAGTCGGGGAGTCTCCATGCAAGCCTTGCGTCTCATCGTCGCCGTCGCCGTCGCGGCCCTGGCCTGCGCCTGTTCGCCGAAGGAGGAGGTCGCCAAGACGCCGGGGCTGACCCCCATCCGCTTCGCCACCGACTGGCGGGCCCAGGCCGAGCAGGGCGGGTTCTATGAGGCGCTGGCCAACGGCGAATACGCCCGCCGTGGCCTGGCCGTGACGATCCTGCAGGGCGGGCCGGGCGTGAACGTGCCGCAGCTGCTGGCGGCCGGATCGGTGGACCTGGGCATGGGCTCCAACAGCTTCATCGTCATGAACCTCGCCCAGGAGCGGGTGCCGGTGAAGGCGGTGGCGGCAATCTTCCAGAAGGACCCGCAGGTGCTGATCGCCCACCCTGACGCCGGCGTCGAGACGCTGGCCGACCTGAAGGGCCACCCGATCCTGCTGGGCGACGCCTCGATCACCGCCTTCTGGGTGTGGCTGAAGGCCAAGTATGGCTTCACCGACGATCAGGTGCGCAAATACACCTTCAACAACGGCCCGTTCCTCGCCGACAAGCGCGCCGCCCAGCAGGGCTATCTGACCTCGGAGCCCTATACTCTGGAGAAGCAGGCGGGGCTGAAGCCCGAGGTGTTCCTGCTGGCCGACAACGGCTACCCCGGATACGCCAACATGATCCTGGCGCCTGACGCCCTGATCGCCAGCAATCCGGCGGCGGTGAAGGCCTTCGTCGAGGCCAGCGCCAAGGGCTGGAAGGACTATCTCAACGGCGACCCCAGGCCCGCCGACGCCCTGATCCTGAAGGACAATCCGGACATGACCCAGGACGTGCTCGACCAGGCCCGCGCCAAGCTGAAGTCCTATGCCATCGTCGAGAGCCGCGACGGGGGGGCTATCGGGGCGATGACCGACGCGCGCTGGAAGACCTTTATCGACATGGCGACGAGCCAGGGGGTCTATCCTAAGACGCTTGACGGCCGGGCGGCCTACACGCTGCGGTTCCTCGGCAAGTGAGCCGGCGCGCCGGCGGTCGCGTGGAGTAGGATGCGAAGCATGGCAGACATCGGCCCGTCCAGCCGGACTCGTGCGGGCCTTGAGTGGCGCCCGCATCGCCCGGTGACCGAGATCGCGCGAGCGACGCCGCGGGAGGTCGCCATCGGCCTGTCCTTCGACGGCCGGCCCCATACCGTGCTGATGGCGACGCCCGACAACCTGGAAGAGCTGGCCGTCGGCTTCACGGTGACCGAGGCGATCGCGACCTATGCCGATCTCCTGGCGGTGACCGTCGAGGCGGCCGCCGAGGGGGTGCTGGTCGATGTCCGCCTGGCGCCGTCGTCGCGGACGCGCCGCCTCCGGCCACGCACCCTGGAGGGCCGCTCAAGCTGCGGCCTCTGTGGCGTGCAGCGGCTGGCCGACGCGGTGCGGCCGCTGCCGGCCGTGGTCAGCCGCCAAAGTTTCCGGCCCGCCGCCATCGAGCGCGCGGTGGCCGAGCTCGGGGGACGCCAGCCGCTGGGACGCCTGACGCGGGCCACCCACGCCGCGGGCTTCGCCTTCGCCGACGGAAGTCTGGGACCAGTGCTCGAGGACGTCGGCCGTCACAACGCGCTGGACAAGCTGGCCGGCGCCCTGCTGCGCGCCGGGACCGACCCGGCGGGCGGCTTCGTGGTGGTCACCAGCCGCTGCTCGTTCGAGATGGTCGAGAAGACCGCGCGGATCGGCTGTCCGATGCTGGTGGCGATCTCCGCGCCCACCGACCTGGCGATCCAGCGGGCCGACAGCGCCGGCCTGACCCTGGTCGCCCTGGCCCGCGACGACGGCCATACGGTGTTCAGCCATCCCGAGCGCCTGGGTCTGGTCGCAACGGATCTGGCGGAGGCGATCTGATGGCGGAACGATCCATTCCAGGCGTCCGCCGCTATGACGCCGCGGCTGGCGGCTGGGGCGCCCTGAAGGCCGTGGGACATGCGCTGACCGATCAGAAGACCGTGGTCGAGGGCGGCCGCAGCCTGCTGCACGCCAACCAGCCCGACGGCTTCGACTGCCCCGGCTGCGCCTGGCCCGATCCGAAGCACGCCTCGTCCTTCGAGTTCTGCGAGAACGGCGCCAAGGCCGTCGCCTGGGAGGCGACCCGCAAGCGGGCCACGCCGGAGCTGTTCGCCACCCATACCCTGACTGAGCTGCGCGGCTGGAGCGACCATGCGCTGGAAGACGCCGGGCGGCTGACCGAGCCGATGGCCTATGACACCGACACCGACCGCTATGTGGCGATCGACTGGGCGGACGCCTACAGGCGGGTGGCGGCCGGGCTGAAGGCGCTGGAGCATCCGAACCAGGCGGAATTCTACGCGTCGGGCCGGGCCTCCAACGAAGCGGCGTTTCTCTACCAGCTGCTCGGCCGCCGCTTCGGCACCAACAATTTCCCCGACTGCTCGAACATGTGCCACGAGCCCACCAGCGTGGCCCTGCCCGACGCCATCGGGGCCGGCAAGGGCTCGGTGACGCTGGAGGATTTCGACGAAGCAGACCTGATCTTAAGCTTCGGCCACAATCCCGGCACCAACCACCCGCGGATGATGACCACCCTGCGCGACGCCGCGCGGCGGGGCGCCGCGATCCTGGTGTTCAACCCGCTCCGGGAGCGGGCGCTAGAGCGCTTCGCCTCGCCGCAGGATCCGCTGGAGATGGCGACGCTTGGCGCCACGCACATCGCCTCGCGGTACTATCAGGTGCGGATCGGTGGCGACGCGGCCGTGCTGCAAGGCATGATGAAGGCGCTGATCACCGCGGACGTGAGCGCGCGGGCCGCCGGCGACTCCCCAGTGCTCGACCATGCCTTCATCGCCGAGCACACTCGCGGATTCGCGGACCTGGCCGCCCGGCTCGAACAGCTGACGTGGCCGGATATCGAGGCGCGGTCGGGCCTGGGGCGGGCGGCGATCGAGGAGGCGGCCCAGATCTACGCGACCTCGCGGGCGGCCATCCTCTGCTACGGCATGGGCCTGACGCAGCACCGAAACGCCTCGTCCACGGTGCATCAGATCGTCAACCTGCTGCTGCTGCGCGGCAATATCGGGCGGCCCGGCGCGGGGATCTGTCCGCTGCGCGGCCACTCCAACGTGCAGGGCGACCGCACCGTCGGCCTCTGGGAAAAGCCTTCCGAGGCGTTTCTGGCGTCGATGGATGCGACCTTCGGCTTCCGCTCGCCGCGCGAGCACGGGCACACCGTGGTGCAGGCGATCGGCGCGATGGAGGACGGCCGGTGCAAGCTGTTCGTCGGCCTGGGCGGCAATTTCGCCGTCGCCGCACCCGATCCCTTGCGCACCTTCGCGGCGCTTCGGCGGCTGGACATGACCGTCCACGTCGCCACCAAGCTGAACCGCACCCACCTCTTGCCCGGCCGCCAGAGCCTCTTGCTGCCATGCCTGGGCCGCACCGAGTTCGACCGCCAGGCCGGCGGGGCCCAGTCGGTGACCGTGGAAGACTCCATGTCGATGGTCCACGCCTCGCGCGGCCTCAACGCGCCGGCCTCGCCGGGCCTTCGGTCCGAACCCGCCATCGTCGCCGGCATCGCAGCGGCGCTGTTTGGAGCGACCGACCCGGTGGACTGGGCCGCCCTGACCGCCGACTACGACCGCATCCGCGACCTGATCGAAGCGGTCCTGCCCGAGCAGTTCGGCGACTACAACGCCAGGATCCGCGTGCCCGGCGGCTTCCGGCTGCCGGTGGGGCCGTCGCAGCGGATCTGGAAGACCGCCAGCGGCAAGGCCAACTTCCTGCCCTATGAGGCGGACACCGACGCGCCTGACCTGTCGGATCCGGCGATCCTGCTGCTCACCACGCTGCGCAGCCACGACCAGTACAACACCACCATCTATGGCAGCGATGATCGCTACCGCGGGGTGTTCGGCCGCCGCGACGTGGTGTTCGCCAACGCCCAGGACCTGGCCAGCCGGGGTCTGGCCGACGGCGACGCGATCGACCTGCACGCGGCGTTCGACACCGGCGGGGAGCGAGTGCTGCGCGGCTTTACGGCCGTGGCGCGCGACCTGCCCCCGGGCTGCCTGGCGGCCTATTATCCCGAGGCCAACGGGCTGGTGGAACTGGGTGCGCACGACCGGCGCAGCGGCACGCCGGCCTATAAGTCCGCGCCGGTGCGGATGACCGCGGCCAGGCCGACAGCCGAATGATCGCGGCGCTGCGCGAGGTGGCGGTCGACTATCCGCGCGGGCCGGCGCTGGGCCCGTTCAGCCTGTCGATCGAGGCCGGCGAGATCGTCGCCCTGGTGGGCCCGTCCGGCTGCGGCAAGTCCACCGCCCTGCGGCTGCTGGCCGGGCTGGAGGCGCCGGGCCGGGGCGACGTGGCGCGCGCGCCAGGCCGGGGCGAGACCGCCGTGGTGTTCCAGGCGCCGACCCTGGCGCCCTGGCTCACGGCGCGGGCCAACGTCGCCCTGCCCCTGGACCTGGCCGAGGTCGGCCACGCCGAGGCCGAAGCCCGCGCCGAACGGGCCCTGGCCCGGGTGGGTCTGGCCGAGGCCGCCGCCGCGCACCCGGCGCAGCTGTCCGGCGGCATGGCGATGCGGGTCTCGCTGGCCCGCGCCCTGGTCACCGAGCCCAAGCTGCTGCTGCTCGACGAGCCGTTCGCCGCCCTGGACGAGATCACCCGCCGCGCTCTGGCCGACGACGTGCAGAGGCTCTGGTCGCAGACCCGGCCGGCCATCGTCTTCGTCACCCACAGCGTCGAGGAGGCGGTCTACATGGCCAGCCGCGTGGTCATCATGACCGCGGGGCCCGGCCGCATCGCTGGCGAGGTCGCGGTCGATGGCCCGCTGCCCAGGCCGCCGGGCTTTCGCACCACCGAGGGCTTTCGCGCCCAGGTGGAGGCGGTCTCCCACCGGCTCGCCGGCGGCATGGCGCGTGCATGACCCGGCTCGCCAACATCGTGGCGCCCGTCGCCCTGATCGCCATCCTGCTGGCCGCCTGGGAGATCGCCTGCCGCGCCTGGCAGGTGCCGGTCTATTTCCTGGCCCCGCCCTCGGCGATCGCCGCCAGCCTGGTCGCCGACGCCCCGTCGCTGCTGCTGGCGACGGGCTACACCCTGGCCGAGGCGCTGGCGGCCCTGGTCATCGCCAGCCTCATCGCCCAGGCTCTGGCGCTGACCGTCGCGCTCAGCCCGCTGCTGGAACGCGCCGTCAAACCCCTCACCGTGATCCTGCAGGTAACGCCGGTGATCGCCATCGCGCCGCTGGTCAACATCTGGGCGGGAACCGACCATCCGGGTCGGGCGGTGATCGCCCTTGCGACGCTGGTCGCCTTCTTCCCGATCTATTCGGGCGCGGTGACCGGCCTCAAGGCTGTCGATCCGGACCTGATGCGGCTGTTCGACCTCTATGGCGCCTCCCGTGTGCAGCGGCTGCTGCGCCTGCGCCTGCCGTCCGCCGTGCCGTTTGTGCTGGAGGGCCACAAGGTCGCCGCCGGCCTGGCCATCGTCGGCGCCGTGGTCGCCGAGTTCGTCGCGGGCTCCGGCAAGGTCCAGGGACTGGCCTGGCGCATCCTCGAAGCCGGCAACCGCCTGCAGACCGCCAAGATGTTCGCCGCCCTGGTGGTGCTGGGGGTCCTCGGCGCGGGCCTGCACGCCCTGCTTGAAGCTGCCGAGCGCGCCGGCCTCAAATGGTGGCGCGGCGGTTAGGGTTTCGGCCATCTCCCTATGATCGTCATCATCCGGCTTGTCCGGGTGATCCATGAACACCGCGTCGCTGAAGCAAATCCGCAGCCAAGCCGTGGCTAAGCCTTCAACGCGGAGATCGCGGGTGGCCCGGACAAGCCGGGCCATGACGATAATATTGTTAAATCAAATATTTATGGGAATTGACCTACTCTGACTTGGCCGGCGTCAGCTGGTAGCGGATCGGCACACGCACCCTGGCTCCACTGGTCGGGAGGCCGTCGAGGCTCCACGGTCCGACCCTGAACTTCGGCGCCAACGCCAAGGCGCCCTGGCCATAACCCTGGCCGGCCGGCTCCTCGCGATCCACTGCGCAACCGGTCAGCAGGCCGGCCGACGTGGCCGAGCAGACCAGCGCCACACGCACCTCGTTGACGCCGTTGGCCGTCTTGGGGAAGCTGGCCTGAAAGTCCGCGGCCGAGGGCAAGGTCGACCATACGGGCCGGGTCACCAGCGGACCTTCGTTCTTCAGCACGGCGGGATCGAAGGTCACCGGGATACGGACTTCCTGGCCCCGGAGCGCAGCGTCGGCCACCCGCATGTGTTCGGCGAGTTTTCGCGCCGCGAAGCCGAAGCCGTAGCCTGAGGGCTGCTCGCCCAGCGCGGCGCAATCGCGCGGCCGATCCTGCCGGTCGATCTCGCAGGACAGGCTGACCCGGCCGCCCACGCCGGCCCCCCGGGCCTTGGCCGGATAGGCCGCGGCGACGTCGGCCACGCTGGGCGCCTCGGACCAGATCGGCGGCGGCTGGGCGGATGAAGCGGTCGCGGCGAGCGACGTAAGCAAGGCGACAGACTTGATCCACATGGCGCGGCTCCGGTTCAAGCTGAGCTTGCCATGAAGCCGGGAGGATTGAGAAGCGTCAGACCGCTGTGCGTCGCGCGGCCGGGCCGGCCCTGAGCCGCGCCAGGGCGTCGCCGGCGATGACCGTCAGGGAGCGCAGGCCCTGGTCGGCGAAGACGTCGAGGGCGGCGTCGAGCGCCAGGACCCCGGCCGCCCGCTCGCCGCGATCCTTGCCGGTGATGTCCACCCGCGCTTCGTAGAGGCGCGCCAGATGCAGCTGGACCAGGGCCCAGGCCACCGGATCGCGCTGCGGACGCTGGGCGGCCAGTTCGATCTTCAGCGCTGTCTCGGCGGCGTCGAGCACGCCCAGGTCACCGGTCAGCTCCGCCGAACGCGCCAGGCACATCGCCCGCTCGCCGGCCGCCAGACCCCTGAGCGGCGTGGCCGGCGCGTCCTTCAGCACCAGGTTGGCGCGGTCGTAACAGGTCACCGCCTGTTCGTAGGCCCGCGCGTCGGCGCTGGCCTCGCCCAGCGATTGCAGGGCTTGCGCCAGGGCGATCTGGGTGCGCGCCCAGTCCAGCGGGCTGTGGTCGCGGGCCAGGTGCTCCAGCGCGCCGGCCAGGGAAGTGGCGCCGGCGGCCACCGCGTCGACATCGCCGCTGGCCTCGCCCCAGAGCGCCACGGCCTGTCCGCGCAGGATCTCGGCCCGGGCCCAAGTCAGCGGCTCATAGGCCAGGTCGAGGCGCGCGACGGCGGCGGCGGCGTCATCGATGGCGGCGCGCAGCAGGGTCTCGTCCCGCAGCCGGGCGCCCCAGCCGCACATCAGGTCCGCGCGGGCCAGGCGGGCCTCGGCGGCGAACGGACGAGCGGCGGCGGCGCGGCGGGTCAGGGCGTCGAGCGCGGCCAGCGGGGCGTTGAAGCGCGCCGCGACGGCCCGGGCAGCGTCGGCGTCGCCCAGAGCCAGGGCGTTGCGGCC
>NZ_JANMBF010000117.1:0-11744 GCF_031360265.1 Phenylobacterium sp.
TGGGACAATCTTCAGTCGCAGGTCTATCGTCCGAAGGACTCCTTCCTCACCTTCGTCCAGAACGCCGCCGATGCCGAGATCAAGGGCGTCGAGGGCAGCCTGATCTGGCGCGGCGTTCCTGGGCTGACGGTGACCAGCGCCGTCACCTACACCCACAGCGAGCTCACCCGGGTCACCAAGGGCGTCTCCAACCTGCGCCCGGTCGGCAGCCAACTGGCCCTGACGCCGGAGTTGCAGGGCAACATCGGCGTTCGCTATGAGCGCGAGATTGCCGGCGGCGCGAACGGCTATGTCCGGGCGGGCGCCCAGGCCGCCGGACGGATGTTGTCCACCATCGACCGTGGGGCCGACGCCTTCGGCAATCCGCTGCAGGGCGACTTCCACCTGCGGGCCTATCAGACCTTCGACGCCGGGATCGGGGTGATCAAGGACAACTGGACGCTCGAGGTGTTCGGCGAGAACCTGTCCGACACGCGTGCGCAGCTCTATGCCAACGCGTCGGACCGAGTGCTGCGCATCACCACCAACCGGCCGCGCACGTTCGGCGTGAGATTTTCGACGAAGTACTAGGTAAGCTGCTCAGCGCGCCACGCCGGGGGACGTCGTCGTTCCCCCGGCGTGGCGGCGTTGATCGGCGACCGGGGGCGACCCTTGAGCGTACAAGACCAATTCGAACCGTACCAAGTCGAACCGGCGTCGGCGACGGACGAGGCGCGGCGCAGGCTTCAGTCCGGCGACCTTGCCGGCGCGCTCAGTCTGGCCCAGGCCCTGTTGGCCGACGACCCCGCCGAGCCCGACGCCCTCTATATCGCCGCGGTCTGCCTGCGCCACCAAGGCAAGCCGGGGGATGCCCTGACGATCCTGGACCGTCTGCTCGCGGTCCAGCCGGGATATGGCCGGGCCTTTCAGGAACGCGGCTATTGCCAGCGCGCGATCGGCCGCGCGGACCTGGCGTTGCTGGCCTTTGAACGCGCCACCGGCGCCAATCCCGGCCTGGTCGCCAGCTGGAAGGCGCTGGCCGAGCTGAATGCGGCCGCGGGCCACGAGGACAGGGCCGCCGCGGCGCGCGGCCAGGCCATGTGGCTGGCGGGCCTGCCGCCCGAGCTGATCAGTGTCATCAGCCTTCTCCACGAGGGCCGCCTCTACAAGGCCGAACGCCTTTGCCGCGCCTTCCTGCAGGCCAACGGGCACCATTTCGAGGCCATGCGGCTGCTGGCCGAACTTGGGGTCCGGGCGCATGCCATGGAGGAGGCGGAGTTCCTGCTGGAGAGCTGCGCCGTCCTGCGTCCCGACTACCTCCCGGCCCGGTTCGACTACATCAAGCTGCTCAACAAGCGCCAGAAATTCGAGGCCGCGCTGAACGAGGCCGAAGCGATCCGCGGGATCGCCCAGGACAGTCCCCAGTTCCAGCTGCAGTACGCCAACCAGCACCTGGCCGTCGGCAACTTCGACACCGCGCTCGCGCTCTACGAGCAGTTGCGCGCCGCGGCGCCCAACGATCCGATCGTCAGCCTGACCCACGGCCACGCGCTGAAGACCGTCGGACGCCAGCAGGACGCAGTGGCCGCCTATCGCGCGGCCTATGCGGCGCGCGGAGATCTGGGCGACGCCTACTGGAGCCTGGCCAACCTGAAGACCTACCGGTTCTCAGACGCGGAAATCGCCCGGATGCGCGCGGCCGAGGCGGCGGCGGAGACCTCGCTCTTCGACCGCTATTCCCTTTGTTTCGCCTTGGGCAAAGCGCTTGAGGACCGCGCCGACTATGCCGCGTCCTTCGACTACTATGCGCGCGGCAACCGGCTGAAGCGCGAGGAGCTGAACTACAGCGCCGATCGGATGCACGCCGATCTGGCGGCCCAGGCGCGGTACGCGACGCCGGCGCTGTTCGCCGCGCACAGGGGCGGGGGCTGCCCGGCGCCCGACCCGATCTTCATCGTCGGCCTGCCACGCGCCGGATCGACCCTGCTGGAACAGATCCTCGCCTCCCATTCCCAGGTCGAAGGCACCATGGAGCTGCCCAACATCCTGGCTCTGGCGCACCGTCTGGACGGCCGCCGGCGCGTCGATGAGGAAGCTCAGTATCCCGCCAACATGGCTGAACTGACCGGCGAGGAACTGCGCGCCTTCGGCGAGGCCTATATCGCCGACACGGCGATACATCGCAAAGGCGCCCCCTTCTTTATCGACAAGATGCCGAACAACTTCCGCCACATCGGCCTCATCCACCTGATCCTGCCCAACGCCAGGATCATCGACGCGCGCCGCGATCCGATGGCCTGCTGCTTCTCCGGATTCAAGCAGCTGTTCGGCGAAGGCCAGGATTTCACCTATGGCCTGACGGACATCGGGCGCTACTACCGCGACTATGTCGAGCTGATGGATCACTGGGACGCGGCGCTTCCCGGCCGCGTGCTGCGCGTGCGGTACGAGGACGTCGTCGCCGATCTGGAAACGCAGGTCCGCCGGCTTCTCGACCACTGCGGGCTGGCGTTCGAACCGGCCTGCCTCGACTTCCACGCAACCGAGCGCGCCGTGCGCACCGCCAGCTCCGAACAGGTGCGCCAGCCGCTCTTCCGCGGCGGCCTGGACCAGTGGGAACACTACGAGCCCTACCTTTCCGACCTCAAACAGGCGCTGGGGCCCCTGCTCGCCGCCGACGCAACCCAATCAGGGAAAAGGACGCCGCATTGACCCAGGCCACCGTCGCCGCGCCGATCTCCGCGCCCCTGCCGCTGGTGCGTTGGTACGTCCTGGCGATCATGTGCCTGGGATATGCGATCAATATCGCCGACCGCTATGTGGTGACCACGGTCATGGAGTCCATGCGGCTGGAGCTGCATCTGACCGACAGCGGCATCGCCTTTCTCACAGGCATACCCTTGGCGGTATTCTATGTGACGCTGGGTATTCCGTTGTCCTGGCTGGCCGACCGCTCCAACCGGCGAAACATCCTTGGCGCGGCGCTGATCATCTGGTCAGGCATGACCGCCTTCTGCGGCCTCTCGCAGAACTATCTTCAGTTCCTGCTGGCGCGGATCGGCGTCGGGGTGGGGGAAGCCGGCGGCACACCTCCCGCCAACTCGATCATCGCCGACAACTTCCCGGCGGCGCGTCGCCCCATGGCCATGACCATCTTCGCGCTCGGCGCGCCGCTGGGCGCCTGGATGGGCGCCGACATGGCCGGCGCCGTGGCCAACCTCTACGGCTGGCGCGCGGCGTTCCTGGCGCTTGGCGTGCCGGGCCTGCTGCTTGGGCTGATCGTGTTTCTGACGATCAAGGAGCCGCAACGCGGCCGCCTCGACGCCAGCGATCACACCACCAAGGTCACCTTCGCCCAGTCCATGGCGTTTCTCTGGAAGCAGAAGGCCTGCGTGCACGTCATCATGGGCGGCGGCGTCTCGGCGCTGTGGGGCTGGGGCCTGATCTGGTTCACGCCGACCTTCCTGCAACGCGCCTATCACCTGAACGTCGGCGAGGCCGGGGGACTGATCGGCCCGATCCACCTGATCGCCGGGTTCGCCGCCACCGTGGTCACCGCCTGGCTCCTGTCGCGCCGCGCCTTCGACGATCCGCGCAACGTCAGCTGGCTCCTGGCCGGGGGTGTGGCGCTGGCCACCATTCCCTCGTTCTTCGCCTTCTACACACACCAGCTTTGGGTGGCGAAACTGATGTTCTGGCTGTTCATCCCGGCGATCTATTTCTACATCGGCCCGGCCATGGCGCTGATCCAGAACCTGGCGCCGGCCAAGATGCGGGCGACCTTCATCGCCATTTCGCTGCTTGTGGCCAATGTGCTCAACCTGATCGTGGCGCCCCAGGCGGTCGGCTTCATGAGCGACCATTTCGCCGGACCCGCCGGCGCCGACGCGGAGTCCCTGCGCCTGGCCCTGCTGATCCTGGCGCCCACCGGCTTCTGGGCGGCCTACCACTACTGGGCCGCGGCCAAGACCATCGTCGCCGAGCAGAAGCTGGCCATCGGCTACGTTTGAATGAGGGCGCTCCGAAATCCTGGCGCCGGCCAGCCGGGTCTCGACCGATGCAGCTGACCGACATCAAGACCTTCGTGGTCGGCAACCCGCCCCCGCACTTCGGCGGCCGCTACTTCGTGTTCGTCAAGCTGACGACGGACGACGGCGTCTGCGGCGTCGGTGAGGCCTACTGCGTCCCGTTCGAGCCGCACCTAGTGGCCGCGATGATCGAAGACGTGTTCGCCCGCTATGTCTGCGGCCAGGACCCTCACGACATCGAGGCGATGTGGCGGCGCGTCTATTCCAGCGGCTTCACCCAGCATCCCGACCTGACGCTGATGGGGGTGCTCAGCGCGCTGGAGATGGCCTGCTGGGACATCGTCGGCAAGGCGGCGGGCCAGCCGGTCTACAAGCTGCTGGGCGGCAAGGTGCACGAGCGGCTGCGCTCCTACACCTACATCTATCCGCGGCCCGGCGATCAGACCGACGTCTACCACGATCCGGACCTGGCCGCCGAGCGGTCGCAGGAATATCTGGCGCGCGGCTATACGGCGCTGAAGTTCGACCCCGCCGGCCCCTATACCGCCTTCGACGGCCGCCAGCTTTCGCTCGAGGCGCTGGACCTTTGCGAGCGGTTCGCCCGCACGCTTCGCGAGGCGGTGGGCTCCCGCGCCGACCTGCTGTTCGGAACCCACGGTCAGATGACCGCCGCCGGCGCCATCCGCCTGGCGCGACGTCTCGAGGCCGCCGATCCCCTGTGGCTGGAGGAGCCGGTGCCGCCCGACGCGCCCGACGAGATGGCCAAGGTGGCGCGGGCCACCTCGATCCCCATCGCCACCGGCGAGCGGCTGACCACCAAATACGATTTCCATCGCCTGCTGCAGGCCGGGGCGGCGTCGATCCGGCAGATGAATCTCGGTCGTGTGGGCGGTCTCCTGGAGGCCTAGAGGATCGCCGGCATGGCTGAGGCCTACCACGCCCAGATCGCCCCGCACCTCTACTGCGGGCCGATCGTCGGCGCCGCCAACATCCAGCTGGCCACCTGTTCCCCCAACTTCCTGATCCTGGAGAGCATCGAATACTGGCAGGGGTTCCACGCCGAGATCCTGATCAAGCCGGTGCGCTGGGAAGAGGGCTATGTGATCCCCTCCGATGAGCCCGGACTGGGCGTCGAGCTGAACGAGGCGGTGGCCGAGGCCAATCCCTATTCCGGCGCGATGCTGCACCTCGAGATGACCCAGCACCCCGTCCGATGACGGAGACCTTCGACTATCTGATCGTCGGCGCCGGGACGGCCGGCTGCGTGGTCGCGGGGCGGCTGTCGGAACGGACGGACACGACCGTCCTGGTGCTGGAAGCCGGCGGCTCGGACCGCACAGTGTGGATCCAGCTGCCCATCGGCTATGGCCGCACCTTCTTCGACGCCAGGATCAACTGGATGTATGACACCGCCCCGATCGCGGCGCTCGGCGGGCGCACCAGCTACTGGCCGCGTGGCAAGGTGATCGGCGGCTCCGGCTCGATCAACGCCATGGTCTATGTGCGCGGCCAGCCGGGCGACTTCGACGACTGGGCGGCGCAGGGCAATCCCGGCTGGTCCTACGCTGATGTGCTGCCCTATTTCCGGATGTCGGAGGATCACGACGCCGGCGCCTGCGTCGATCACGGCAGCGGCGGCCCGATCCATGTGACCGACCTGGGTCCCCGCGCCCACCCCCTGTGCCAGCGGTTCATTGCGACCGCCGGGGCGCTGGGCTTTGCCGCCACCCCCGACTTCAACGCCCCGCCCGGCGAAGGCGTCGGCGTCTACCAGATCAACACCGACAAGGGCCGCCGGGCGTCCAGCGCCAACGCGTTCCTGCGCCCGGCGCTGCGTCGGCCCAACGTCGCGCTTCGCACGCGCGCCCACGTCACCCGCATCCTGTTCGAGGGCACGCGCGCCGTCGGCGTCGAATATCGCCGTGGCGGACGTCTCGAGCGGGTCCTGGCGCGCGGCGAGGTGATCCTGTGCGGGGGCGCGATCAACTCGCCCCAGTTGCTGCAGCTGTCCGGCGTCGGCCCGGCGCAACCGCTGCGCGCGCTCGGCATCGCACCGGTGGCGGACGCGCCGGCGGTCGGCCGCAACCTCCAGGATCATCTGGCGGTCTCCTATTTCTACCGTTCCAGCCGGCCGACCCTGAACGATGAGCTTGGCCCGGTGAGCGGCAAGCTGAAGGCCGGCCTGCGCTACCTGCTCGACCGGGGTGGGCCGCTCTCCATGAGCGTCAACCAGGGCGGCGGGTTCGTGCGCAGCGACCCCGGCCAGGCGCGGCCCAACCTGCAACTCTATTTCAGCCCGGTCAGCTACACCCAGACCCCGCTCGCCGAGCGTCGGCTGACCAACCCCGATCCGTTCTCGGCCTTCCTGCTGTCGTTCAATGCCTGCCGGCCGACCAGCCGTGGCACGCTGTCGATCCGCTCGCCCGATCCCCTGGTCCACCCGCTTATCCAGCCCAACTATCTGGACACCGACCACGATGTGGCCGAGGCGCTGGCGGGGTCGCGGCTGCTGCGGCGGCTGGCGACCACGGCGCCGTTGTCCGACATCATCACCGGCGAGATCCTGCCGGGCGCCAACCTGAGTACCGATGAGGACCTGCTGCAGGATTTTCGCGACCGCGCCGACACCGTCTATCACCCGGTCGGAACCTGCGGCATGGGCGCCGATCCGGCCCGCTCAGTGGTAGACGCCCGGCTGCGGGCGCATGGCGTGCAAGGCCTGCGTGTCATCGACGCCTCGATCTTCCCAGCCCTGACCTCCGGCAACACCAACGCGCCCACGGTGATGGTGGCCGAGAAGGGCGCGGCCATGGTCCTGGAGGACGCCCGCGCGCGCCAGACCCCTTGGGTTGGGTCGGCCGTGCCCGGTCTGGCGCGGGTCAAGCCTCGCTATCGTGCAAAAACCTGACGGAGCCTATCGACGTTCAATGCCCGAGAGGTCGATCAACCCGTCCGCGCCACGCGGCCCAGGCCGATCGACATTCAGGTGGTGAGCGCGGCGATGACGGAGTCCAGGACGGCGTGGGCCTTGGCGCGCATTTCATCATCGGTGGCGTCCTGGATCGGATGATCGACCAGCACGTAGCGCGCGTCGTCCATCCCCAGCGCCTTGCGCTGAACCTGGGCGGCCTCGGCGAACTCGCTGGACGCGATGGAGACGGCGGGTAGACCCTGGATTTCGAACCATACAGTGTCGTGCAAACTGCACGTCGTGCACGATCCTCAATCGGCGAGGGCTTCCACCAGGACACTGCATTCCGAGCGGATCTTCAGCCGCAGGTCCGGCGGGCAGGGCTTGGCGAAGGTCGGCTTGGCGTACCGCTTGATCGCGACCTGGGGGTAACGGTCCGCCAGCAGTCGTTGCAGCTCGTCCAGCAGGACATTGCCGCGCGGCTTGCTGATGTCCAGCAGGCCGATCACGCCGGTGATGTTCCCGGTCCGCGCGGTGACCTGTCGCGCGACGGGAACCCGTTCGTCGGTTGGATCCAGAATTGTCGTCATCGACGTCCTCCGATCATCTGCGATGAGCCTATCAGCATTCGATTTTCCTGGAAACGACGGCCGAACCCGCCGGTCCGGTGACCCAGCCATGGAAGCAGGCGGAGAATTTTCCCGCCTCGGAGCCGGCGACGACGATGTGGATGTGCTTATCGCTGGCGAACTTGGGGGAGGGCGCCGCCAGTTGCGCCTCGCTCATCCTCGCGGCCGAGGCGACCGGAATTCCCGCGCCCGACACCGCGTTGGCCACCATCTCGCGCAAGGGCCGCGCGGTGACCGCCTGGATGCGTTCGCGCAGCCTGGTCTTGGCGTAGCCGCCCTGGCTGGTCAGCGTCCTGACGTGCTCGGGACAGACCACCAGCAGGGCGTCGACCGGCATGCGGTGGATCTTCGACAGGAACATGCCCTCGAGCCCCAGGCCGAGCGTACCGGCGATCTGGTCGGGCTGGCGCGATTCCTGATCGACGATCTGCACCGGGCCGCTGGTCATGGCGAAGGCCGTCACCACCGAGTCCGCCCGCTGGAAACCGCGTTCGACGTGCAGCGGATCCCAGGGCGAGCCTTCTTCCCATTCCGCGAAGCACATGGTGAACTTCATCGGGCTGCTGAGCGTGGATCGGTCGACCCCGCCCGGGCGTGCCCCGCCGATATTGCGCACCACCAGTCGCAGCGCGCGGCCGATGGTGGCGTTGGCCCGATTGCCGGTTCCCAGCGCGCCCAGCTTCATGTTCATGCCGATCCGCTCGCGGATGGGACCGTTGATCACCAGCACCGGCGAGGCGCCCATGGTGGTGGCGGTGACCCCGTGCATGTTGAACTCATCGGTGCAGACGGCCTCCACCGCGGCGATCACCACAGGCAGATATTCCGGCCGGCAGCCCGCCATCACCGCGTTGATGGCGATCTTCTCGACGGTCGCCGGGGCCATGTTGGGGGGCACTACGGCGACGACGTCCTGGGCGTTGCGCGAGGTTCCCGACAGCATGCGCAGCACCCGCTCCGGGGTCGGGGGCGTCAGCGGCAGGCCGTCGCTGAAGCCCTGGTCGAACATGAACTCGTCGACGTCGTCGGAGCTGGCGATCTCGATCCGTCGCGCGCGTATGGGACTGTCGTGGGCCTGCGCCAGCAGGCGGTCGTGGATCTCCGGGTCCAGGTGTTTCGATCCGCAGCCCGGCCGCCAGTCCGGAAGCTGCGACCACGCCACCGCCGGCGCGGGCGCGTCCAGGTCTTCGGCGATCCGCAGCGCCAGGTCCTCCCACTCCTGCCGGACGAAGCCTTCGAGCGGAGACGGCCGTTCGGCGTCGGAAGCGACCCAGAAGACGGCGGGCACGATCTCGAACCCCCAGGCCAGCGAGGTCGCACACGCGCTGTCGTCGAGGATCGGCAAGGTCAGGCCGTGACGGTCCTTCAGGATGGCGTTTCCATCCGCCGACTGCCCCAGCATCCAGATGTCCGCCACCCCGCCCCAGGCCTGGTGGAACGCCTCCAGCACCGGGGCGACCAGATTGCAGGTGTTGCAGTCTTCCTTGACGAAACAGATCAGGCTGGGACGCCCAGAGGGGTAGGCCCGAACCCCGCCGGCCAGGTCGCGCAGGGAGAATGGCGACGGGGTCGAAGTCATGCGGCAGTCCTCATCTAAGCATCCGAGCCCACCGGACGACGCGGCCCGTTCGATTGGCGGAGGTGGATGGGAATCGAACCCACCACACGCCTTTGGGACGTGTCACCGGTTTTGAAGACCGGGGAAGCCACCAGACTCCAGTCACCTCCATCGCCCTCGACACTAGATCGGGTTTTGCGAAACGCCGAAGGGGTTTTCCGCCCCGGTGATCCGTCGCGCGTCGCCCTGGCGCACGGTGGCGCCCTTGGCGTCGAGGAATTCCAGCGCCGGCACGATGAACTTGCGGGTTGTGCCGAGCGCCGCCCGCGCTTCCCCGGTGGTGAACTCGGCCGGCGCCGGAAAGGCCGCGCTGAGCGCGCCGAGAGCCGCCGCCAAGGCGTCGATGTGGAAGACCAGGGTCTGGCGCAGCGCGTGGTTGCGCAGGGAGACCGCGCGCCCGGTCTCGATCAGCAGCTGGATCAGGTCCTGATCGGCGAGGTCCGCGTCGGGCGGCATAAGGCCGCCCTCCCGCAGCGCGCCCTCGATCTGGCGCAGGCGGGCAAGGGCCTCAGCGGAAAGGGTCGCCAGGGGATCGTGGCCGGTGCGCGCCACCAGCGCGCCGTCCAGACGGATCTCGCCGGCCGCCGCCAGTCGCGACTCGACGTGGGCCACGAGCTCGCGGGACACCCCGCTTCGAATTGCGCCGGCCGACACCCACGACCGCGCCGGCGTCAGGCGGTGCGCCTCGGTCAGCCGCTCCAGGTAGGCCTGGCGCGCGCCGGCGACGGCGGCCCGTGTGGCCATGACGCCGTCGTCGATATCCTCGAAGTCCCGGGCCAGGCGCCGGCGGACCTCGGCGGCGCTGTGGCGCGAAAGCCGGGCCGCCTCGGCCACCCGCAGGCTGCCGCCATCCCGCCGCGCCAGCTGATGGGCGATCGGTTCCAGGTCGCCGGCGACGACGGCCTCCAGCAGATCCCGCCGCCCCTCGATCCCCCCACTCCTGGCGGCCCGTAAGGTTGGCGCAGTCGGGTCGAGCACGACGACGCCGCCGATCGTCTCGGCCGGCGACGGCCGCCTCAGGATCGCGCGCTGGCCGGCATAGGCGATGACCGGGGTTGAAAAACGCAGCTGCGCCAGGCCCCGATCACCGGGCGAAAGCACTCTGGGACCGATCAGGCGCAGCCTGGCGATGTCCTGCCGGGCGCCCCACATCACCCGCACCTCGTCCGTCGGTTTCAGCGGGCGGGCGCCGTCGGCCGAGAGGGTCAGTTCGACGTCGACCCTTGCGCTGGCCTCGTAGCAGCCCGCCGCGCACAGCACCTCGCCAGCCCGGATCTCGCCCGCCGACACACCCCGCAGGCCCACGGCGACCCGGCCGCCAGGCGCGGCAAGCTCGGTGGTCTGGCCATGGATCTGGATCTGTCGGACGCTGACCCGGCGTCCCGACGGCTCGAGCGACGCCGCTGCACCCAACCCCAGCGCGGCGCCGAGCAGGGTGCCGGTGACGATGGTCCCGGCCCCGGCGACGCTGAAGACCCGATCCAGCGGCAGATAGGCGCCCGGCAAAGCCTCGGGGGCCGGGCTGCGTATGACCAGCGCCTGCAATTGGCCCGACAGTTCGTCCAGCCCCATCCCGGACACCGCTGAGCAAAAGACGATGGGTTCGCCGGCCAGGAAGCTGTCACTGAGCTCGCTCGTGATCCGACGGCGAACCTCGGCCTCGGCGCCCTCCGCCAGCAGGTCGGACTTGGTGACCGCCACGATCCCCGCGCGCAGGCCCAGCAGGCTGGCGATACGCAGATGCTCCCGCGTCTGTCGTCCGAACCCCTCGGTGGCCGACACCACCAGCAGGACCGCCCGCGCCCCTGTGGCGCCCATCACCATGGCGCGGATGAAATCTTCGTGGCCCGGCGCATCGATGAAATCCACACAGCCCGCCGGATAGTCGCGCCAGGCGAACCCCAGGGTGATCGAAAGCCCGCGCGCGATCTCCTCCTTCAGCCGGTCGGTCTCGATGCCGGTCAGGGCGCGGACCAGGGCGGACTTGCCATGGTTCACATGGCCGATCACCGCCAGGCTGAGGGGTGCGGTCACGCACTTGTCCTTCCCCGCGCGTCCCTGTCCGCCCGGGCGCGCATCCCCAAGCCCCTACAGCGAACCGCTGCGCCCGTCACCCGAGGCGGCTTTCCTCCTGTCGGACTGGTGTTACGGCCGGGTTGGCGCGATGATCGGGCGCGGCGTCAGGGGACAGGGAGACGAACCGTCAAGCATCGTAGCCCCAAGGTTGGCGCTCCAGACCCGCGTCGCCGCCTGCCGGCGGTCGGGACGATCTGTGCTGACCCCGCCGCCCAGCCGCTGAACGCCCAGTTCGGCGCCGCCGCTGTGGCCGACGCGATGCGCGGCGTGCTGGCCGAGACCCGGGCGAGCCTGGTGACCGGAAACCGCGAGATTCCGACCTTCGCGGGCCTGCTGGACGCGGTGGCCCGGCGGCTGGCGGACGGCGCCCGTGAGACCCTGTTCGGGGTGATCAACGCCACGGGGGTGGTGATCCATACCAACCTGGGACGCGCTCCACTCGCGCCGGAGGCCGTCCGCGCAATGCAGGCGGCAGCCGGCTATGGCAACCTGGAGCTCGACCT
>NZ_JANMBF010000144.1:0-17878 GCF_031360265.1 Phenylobacterium sp.
GAGTGGCTGGGCTGGCTGGCCTATCCGCTGATCGCGCTTGACCTGGCCCGCCCGGTGACCTGGCTGAGCTTCGCTGCAGCCCTGGTGATGTTCCTCCTGCTCACCCGCATTTCCGGCATCCCGCCGCTGGAAGAAGCCCAGCTCCGCTCCAAGGGCGATGCCTACCGCGCCTATCAGCGGCGGGTCAGCGCCTTCTTCCCCTGGCCGCCCAAACCTTCCCGAGGATCCGCATGAGTCTCGTCTCCACCGCCCTGCAGGCCTTCGAGGGCGCGCCCCTGCCCGACGCGCTGCGCAGGGCCGCGATCCAGGTGCTGGTCTCCGGCGCGCGCCGCCAGGCCGCCGCCACGGCGCCCGGAGCCGACGCCGCCTTCGCTCGCCAGATGGCCACACGCCCGATCGCCGAGCACACCGACGCGGCCAACGAACAGCACTATGAGGTGCCCGCCGCCTTCTTCGAGGCCTGCCTGGGCCCGCGGCTCAAATACTCCTCGTGCCTCTACGCCCCGGGCGAGACCCTGGCCCAGTCCGAGGACCGGGCGCTCGCCGAGACCTGCCGCCACGCCGACCTGATGGACGGCCAGCGCGTCCTGGAACTCGGCTGCGGCTGGGGCTCGCTGTCGTTGTGGATGGCCAGGGCCTATCCGCACGCGCGGATCACCTCGGTGTCCAACTCGGCCAGCCAGGGCGAGTTCATCCGCGGCCGGGCGCGCGCCGAGGGCCTGACCAACCTGACGGTGGTCACCGCCGACATGAACGATTTCGACCCCCCAAATACTGAAGGGGGCGATGCCGGCCAGTTCGACCGCGTTGTCTCGGTCGAGATGTTCGAGCATATGGCCAACTGGCGCGCCCTGCTGGGCCGCGTAAAGACCTGGCTGAAGCCGGATGGCCGGCTGTTCATTCACATCTTCACCCACCGCGCCGGCGCCTATCGCTTCGACGTCGAGGACGAGGCCGACTGGATCGCCCAGCACTTCTTCGCCGGCGGCGTGATGCCGAGCCACGGCCTGATGACCCAGTTCCCCGACCTGTTCGCGGTCGAGCAGGACTGGCGCTGGAGCGGCGCCCACTATGAGCAGACCGCGCTGCACTGGCTGGCCAACTACGACCGCAACATCTCCGCCATTCGCCCGGTGCTGAAGTCCGTCTACGGCGACCAGGCGGTGCTGTGGCACAGGCGCTGGCGGCTGTTCTTCCTGGCCACCGCCGGCCTCTTCGGCCACCGTGGCGGCGACGAATGGGGCGTCAGCCACTATCGGCTGAGGCCAGCGTAGAAACCCAATCAATCCTGTCATCCCGGACGGCTGCCGGCCGATCCGGAACCCAGGAGTAACCGCACGGCAAGACCTTCTGGGTCCCGGCTCTCCGCTTTGCTGCGGCCGGGATGACAGGGATGGGGGAGCGAAGACGAAATGCTGAAGTACCTGATCACCTACCTGGGGACCGGCGCGGCCTTCGCTATCCTCGACGCCATCTATCTCACGCTGGCTGGCCAGAAGGTCTATCGGCCGACGCTCGATTATGCGCTGGCCGACAAGCCGGCGATGCCCGCCGCCATCGTCTTCTACCTGGTCTATGTGCTGGGCGTGGTCCTTCTGGCGATCCTGCCCAACCGCGATGCCGGGCTGGCGAAGACCGCCCTGACCGGCGCCCTGCTGGGCGCCATGTGCTACGCCACCTACGACCTGACCAACCAGGCGACGCTGAAGGTCTGGGCCACCCGCATCACCGTGATCGACATCTGCTGGGGAACCTTCCTCACCGCCGTCGGGGCGTCGGCCGGATACCTGGCCTGGCGGTGGGCCTCAAGGACCTTTGACTAGCGGCCAATTGTCGCCCGCTTTGTCTCATGTGATGGTGGCCGCGAGGCTGCCGGACTTGAGGCGCGGGGACTATTTCGTCCCACCCGCCGACGCCTCCAATAGGTATTGATCGCGCCGATTTGCGTCAGCGCCGGGGAGGATTTGATGGACGACCTGAAGGACCGCGCGAGCCTCGACGACCGGCTGGGCGCCGCCGGCGACAGCGGCATGACCCTGGCCGTCTGGGCCGACCTGAAGCCTGACGCCGTGTTCATCCACGACCCCTCCGGCAAGACCCATACCTTCGGTAAGGTGAACGCCAGCGCCAATCGAATCGTCCGCCTACTGCGCGCCCACGGCCTGGAGGACGGGGACTCCGTCGCCCTGGTCTGCTCCAACCGCGTCGAATTCGTCGAGGTTCTGGCCGCCACCCAGCGCGCCGGCCTGCGGATCACCCCGGTCAACTGGCACCTGAACGCCGACGAGATCGGCTACATCATCAAGGACTGCGAGGCCAAGGCGGTGTTCTGCGAGGCCCGGGTGGCCACGGCCTGCGCCGCGGTCGCCCAGTGTCCGGATCTGCGGGTCAAGGTCGCCATCGGCGGGCCGATCGACGGCTTCCTCGACTACGACGCGACGCTGGCCGAGCTGCACGGAAGCGACATCGATGATCCGACGCTCGGCAACGCCATGATGTACACCTCCGGCACCACGGGGCGGCCCAAGGGCGTGTACCGCGCTCAGCCGGTGGTCCCCACGCAGGCCATCTACGCCCTGCGCGGCTACGACCATGAGCGGTCGGTGCAGCTTTGCGCCGGCCCCGCCTATCACGCCGCCCCCCTGGCCTTCGACGTCCGCGCCGCCCTGGGCGCCGGCTGCCAGCTCGTGTTCCTCGACAAGTGGGACTCCGAGCAGGTGCTGCGGGTCATCCATGAGAAGCGCGTGACCCACCTGCACCTCGTGCCGATCATGTTCCAACGGCTGCTGGCCCTGCCCGAGGAGGTCAAGGCCAATTATCAGATCGGCCATGTCAGCTACATCGTCCACGGTGCGGCCCCCTGCCCGCCGGAGGTCAAGTCCGCGATGATCGACTGGTTCGGACCCGTCCTCAGCGAATACTATGCCGGCTCCGAGGGCGGCGCGGGCTTCGTCATCTCTTCGGAGGAATGGCTGCGCAAGCCCGGCTCGGTGGGCAAGCGCCCCGAGCTGCTGGGCTCCAGGATCCTCGACGACCAGGGTAACGAGTGCCCGACCGGGGTGGCCGGCGGGATCTATCACCAACTGCCCCCCGGCGGCGGCTTCACCTACTACAAGGACGAGGCCAAGACCCAGGCCAATCGGGTCGGCGACTATTTCACCATGGGCGACGTCGGCTATTTCGATGAGGACGGCTATCTGTTCCTCACCGGCCGCAACGCCGAGACGATCATCTCCGGCGGGGTCAACATCTATCCGCAGGAGGTCGACAACGAGCTGATCAAGCACGAGGCGGTGGCCGACACCTCCACCGTCGGCGTGCCGCACGACGAGTGGGGCGAGCAGGTCAAGGCGGTGATCATGCTCAAGGACGGGTTCGCGCCCTCCGACCGGCTGGCCCAGGAGATCCTGGCCTTCGCGCGCGCCACCCTGCCGGCGTTCAAGGTCCCGCGCAGCGTCGATTTCGTCGCCGACCTGCCCCGCTCCGAAGCCGGCAAAATCCAGCGCAACAAGGTCCGCGCCCCCTATTGGGAGGGCCGCGCCCGCCAGATCTAGGCACCGTTCGCGCGGCTCAACCTGATTGGAGCAGGCGGGCTCCCGTGGTAGGCGGCGACCCGTTTCCTCGTCAGCCCGCCTGCATGCCCGCGCCCGCGCGCTGAAACGCCGAGTTCTGCTCGCGGCCGGGCAGGCCGTACGTTGGCTTCGGCCACCAAGACGGAATACAGAACCGTTTGGCGGCCACCATCGCGAGTTTGGAGTTGGTATCATGTCTTCCGACTGCCCTCCCGGCGACGTTGGGCAATTGCTTGAAAGTCCAGCCCTCGCCGACGCTCTGGAAAATGAGCAGTTCCAACAATTTCTGGATCAGCTCCCCGTTGCGATCGCTGTCTCAAAGCTGCAACCGACCGAGCGGATCGTGTACGCCAACAACGCGTTCGAGCGACTGACCGGCGAGGGTAGCCGCGAGCTCCTCGGCGGACATTGGGATCGTCTCCCAGAACCGAAAGCACCGCTGGAAAATTCGCGGACCCTCAGTCAGATCCTGGTTGAGGAGCGAGACTACGTTGGAACACTTGCCCTCTCTCGAGCGGGCGCGGAGCTTGCGGTGGACGCGTGGTCGAATGTGATCGAGGACGAAAGCGGCGCGCCCATGTTCCGCTTGGTCGCCCTCGTGGAATTGGCCGCCCGCGAAGGGTCTGTTCTCGACGAATTGCAGGACCAGGTCCGGGAGAAGGACACGCAGCTTCTCGAACTGCAGCATCGGGTGAAAAACAATCTGCAGATGATCACCGCCCTTATCCGGGTGGAAGCAAAAGGGGTATCGGACCGGTCGCTCGGCGAAGGGTTCGATCGGCTTGCTGGCCGGGTCGAGGCGCTCGGCCTGCTATATCGCGCTCTCGGTGAAGCCGGACAAGAGAACGCGGTAGACTTGGGAATCTACCTCAGCGAGATCGCGTCGGCAGTTATGCGCGCCCATGCGCCGGAAGGCGTTCGGCTGGAGTTGCAAGCGGACACCTGGCCGGTCTCGATCGACGTCGCCATGCCCGCTGGCCTTGTTGTCAACGAGTTGATGACCAACGCACTCAAACACGCCTTCGTGGGACGTGACGGTGGGACCATCAGGCTGCAGTGCACGAACCTCGCGTCAGGCTGCCGCGTCGTGGTCGCTGACGATGGCGTCGGTCTCCCACCGGGCGTAAGTTGGCCCCGGCCGGGGAAGCTGTCCGCGCTGATCGTCCGCTCTCTTCAACAGAACGCCAAGGCGCACATCGAAATCCAATCCGCCCCGGGGGAGGGATCTCGCGTTACGATCGTCTTCAGCAACGCTGACGCTGCGCCCACCTAAACACCCAGGGATTTTCACCGGTCCGTTGACGGAACTTTCCAACTGCTCGGTTGGGTTGGCAGCGGTCGCCGTTGCGGGGAGACTAGGCGCCCACGGCCTCGCGGACCTGCCCCAGAAACCAGTCGACGCCGGCGTCGTTCGCGCCCGCGCGGCGCATCACCGAGACGCTGATGGTGTTTGGTGGGAAGGGCGTGTCCAGTACCTGCAGTCCCAGCCGCGCGGCATGGCGTTCCGCCAGCCTGCGCGGACAGGTCACCAGACCGTCGGTCGAGGCCGCCATCACCAGCGCGGTCAGCCACTGCGGCACGGACGCCAGGTGCTTGATGCGCACATCGGATCCCACGTCACCGCCAACCTCGGAGGCCGACCAGGCGTAGATGTGGCCAATGTCCCGCCATTGCGCGCCGTCGATCGCGCCCTTCAACTGCGGGTGATCCCTGCGGGCGGCCACGCAGTAGCCATCCTCGAACAGCGGCTCGACGATGAAGCCTGGGCGTGCGGCGCCGAACCGGCCGATCGCGAAGTCGATCTCGCCCCTCCGAAGGGCGCGGAAGGCGTCCTCCTCGCCGAAGAAGCCAACCCCGAAATTGACCCCTGGCGCGGCGGCCTTGAGCTGGCCGATCAGCTCCGCTCCGATCAGCGCGGTGACGAACTCGGGGGCCGCGAAGCGGAAGGTCCGCGTGCTCCGCAAGGGCTCGAAGCCGGCGTCCCGCGACAGAGTCCGCCCGGTCAGCTCGATCAGCGCCTCTACCTGCGGCCCCAGCTCCTCGGCCCGCCGGGTCGGCTCAAACCCGTGCGGCCGGCGGATGAACAACGGGTCGTCGAACAGGTCGCGCAGCCGGGTCAGCGCATGGCTGATCGCCGAGGGGCTGAGCCCCAGCCGCTGGGCCACGGCGCCGGCGCGACGGGTGCGCATCAACTCGCGGAACACCAGCAGCAGGCCACCGTCCAGCCGGCGTATTTGATTGAAATCGAATTCACTCATGCAAGTAATTCAGTATCACGCAATGCTACGCCGGAGCTAGACCCATGCCTGTTCAGCCGGAGCACCATCATGAGATCGCAGCTCGCAGCCGCCGCACTGGTCGCCCTCGCCGCGCCGGCACAGGCCCACGCGCGGGACTGGGGGATCTTTTCGGCCGTCATGCTGACCAGCGACTACCGCTACCAGGGCGTCAGCGAGTCCCGCGGGCGACCGGTCGTCCAGGGCTATGCTCATTGGCAGCGGGCGGACGGCCTCTACGTCGGCCTGTTCGCGACCCAGGTGGACTTCGGATATGCCGGCGCCCCGACCTACGAACTGGACGGCTACGCCGGCAAGAATTTCAGCGTCAACGACGGGCGAACCGAGCTGAAGCTCGAAGAGATGTGGACCGTATTTCCCGACAACCGCACGCCAGGGCCAACGCTCGATTTCGCCCAGACCAAGATCCAGGCCAAGCACGTCGCCGGGCCCTGGACGACGCTTGCCCTCGCGTCCTACGTCCCGCGGGGGTCCTATGGGTCGGGCGAGGTGCGAAGGGTCGAGGGCGAGGCGGACTTCGCGGTGACGCCGCGACTGACGCTCAAGGTCCTCGCAGGCGCCCAGGGCGGCGGACGCGGCCACGACCGGATCTACTGGAGCCTGGGCGCCGCCTATGCGTGGAAGACGCTCGCCTTTGAGCTGCGATACCTCGACAACGACCGCACGCGGAGCAACTGCGGCTTCCAGCCCAAGGCCTGCGACGCCGCCGTGGTCGGAACCCTGACGGTCAGCCTGCCGCCGATCCTCTAAGTCACCGGGGTCATCCGGCGATGTGGCCCAGGGACTCAGCGAAGGCCAGCCAGCCGGGGGTCGTCGAGAGCGGCCCGCGCAGCAATACCACCGCGGTGATCACCACCAGGCCGACGATCCAGGCCGGATGTGGCCGCCCGCGCCTGCGCCAGTCATAGACCATGCCCGCGACGATCAGCAGGTCGAGAAAGAGGCTCGGGACCAGGGCGATGGCCATCGGCGGGGGCGGGCCGATGCCGGGCCGCGCGCCCGGCCCCCCGCCAGTCGCCAGGATGAAGAACACACGCGCCACCGCCGCCTGCAGCAGCGAGATGGTGGCCAGCAGGATCAGCCGCTTGTGGGTCTCGGACCGATTGATATTGACGATCGCGGCGATGAAGAAGCCGGCGAACAGGCCGATGGCGGTGAGCGGCACCAGCAGGAAGCCCCGCGACCTGTCACCATAGCCGGCCGCCAGCCCCACCTTCATGGAATAGATCGCCGCGGCGATCCCCAGCACCACCATGACGCTGGCCAGGGCGATCCCGGCCAGGCCCCAGGCGCGATGGTGGTCGAGGCGGCCTTGCGAGGCCAGCCACGTCTGTGAGAGCAGCAGCAGGGTCCAGGCCGAGAACACCGCCGCGTGGATGTGCAGCAGCGCCGGCCCCACGAAGGTGCGCGGCGCCAGTTGCAGCCAATAGGTCGGCGCAAAACCGCCGAAGGCGATCAGCGCGCAGACGGCAGCCATCCAGACATAGAAGTAGCGGCCGCGTTCGCGGACCGCGCTCATCGTCGTCGCAACCATTTCAGAACCCCCTGCCTGTGCCGGCGCCCGCAGCATGCCCCAGTTCCGCGAACGCCGCCATCGGCAACACGGCGTCATCAAGCGTGTCTTGGCCTGATGGTGCGCCGCGTGGCATGAGCGCACGCGACGTTCGCGAGAGACCGCCCATGATTCCGTTCATCGACCTGCAGGCCCAGAGGCGGCGTCTGGGCCAGCCGCTGGAGGAGGCCATCCTCAAGGTGGTGCGGTCCGGGGCCTACATCATGGGTCCGGAGATCGCCGAGCTGGAGCGCCAGCTCTGCGCCTTCGGCCAGGCGCCGTTCGCGCTGTCCTGCGGGTCGGGGACCGAGGCCCTGGTGCTGCCGCTGATGGCCTGGGGCATCGGGCCGGGCGACGCCGTTTTCTGTCCCTCGTTCACCTTCGCCGCCACCGCCGAGGTGATGCCGCTGGTGGGCGCGAGCCCGGTGTTCGTCGACATCGACCCGGCGACCTACAACCTCGATCCGGCAAGTCTCGAGGCGGCGATCATCGCGGTCAAGGCGGCCGGGCGGCTGACCCCGCGCGCGGTCATCGCCGTGGATCTGTTCGGCGGTCCGGCCGACTATCCGGCGATCGCCGCGGTCTGCGTCCGGCACGGTCTGAAGCTGATCGCCGACTCGGCCCAGGGCTTCGGCTGCACGCTGGCGGGGCGCCATCCGATCCACTGGGCCGATGTCGCCACAACCTCCTTCTTCCCGGCCAAGCCGCTGGGCTGTTACGGCGACGGCGGGGCGGTGCTCTGCAAGGACGCCCGCTTCCACGACCTGCTGGTCAGCCTGCGCGTCCATGGCCAGGCGGTGAAGTCCGACACCGAGGGCAGGACCTTCGACCACGACCCGAAATACCTCAATGTCCGTATCGGGATGAATGCGCGGATGGACACGATCCAGGCCGCGGTGCTGATCGAAAAGCTGAAGATTTTCGAAGACGAGATCGCCGCCCGCAACCGTGTGGCCGATCGCTATGCCGCGGGTCTCGGCGATCTGGTGACCACGCCTGGCGTGCTGGCGGGCGGGATCAGCGTCTGGGCCCAGTACACGATCGAACTGCCCGATCACCCGAAAGCCGGCCGCGATGATCTCGCCGCGAGGCTGCGGGAACAGGGCATACCGACGGCGGTCTACTATCCGATTCCGATCCACCGGCAGGGCGTCTATTCCGCCTATCCGGTCGCCCCGGACGGCCTGCCGGTGACGCTGGCCAAGGCGGCCCGGGTGATCAGCCTGCCGATGCACCCATACCTGGCGCCCGACGACCAGGACCAGATCATCGCGGCGATCCGCGCCTTCGTGAAGAGCAACGGCTGAGCCCCGTCGCGGGCGGGCCGGTCGCTTACCCCCACAGCGCCTTCAGCCGCTCGGCGTAGGCGTGCCCTTGCGCCAGGCCGGCCCGGGCGGCCGCGCCACGCTGGCGAAAGTCCATCAGGTTCGCCCCCATCGCCTCCAGGCTGGCGTCGTCGGGGGTGATCACCACCACCGTCGCACCGCCGTCCTTCAACGTCTCGACCTCCTGGTCCAGTCCGGCGGCGATCGCCGCCGTGGCCGTGCCCGCCGCACCTGCCAGGCGAATCGCGATCACCACCACCAGGGCGTGCCCCGACGCCATGTCGGCGTTGGTGGCCGAACGCATGCCGCCGTCGATGTAACGCCGGCCCTTCAGGGTCACCGGCGGATAGACGCCCGGAACGCTGCAGCTCGAGGCCACCGCGCGCACCACGCCGACGCCGGAGTCCCCGGTCCACAGCTGAAAGGCGCCGGTCTGGGCGTCGATGGCGGTGCAGGCAAAACCCCGGTCCGGCCAGGCGTCATCGGGCAGGCTGGCGAAGGACCGGCCGAAGCTCGCGATGAACGCCGCCTCGTCGGGCGTCTCCGCGGCCAGGGCGAAGGCGCCGATCTCGGCCCGCGCCTGCGCCGGGTTACGCGTCCCGCCCTGCGCCTGGGCCATCAGTTGCATCAGCCGCGACAGATCCGCCGGCGGGCGGGGCGCGGCGGCGCGGGGTTCGGGGGCCTCCGGTGTCTGGGCGGCCGCCAGCAGGGGATCGGCCAGGGTCTTGGCGTCCGCCCCCAGCGCCAGCCTGGCCCCAACGAAGGATCCGGCGGAGGTTCCAAGGGTGAAGTCGGCCTGCCCGAGATCGACGCCGGCCTGGGCAAGGCCCGCCACCAGCCCGCTCTCCCAGGCGATTCCCACCGGTCCGCCACCCCCCAGCACCAGCGCACGTGTGGTCATCGCCGTCTCCTTGTCGCCTGCTCCGAGGCGGAGTGTCGGCGCGCCGGCACGCCCTGTCCACGCGCAAAGGGCTAGTGTGCTGGATCTGAAGTTCGCGTTCTTGAGGGATCAGGCTCTGAGCGAACTTCAGATCCAAGAAGCACACTAGAAAACAAACACTTGCTAGTGTCCTCGTCGATCCCGAAGTTCGACCGCGCCCGCCTCAAGCGCCCGCGAACTTCGGAATCGGGACACTAGGTGCTGACCGGCCCCTGCGCCACGCGCGCCATGATCTCGCGCCAGTGCTTCAGGGCCAGCATGTGCCCCACCCCCTCGAACACCCGCACCTCGGCGGCGTGCGAGCCCAGGTGCTCCAGCACATCGGGCAGGGAGGTCAGCGTGTCCTCGGCGCCCTGCCAGACGATCACCGGCGAGCGCAGGTCGGGCGCGGGCTTGCCGCGATGCCTCTGGAACGCCTTGAGCTCGTCGGCCGGCCCCCGGCTCGATCGGGCCATGGCCTCGCCCATATAGGCCCAGATGAAATCCACCACCGCCGGATGGGCTTCCACATAGGCCCGGTCGCCGGGCGCGTAGGACGCCCCACGCCGCACGGATTCGCGGGTCTGGGCGTGGGATCGTCGCAGCCGCAGAACCGCATAGACCGCATCGACCACCCAGGGGTTGGCCTCCATCCGCGCGCGCATGCTCATCATCAGGCTCTGCGAGCGCGCCGGCCCCAGCGGCCTGGGCGTGCGCGGCGAGCACAGCAGCAGCACCTCGGCCCGCGCGCCCAGCCGGGCGGCGGTGTGCAGGGCCGATGGCGCCCCCGACATCACCGCGCCCAGCGACACCGTCCCAAGGCCCAGGTTGTCGCACAGCTCGACCACCTCCTGGGCGATCACCTCGAAGCGATAGTCGGAGAGCGGATCGGACTGGCCGAACCCCGGCCGCTCCGGGGTGACGATCCGCAGGCCGTGCTCCCGGGCGATGGCCTGGGCGCCGGGCGGCAGCAGGCTCGATCCCAGGCCCTCGTGAAACCACAGCAGGGGTTTCCCGCTCGGGTCGCCATAGTCTCGATAGCCGATCCTGCGCCGGTCCTTGAGGGTCAAGACCCGCACGGGTGGCGCGTCGGCAAGAACCCGCGACAGGTCCGTCACGCTCGCCTGGACGTCCAGCGCGCCCGCCACCGCGCTCAATTCCGTCAGCGTTCTGACCAGATCGCTCTGTCGCTGCAGGCCCATCTTGTCAAAGATCGCCCGCAACTGGTTGCGGACCGTATTGATCTTGACGCCGAGGTTGTCGGCCGCCTGCTGCAGCGACAGGCCTTCGCGCAGCTTGCGCGCCAGCCGTACCTCCGCCTCGGTCAGACCGAAGCTCTGCTGCACCTCCAGCCACAGGCGCGACGCCGCGTCCGGCGCCGGAAACACCAGAGCCACCACGCCTGTCAAACCCGTCCCCCGCGACCCTGCGCCGCCCAGACGCGCCACGACGCTGGCGGCCGGCGTGGCATAGGCAAAGCAGGGGCCCTCGCCCCCGGGACGCTCGAGCCGCAGCACCACCTGGCCCGTGCCGCCTCGCACCTGTTCCAGCGCTAGGCGCGCGGCTTCGGCATTGGCCGGGCTGTGGAAGTCCAGCGTCCGGTTCACCTCGGCGCGGCCGAGGCCGCCGGCCATCACCGTGGCGGCCAGGGGGTTGCAGACCAGCACCTTGCCGCCCGCCGCCACCACGATCCATCCGAAGTCGGCCCGCCAGGGCTGGTCGTGCGGCCCCTCGCCCGGTCGGCTGGACAGCCGCGCGATATCGACCGCGCGGTCGTATTCCAGCGCCTCATCCCCCGACGGCGCATCGCGACCCTGGTCGTCCAGCACATCGACCAGCGAATCCCACGTCGCCGGATCGGCGGCGTAGCGATAGAGCATTTCGGTGATCAGGTCGGCGTCGGAGGGCTTCATGGTCCCCGTGAAACTGGGCGGGCGAAATCGTCGAAATCGGCGTGTGCGCGCCCGAAGCTACGTCTAACCCACAAGGATGGACTAACTCCCAACGACAGCTCGCGGGTTGCGAGCGTGGGCGTCCACCGCCGCGCCGCGCCTCGGGGCTAGCATCTTGCGCCCCCCGGAACGCCGTGGGATGCGTGGCGTCAAACAGATGTTTTAAGAGGAAATGGCGTCATGAAGGCTGCGGTCTACTACGAAAACGGCGGCCCCGACGTGTTCCGCTACGAAGACGTCGCCGACCCGGAATGCCACCGCAAGGGCATCGTCATCCGCGTCGAGGCGGTCTCCATCGAAGGCGGCGACACGCTGAACCGGCAGGGCGGCGCGCTGGCCTCCAGCCCGCACATCGTCGGCTACCAGGCGGCCGGTAAGGTGGTCGCGGTCGGCGAAGAGGTCGACTCCATCCGGCTCGGCGACAGGGTGGTCACCACCGGCGGCTTCGGCAGCCACGCCGAGCTGCGCGCGGTCGCCGCCCGCACCGCCTGGGTGATTCCAAAGGGCCTCGATGTCCGCCAGGCCGCGGTCATCCCTGTGCCCTTCGGCACGGCGCACGACTGCCTGTTCGAGTTCGGTCGCATGAAGGCCGGCGATGTCGTCCTGGTGCAGGCCGGCGCGTCCGGCGTCGGCGTGGCCGCGATCCAGCTGGCCGCCCGCGCCGGCGCCGCCATGGTGCTGGCCACCGCCTCGTCCGATGAACGCCTTGAGAAATTGAAGGTCCTGGGCATGACCCACGGTATCAACTACCGGCGCGACGACGTGGCCAAGGAGGTCGCGCGGCTCACCGACAAGCACATGGCTGACGTGATCGTTGATTCGGTCGGCGGCCCCACCTTGCAGTCCTCGATCCTGTCGCTGGCCTACCGGGGCCGGGTGTCGATGGTGGGCGCGGCCGGACGCGAGCCGATGAAGGTCGATGTGGGCAGCATGATGGGCGGCAACCGCAGCCTCTCCGGCGTCTTCCTGGGCGCCGAGATCGCCACCGACCGAGTCCACGACAATATCCAGCAGCTGATCGCCGACGTCGCCTCCGGAAGCCTGAAAGTGGTCATCGACAGGACCTTCGCGCTCAAGGACGCCGCCGAAGCCCACCGCTACATCGAAAGCCGCCAGGCCGTGGGGAGAGTACTGCTCATCCCCTGAACCCACAAATGGCTGTCATCCCGGAAGGCGCGCAGCGCTTGTGCGGGACCCAGGATCGCGAAGCTCGCCGGCAGTCCTCAAGCCATCGGCGTCGATGGGTCCCGGTCTTTCGCGTTCCGCGAAAAGCGAGATGACACAGATAGAAAAGAAGGAGCTTTCCATGCCCCGCGCCCACAACGGCAGTGTCGAGATCGAGTACCAGAGCTTCGGCGACGACCGCCCGGAGGCCGTCCTGCTGGTCAACGGCCTGGGGTCGCAGATGACCCGCTGGCCGGAAGCCTTCTGCGAGAAGCTCGCAGCGAAGGGCTATCGCGCCATCCGCCTCGACAACCGCGACACCGGCCTGTCCACCTGGCCCGCCGACAAATATTCGCTGAGGGACATGGCCGATGACGCCGTCGCCGTGCTCGACGCGGCCGGCGTCAAACAGGCCCATATCGCCGGCGTCTCGATGGGCGGAATGATCGTCCAGCGCCTTGCGCTCGACCATCCGGGCCGGGTGCTTTCCATGACCTCGATCATGTCGACGACCGGCGAGGCCTCGACGATGCAACCGCACCCGGCGGCCGCCGCCGTTCTGACCGCGCCCGCGCCCGACCCGGCCAGTGACTATGACGCCTATCTCGCCCATGGAATCAGCAACGCGCGCATCATCGGCAGCCCGGCTCATCCGTGGACGGATGATGAAATCCGCAATCGGGTCGTCGCTGAGTATGCGCGCGCCTTCAATCCCCCCGGGGTGGCCCGACAGATGGCCGCCGTCCGCGCCGACGGCGACCGCACGGAAGCGCTGAAGGGCCTGACGCTCCCAGTCGTCGTCCTGCACGGCGCCGACGATCCCCTCCTGCCCAAGGCCGGCGGCGAGGCCACGGCGGCCGCCATTCCCGGTGCGGAACTTCGCGTCGTCCCCGGCATGGGCCACGACCTGCCGCCAGGCCTCTACGACACCTTCATCGACGCCATCGTCGCCGCGGCGCGCCGCGCCAAGCCCTCAGCCTAAGGACAGAAACACCATGGGACGTCTCCAGGGCCGCACGGCGGTCATCACCGGCGCGGCCAGCGGCATCGGTCGCGCCGCCTCTCTGTTGTTCGCCCGCGAAGGCGCGTCCGTGGTCTGCGTCGATCGCGCCGAGGCTGTCGCGGAGACGGCGGACATGGTCGCCAAGGCCGGCGGCAAGGCCGTGGCCATGAACGGCGACGCCGGCGACGAGGCGTGTGTGGTCGGCTATATCGCCCGCGCCCAGGCCGAGTTCGGATCCCTGGATGTGGTCTGGGCCAACGCCGGCATCTCCGGCGGGTTCGCGACGCTGCAAGAACAGACCGCCGACTATTGGGCCGAGATCCTGCGGGTCAACCTGATCGGCGCCTTCCTGGCGGTGAAGCACGCCTCGGCCGCGATGATCCCCAACGGCAAGGGCTCGATCATATGCACCGCTTCGGTGGCCGGCATCCGCTCCGGCGCCGGCGGGCCGGCCTATTCCGCCTCCAAGGCCGGGGTGATCAGCCTGGTGCAGACCTGCGCCAACGAGCTCTATGGGACCGGCGTTCGGGTCAACGCCATCGCGCCTGGCCTGATCGAGACCGGCATGACCAAGCCGATCTTCGATGGCGCACGCGCCCGCGGCAATGGGGACAAGATCGGCCAGCTGAATCCCCTGGCCCGCTATGGCGTGCCGGACGAGATCGCCCACGCGGCCCTGTTCCTGGCCTCTGACGACGCTTCCTACGTCAACGGCCAGACCCTGGCGGTGGACGGGGGCTTGTCGACTTCGCACCCGGTTGTCCGCCGCAAACGATGATCTACCTGGTTCGACACGGCCAGACGGAGTTCAACCGCGAGCGTCGCATCCAGGGGCACAACGACAGCCCGCTGACCGAGCTTGGCGTCCGCCAGGCCAAGGCGGTCGGCCGTCTGCTGCGTGACCTGATCCGCGATCCCGCGGTCTGGCGCATCGTCTCCAGTCCGCTGGGCCGCGCCAGATCGACCGCCGAGATCATCGCCGGCATCCTCGGCGGCCTGCCCGTCGAGCTCGACGACCGGCTCATGGAAATGAGCTGGGGCGCCAGCGACGGCCGGCTTCGCGATGAGGTGGCGGCCGAGCATCCGGACACGTTCGGCAAGACCGGCTGGGCCTTCGATGCGGCCACGGGCGGCGAGAGCTACGAGGCCGTTGCGGCGCGTGTCGGCGCCTGGCTGGCCAGCCTGCCGCCCGAGCCCGACCGCCGGATCATCGCCGTGAGCCACGGCATCTCCGGCCGGGTGCTGCGCGGTCTCTACGCCAACCTCGGACGTGACGAGGCCGGCCAGCAGGACGTCCCGCAGGACGCGGTGTTCCTGCTGCAACACGGCGGCGTCGGCCGCATCGACTGCGAACCGCTGGACGATCTGTGATCTGAGATCACGAGGCGCCGGCTGAGATGTCGTTTGTTGCATCGCAGCATTGCGCCCACCTTCCGCTCGAACTCCGCGGAGAGCGCCATGAGCGTCCAACCGATCGACACCGTCGGTTTCCGGCCGGCCGCCCCGGCCCGGCTGGCCAAGCCCGCATCCAGGTGGAGCCAGTTGTTCGGCCGCGCCTCGCGCAACATCGTCCAGTGGTGGACCGCCGACAGCTTCCGCCACCCCCACACCAGCCGAACCCTGCTGGGCGTCACCTATCACACGATCAACGACCCGCAGGCGGTGGCGCGAGTGTTGCGGGACAACGCCGCGAACTATCGGAAACCCAGCCTGCTGCGCCGGTTGTTCCCGCTGGCGGCCGACGGCCTGTTCGGCGTGGACGGGGCGGAATGGCGCAGCCAGCGCCGGCTGATGGCTCCGGTGTTCACCCCCGCCGCCATCCAGGACTTTCTGCCGATCTTCGTAGGCGCCGCGGTGGAGACCGCCGAGGCCTGGACCGCCCAGGTCCCGCGCGTCATCGACGTGGGCGCCGGCGCCGTCCACACCAGCTTCGAGGTGATCAGCCGCGCCCTGTTCTCCGCCGAACAGGGCCTGGACGGCGACGAGGCGGCAGGTCACGTGGCGGCCCTGCTGGCCCAGAGCGGCAAGGCCGGGTTTCTCGCCCTGCTGGGTTTGGGCCGCCTGGATCCGTCGCCCACAGCCCGCGCCGGCCGCCGCGCCGAGGCCTTCCTGACCGCGCGACTGGCGGCCTTCATCGCCGCGCGCCAGGCCGACCCTTCACCGCCCGCGGACTTCATGACCCGTTTGCTGGACGCCTTGGCCGCGGATCATCCGCCCAAGGAGGCCGCCCGGCTGGCGCTTGCCAACGCGGTCACGTTCCTGATCGCCGGACACGAGACCGCGGCCAACGCGCTCGCCTGGACGCTCTACCTGCTCAGCGAACAGCCGAAGGTCCAGACGTGGGCGGCGGCGGAGGCGCGCGAGGCGCTGGCCGGCGGCGGATCCCCCGCCGAGGTGCTGGAGCGGCTCGTCTACCTGCGCTGGGTGCTGCAGGAATCCTTGCGCCTCTATCCGCCCGCCCCCCGGCTCGACCGGCAGGCCGCGGCCGACGACCAGCTGGGCGACCTGGGGGTGAAAAAAGGGGACTACATCGGCGTCTGGCCCTGGGTGCTGCACCGGCACGAGGCGCTGTGGGACAACCCCGACAGCTTCGATCCGGAACGGTTCGCGCCAGAGGCCCGCGCGACCCTCCACCGCTTCCAATATATCCCCTTCGGCGCAGGCCCGCGGATCTGCATCGGCGCCCAGTTCGCCACCGCCGAGGCCCTGCTGATCCTCACGCACTGGCTGGCGCGGTTCGAATTCGCCCCGGTCCCCGGACACCGCGTCGAGGTCACCTCAGACCTGACGCTCCGCCCCAAGGGCGGGATGCCCTTGCGGGTTTCGCGCCGGCTCTGAGCGCGACGCGGCATGCCGGGGGTTCCGCCCCGCCCCGGCCAGGGCTAGAAGCAAGGCTCTTTCCCCAAGAGACCCGCACAGACGGACCATGGCCGGACATTCCAAGTTCAAGAACATCATGCACCGCAAGGGCCGCGCGGATTCCGCCCGGTCCAAGCTGTTCTCCAAGCTGTCGCGGGAGATCACGGTGGCGGCCAAGTCCGGTCTGCCCGACCCTAACATGAACGCCCGGCTGCGGCTGGCGGTGAACAACGCCAAGGGCGAGTCCCTGCCCAAGGACGTCATCGACCGAGCGATCAAGAAGGCCTCCGGCGGCGAGGCCGAGTCCTATGAGGAGATCCGCTACGAGGGCTTCGGTCCCGGCGGAGTCGGCGTGATCGTCGAGGTGCTGACCGATAACCGCAACCGGGCCGCGGCCAATGTACGGTCCACCTTCTCCAAGCACGGCGGCAATCTGGGCGAGACCGGCTCGGTGGCCTTCATGTGGGACCGGGTGGGCCAGATCGTCTATCCCGCCGCAGCCGGCTCGGAGGACAGCGTCATGGACGCCGCCATTGAGGCCGGCGCCGAGGATGTGGAGTCCGACGAGGACGAGCACACCATCTACACCGCCTTCGAGAATCTTTCCGAGGTGGCCACCGCCCTGGAGGCCGCGCTCGGCGCCGCCAAGTCCACCGCGACGGCCTGGCGGCCCAAAGCGCGCACGCCGGTCGCCGGCGACGCCGCGGGCGTCCTGCTCAAGCTGCTCGAGGCGCTCGACGACGAGGACGACGTCCAGCACGTCTGGTCCAACGAGGAGATCGACTCCGCTGAGCTGGAAAGGCTCGCCGGCTGAGGCATTCGCGCGCTTGGCTTCCGCCGCGTCGCATGGCCAAACTCCGCTTCAAGCATATGGGGGAAACCACAATGAAGATGTTCTTGGCCGCCGCGACGCTCGGCGCGCTCGCCCTGTCGGCCGGCGCGGCCGCCGCCGCCGACTTCGTCACCGTGCCGCTGGAGGCGACGATCAACGCCCCCGCCGACGTGGCCTGGAAGAAGATTTCCGGCTTCTGCCAGATCGGCCCCTGGTTCAAGACCACCTGCGTGATCACCTCGGGCAAGGACGGGGAAATGGGCGCGGTGCGGCGGATCGCCGACCGGGTCGATGAGGTGCTGGTCGCCCAGACCGCCTGGTCCTACACCTATTCCCAGCCCAAGAGCCCGATCGACTACCACGGCACGGTGGAGATCCGGCCCGTCGACAAGCGCCACGCCAA
>NZ_JANMBF010000169.1:0-35706 GCF_031360265.1 Phenylobacterium sp.
GCGCCGAACCCACGGCAGCTTGCCGCTGGCCCAGCGATATTTATTTTATATAATTATCGCGGGGCAGACGCGGGTCGGGACACGCCGAAAATGGGTATCAGTCAGCTTGCGGCCTGTCGCGTGCTCCTGGCGGCGGCCGGCCTCAGCGGGGTTTGGACGCCGGTCGAGGCGGCGCCGCGACAGGGCCGGGTCGCGCCCGATCCCCGCGATGCGCAGATCCAGGCCCTGAAAGCGCAGGTCGAGGCCCTGTCGGCCCGGGTCGACAGCCTTGCCGCCCGCCCCGCGCCGCCGCTGTCTCCGCCGGCTCCGGCGCCAGCGCCGACATCGGCGGCGATCCTCCAGACTGAGCCCGACCTGTCGACGCCGGCGCAGGTCCCCTCCGCGGGCGGGATGACGATCGTGGCCGGACGGCCCTCGATCGAGAGCGCGGATGGCCGTTTCTCCGCCAAGCTGCACGGGGTGATGCAGTTCGACGCCGCCGACTATAAGCAGGCGACGCCCGGCCCGATCATCGCTGATTTCCGCAGAGGCGCGGCCGGGACGGACACAGCTCATGCACGCGACCTCAACTCCGGCTCCAACTTTCGCCGCGCCCGCATCGGCATCGAGGGTAAGGCGTTCGGCGACTGGGACTACAACCTGCTCTTTGAGTTCGGTGGGGCGGGCGAGGAGGACGCCGGGCACATCCAGGAAATGTGGGCGCAATACTCGGGCCTGAAGCCCTTCCACGTGCGCATCGGCGCCTTTCCACCCTCGATCGGGCTGGAGGACCAGGGCTCGACCAACGGGGCGCTGTTCCTGGAACGCCCGGCGTCGGCGGACATGGCCCGGAGCCTGACCGGGGGCGACTTCCGCGAGGCCGGCCAGTTCTGGGGCGGGACCGACCGCTGGTACGTCTCCGGCGCCGTGAGCGGCCGGGTCGTGGGGGTGGTGAACTCCCAGGCGACCGGGGTCACCCAGCCGTTCGATACCGCCGTCAACTATGTCGGCCGGGTCGCCTTCGTGCCGGTCAGGACCGATGACGCCATGCTGGAGTTGGGCGTGCACGGCGGCTATGTCGCCCGACCGGCCGACGCCGGCGGCCCGGACACCCCGGCCGGAACGTCGCGCTATCCGATCACGATCCAGGAGCGGCCGGAACTGCGGGTCGATGGCACGCGGCTGGTCTCGACCGGGGCGATCAACGCCAGGCGGGCCTCGACCCTCGGCATCGAGGCGTCCGGCCAGGTGGGCAGCCTGTTTCTGCAGAGCGAGTATGAGCGGTTCCGGATCGCACGGCTGAACCCGGCGCCCGGGGTCTCCGATCCCGAGTTCCACGGCTGGTACGTCGAGGGTGGATGGACGGTGACCGGCGAGCGCCGGCGGTTCAATGCCGCAACCTTCGCCTGGGACAGTCCGCTGGTGGACCATCCGTTCAGCCTGGCGGACCGGACCTGGGGCGCGTGGGAGTTGGCCGGGCGCTATTCGGACATGAACCTCAATTATCACGCCGGCGCGGTCGGAACTGCGCCCGGGGCCGATGCGCTGCGCGGCGGCGACCAGCGGATCGTCACCGCCGGGGTGAACTGGTTCCCGAACACCTTTTTCCGTCTGATGCTGGATTTCCAGGACGTGCGTATCCGGCGGCTGTCGCCGTCGGCGGCGACCTTCCAGACGCCAGCCGGCGCCGAGATCGGCCAGCACTATCGCGTCCTCATGCTGCGTACGCAGTTCGCGTTCTAGACGGAGCCCGCCGATGATCACCCGACGCCGCTGTCTGACCGGCCTGGCGCTGGCGGGCGCCCTCACCGCCGGTCCGGCGCTGGCGGCCGAAACCCTGGTGGCCGTGGCCGCCAACTTCACCGAGCCGGCGAAGGAGATCGCCACCGCGTTCGTGGCCGCCACGGGGCACACCGCGAGGCTGACCTTCGGTTCGTCCGGGGCATTCTACGCCCAGATGGCGCACGGTGCGCCCTATGAGGTGTTCCTCTCCGCCGACACCGAGCGTCCGAAGCAGGCGGAACGGGACGGCCTGGGGGTCGCCGGCTCGCGCTTCACCTATGCGGTGGGGCGCCTGGCGCTCTATTCGCCGACGCCCGGCGTGGTCGATCCCGCTGGGTCGGTGCTGAGTGGCGACAGGTTCGAAAAGCTGGCGATAGCCGATCCCGCCGCCGCGCCCTATGGCGCAGCCGCCGTGCGGACGATGCGGACGCTGGGCGTCTATGACCGGGTGCGGAGCAGGATCGTCACCGGGGCCTCGATCGGCCAGACCTTCCAGTTCGTCCAGACCGGCGCCGCGGAGCTGGGATTTGTCGCCTGGTCGCAGGTGATCAATGTGCCGGGCGGCTCGCGCTGGCTGGTCCCGGCGGCCGATCACGCCCCCATCGACCAACAGGCGATCCTGCTCCAGGCCGGCGCGAAGGACCCGGCCGCCAGGGCGTTCCTGGCCTTTCTCAAGTCTCCCGCGGCGGTCGCGATCATCCGGCGATATGGCTACGAGGTTCCCTAGCCGTGGCTGAGGTCATCTGGACGACCCTGCGCCTGGCGAGCCTGACCACGGTCCTGCTGCTGATCCTGGCCACGCCGATCGCCTGGTGGCTGGCCCGGCGCAAGGCCTGGTGGAAGGAGATCGTGGCGGCCGCCGCGACCCTGCCGATCATCCTGCCGCCCTCGGTGCTCGGGTTCTACCTGCTGATCGCCATGGCGCCGCAGAGCCCGCTGATGAGCGTGCTACACCCCTTCGGGATCCGCACCCTGGCCTTCACCTTCCAGGGCCTGGTGATCGGCTCGATGGTTTACTCGCTGCCGTTCGCGGTGCAGCCGATCCGCAACGCCTTTGAAGCGATGGGCGCGCGGCCGATGGAGGTCGCTGCGACCCTGCGCGCCTCGCCGGCGGACGCCTTCTTCACCGTGGCCCTGCCGATGGCGCGGCGCGGGTTCCTGACCGCCGCGATCCTGGTCTTCGCCCACACGCTTGGCGAGTTCGGGGTGGTGCTGATGATCGGCGGCGGCATCCCCGGCAAGACCGAGGTGTTGTCGGTGCGCATCTACCAGCTTGTGGAGTCGCTGCGGTACGGCGAGGCGCACGCGCTGGCAGCCGGCGTGGTGGTGTTCTCCTTCGCCGTCCTGCTGGCCATGCTGTTGCTCGACCGCCAGGCCGACGGGCGGCTACGGTGAGCCCCGCGGTCGCCGGCAAGAGCGGCGTTGAGGGTCGGTTCGCGGGCGCGGTGGGCGGGTTCGCGCTGGAAGTTGAGTTTACGCTGGCGCCCAGGGGGATTACCGCGCTCAGCGGCCCATCGGGCTCCGGCAAGACCACGCTCCTGCGCTGCATCGCCGGCCTGACACGGCTCGAGGGGCGGCTCGTGGTGGCCGGGGAAGTCTGGCAGGACGACCGGACGTTCCTGCCGCCGCACCGCCGGCCGGTGGGCGTGGTGTTTCAGGAAGCCAGCCTGTTGCCGCACCTGTCGGTGCGCGGGAACCTGCTCTATGGCGCGAAACGCACCTTCGCCAAGGCGGAGGTCAGCCTGGACGACACCGTCGAGCTCCTGGGGCTTGGGCCGTTGCTCGGCCGCTCGACCGCCAACCTCTCCGGTGGCGAGCGGCAGCGGGTGGCGCTGGGCCGGGCGCTGTTGTCGCAGCCCCGCCTGCTGCTGATGGACGAGCCGATGTCGAGCCTTGACGTCGGGTCGAAGGCCGAGATCCTGCCCTATCTGGAGCGTCTGCACCGGAGCCTGGCGATCCCGGCGCTCTACATCAGCCACGACGTCGGCGAGATCGCCCGGCTGGCCGATCATGTGCTGCTGATGGACGCTGGCAAGGTGCGGCTGGGCGGGGCGGTGGACCGCGGCGAGTTCGCGGCCCTGAGTTCCGGGCAGCGCGACTCCCTGGCCATGGCCGCGCTCAGGGCCGGGCTTTCGCCGACCGCGTGATCCCGTAGGCGGCGCCGAAGCGCCAGCCGATCAAAAGGAAGATCAGGCCGCCGGCACCGACCAGGGCTGCGTGCAAGGCCCAGAACTGCGGCGCCGGGAGGGTCTCGTATAGGCTGCCCAACCGGCCCGAGGCGAAGCTGCCGAGCGCGGTCGAGAACATGTTGACCCCGACCAGGGTGGCGACCGCCGGCGCCGGCGCGGCGCGGGCGAAGAGCGACACCATGGTCGGCGCGAAATAGAGCCAGCCCAGGTTCGAGACCAGATGGAACATCACCGCGAAAAGGATCGGCGCGCGTCCGTCGGCGTCGGCAGCGATCCCGGCTGCGGCCAGCCAGAGCGTGCCCGCGGCGAAGATGAAGCAGCCGATGGCGACCTTGGTGAGCTGGCCGGGCTCGCGGCCGCGCGCCGCCTGCCAGCGCCAGAACATCAGCATCGGCGGCAGGCAGACGAAGGGCGACAGGCCATCGATCGCCTGAAACCAGGGCACGGGGACGAGGAAGGCCCCGATGTGCAGCTGGATGTGGTCGCGGACCCACAGGTTGTAGGTGTTCCAGACCTGCGACTGGGCGATCCAGAAGAGCGCGGCCACCGGAACCAGCGCCAGCAGGGCGGTGACCCGGCGCCAATCCGCCGCGGTCAGCGGGACGCGGACCCGGTCGGCCGCCCGCGCCGGCTTCGGCGCGACGGCGACCACCTGCCCCTGGCCGGCCAGATAGATGACCAGGCCGGCGAGCATGCCGAATCCCGCGAAGGCGAAGCCCACATGCCAGCTGAAGGTCTGGGCCAACGCGCCGGTCACCAGCGGGGCGACGAAGGCGCCCAGATTGACCATCGCGTAGTAGAGCTGGAACGCTGTGTCGCGGCGCGCGTCGTCGGGCCGATAGAGCTCGCCCACCTGCGGCAGCAGGTTGCCGCGCAGGGCGCCGGTGCCCAGGATCAGCAGCAGCATGGCCAGCAGAAACGACTGGTCGAAGGCCATGCAGAAGTGGCCCGCGCTCATCAGCAGCGCGCCCAGGATCACGCCGCGCTTGCGGCCCAGCCACAGGTCGCCGATCAGCCCGCCGAAAACGGGCGTGAACATGGCCAGGCCGATGTAGAGGCCGAAGATCTGGGTCGCCAGGCCCAGCGTGGTGAGGTGGCCGAAGACCGCCTCGACGACGGCGCGGAAGCGGACAAAGCCGACGATCTTCTCGATGTGTCCGGGGGTGAACAGCTGGCCGGCGAGGTAGAGGGTCAGCAGCGCCTGCATGCCGTTGAACGAGACGCGGTCCCAGAATTCGGTCCCGGCCAGCACCGCCAGGCCTCGCGGATGGCCAAAGACAGTCCGTTCCGGCGCAGCCACCGTCTCCGCCGCGATCGCTGTCATGTCGCCCCCCGCCTGGCGGAACCTAGGCAGCATTCCGGAGCGCTGGCAACGCGCCGAGGGTTCGACTGGCGGGTTCGACAGAAGACGCCGCGTCATTCAGCAAGCCGTCGTCGGGCGGGCAATTTGACGCGCCACGTCAGAACGCCTTCGTCAGGCCCACAAACAGCCCGCGGCGCGGCCCGTATTGCGGCGCGCCGACGCCGACGCCGGAGCCGTCGCGGATCTGATATTTCTCGTCCAACGCATTAATCAGGTCGGCCCGCACGGTGAGCGGGCCGCCCGGGAGCTCGAAATCGTGCGCGATACTCAGGTTGACCTGGATGTATCCTGGCAGATGGCCGCTGTTGGGCGGCGCGCCGTCCGGAGTACGCCGGAGCCCGGAACCGCAAAGCACGTCGGTGGAGAACCGCGTCGATCCCAGGCGATAGCTGGCGCCGCCCGAAAGAGTGTAGGTCTGATCGTGGTCGAGATAGATGAAGTGATCGCGGATATACGCCAGTTCAGCTGGGTTGAAATTGAACTGGCTGCTGACGATGTCACGTCCCTTCGCCTCGGAAACGGCAAGGTTGGCGTAGGCGTTGAGGGGGCCGTTCACGTAGTTGGCGGACAGTTCGACGCCCTTCGCATAGCCGTCGCGATAGTTGAAGGGGGTCAGGATGATCGGAGCGCCGAACTGGCCTTCATCAACGAGATTTGAAGCCGACTTGTAGTAGGCGTCCGCCCCGAGCGTCAGGCCGTTGGCGAATTTCTGCTCAACACCAAGATCGAAGTAGTCGTCACGTTCGGAGCGCGGGGTGTCGTTCTGGCTGCCAGGCGCCTCGGCGGTGGTGCCGACGAAGCTGGCGATGGTCTGGCTGGCGACCAGCTCGAAGGGCGGTGGCGTGAAATACCGGGCGTAGCCGCCGTGAAGGGTCAGGCCATCGGCTGGGATCCAAACCAGGTTCACACGCGGGCTCAACTGACGTTCGCGCCGGAACGCCGCGAGCTGGTCCATGCGCAGCCCATAGTTCAGCGTCACGCTGTCGATGATTTTCCAGGAGTCCTGAAGATATGCCGAGTAGGTCCAGGCATCCGAGCTGCTACTCCCGATAAGATCTATGGGCGACGGCGACAATTGCGCGCCGACGGCGTTTAGACGGAAGACCTGGGAATTGGTCCGGCTGGTGGTGTGATCCGTCGAAATGATCACGCCACCCCTCGCCGTATGGGCGTCGCTGAGACTGTAGACACCTTCAAGTTGGGTCCCAAACGACAGGTCGGTCTTGCGGGCTGCCTGGGCGATCCCATTGAACAGGAGTTCCCCGGCCAGGTCGGGCCGGTACGTCAGTTCGGAGTACCGGGTGAACAGCGAGGCTTGGCCGGTGAATTTTTCGGTCGTCCTGAGGTAGGTGACGATTCCGTAGCTGGTGGCCTCTCGCTGGGTCTGGTTCAGGGCCTCGGAGGCGAAGGCGGTCCGGCCATTGAGGTTGAGCCCCAGGTTGGGCTGCAGGCCTTTGGCATTGGGAATCTGAAAGCTCTGCTGCGACGTGCCGACGATGGCGGAGATGCGGCTCGCATCGTCCAGAATGCGGTCGAAATAGCCGAAGGCCTGGTATTGGTTGGAACGGTCATGCAGCGGCGTTCCACTGCCGTCAGGACTCTCGATGCCGACATCCGTGCCGGTGAAACTCAGCGATCCGAAGGCGCTGGATTTACCCCAGGAGCCACCGTATTCGATGCTAGGCGTGATCATTCCGTGACTTCCGCCGTAGATCGACGCCACGCCGCCATTTCGAAAGCCGCTCTTGGTGGTGATGTCGATGATTCCCGCGGTCCTAAGGCCATATTGCGCCGGCAGGGCGCCGGTGATCAGCCGGATGCTGGAGGCGAGTCTCGGCGACAGGGTCTGGCCGAACACCGCCAGGCCTTCCGGTAGGATCACGTTGTTCAGCCGATACTGGATATCGCCGTGGTTGCCGCGCACGTGCAGCTGCCCGAACGAGTCCTGCGCCACCCCCGGCGCCTGCAGGACCACCTGGTTCAGCTGGGTGTTGGCGCCGCCGGGCAGGTTCGTGATGAAGGCTTCCGGCAGGGAATAGGTCGTCGCCCCCAACACGGGCTCGATCGTTCCGCGTGCGGCGTCAAGGCGCTGCGCGGTGACCACGATTTCGGATATTTCCGGCTGCGCGGCGGGAGGCGCCTGTTGCGCCAGGGCCGATGTGGCGGTCAGAACGCCAGCGCTCGCGGCGACAAGCAATGAACATCGATGGGTCATGGAAATCCCGTACAGAGGTCAATCAGGTCCGCGATATGTCCGGCTCGCGGCGAGCCACGCCAGGCGCCTTCGGAATCTGCCGGCCCAGTCGAAGCGACTGTTATAATATATCATAACAGGCTGCAAAGCGGATTCGGCGAAGGCGATTTGACACGACAGGCCCGGCCCCCGATCTAGGGGCGATGATCGATGACCTCTATTCGGCGAAGTTGCTCAAACTCGCGGCGAATATGCCGCGCGTGGGGCGCCTCGCCGCGCCGGACGCCAGCGTCGAGAAGATCGCCAAGCTGTGCGGCAGCCGGGTGTTGGTGGATGTGGTCATCGAGGACGGTCTGGTCACCGACTTTGCCCAGGAGGTAAAGGCCTGCGCGCTTGGCCAGGCGTCTGCCGCGGTGCTGGGCGCCCAGGTGATCGGCGCGACCCTCAAAGAGCTGGAGGTGGCCCGCGACCAGTTCCGTGCTATGTTGAAGGATGGCGCCCCCGCGCCCGACGGACGCTTTTCGGACCTTTCGATGCTCGCCCCGGTCAAGGACTACCCCGCCCGCCACGCCTCCACGCTGCTCGCGTTCGAGGCGGTGACCGAGGCTGTCCGTATCGCCACCGGGCGAACTAGCCCCGTCGGCGCGGCTTGATCCCTCGCTAGGCGCAGCGTAATCGCTGGGCCCTGCCTTCCGAGATCCCCGTAGCCGGCATGAAGCTCTACGAACGCTGCGTCAGAGGGGCCCTACGCGCCTACAAGCTGACGCTTTCGCCGCTGATCGGGCGGCAATGCCGGTTCCTTCCGAGTTGTTCGGAATATGCCGCTGACGCCCTGATCGGCCATGGCCCGTGGCGCGGGAGTGCGCTCGCCGCGCGCAGGCTGTGCCGTTGTCATCCCTGGGGTGGGGGTTCGGGCTATGACCCGGTCCCGCCCCCGCGCACGCCGCCCGCGAACGACCGCGGGACCGATGCGCGCAAGTGGACCTGTGAAACATGATCGAGCTGATTTTCCCCGATGGCTCCAAGCGACCGTTCGACGACGGCGTGACGGGCAAGGAAGTGGCCACGTCCATCGCCATCTCCCTGGCCAAGCGCGCGGTTCTGGTGAAGCTCGACGGCGAGCTCCTCGATCTCGACCGGCCCCTGCCGCACGGCGGCAGGTTCGAGATCCTGATGCGCGACAGTCCAGACGCGCTGGAGACGATCCGCCACGATGCCTCCCACGTCATGGCCGAGGCCGTTCAGGAGCTGTTCCCCGGTACGCAGGTGACCATCGGGCCTTCGATCGAGGATGGCTTCTACTACGATTTCGCGCGCCCCGAGCCGTTCAGCCTGGACGACCTGGCGGTGATCGAACAACGGATGAGGGAGATCGTCGACCGCGACGAGACGATCACGCGCGAGGTGTGGAGCCGCGACGCGGCCATCGCCCACTTCACGTCGATCGGCGAGCACTACAAGGCCGAGATCATCGAGGGCATCCCCGCCGGCGAGGACGTCAGCGTCTATCGCCAGGGCGCCTGGAAGGACCTGTGCCGCGGGCCGCACCTGCCCTCGACCAAGGCGGTGGGCAAGGCGTTCAAGCTGACCAAGCTGGCCGGGGCCTACTGGCGCGGCGATCATCGCAACGCCATGCTTCAGCGCATCTACGGCACGGCCTGGGCCACGGAAGCCGACCTCGCGGCCCACCTGCGCCGCATCGAGGAGGCCGAGAAGCGCGACCATCGCAAGATCGGCCAGGCGATGGAGCTTTTCCACATCCAGGAAGAAGGCAAGGGGATGATTTTCTGGCATCCGAAGGGCTGGACGCTCTACCGGACGCTCGAAAACTACATGCGCCGGCGCACCGAGGCGGTCGGCTACCAAGAGATCAAGACGCCCCAGGTGCTCAACAAGGTGCTGTGGGAGCGCTCCGGCCACTGGGACAAGTTCCACGACGACATGTTCGTCTGCGAGGCCGAAGACGGCGAGGTCATGGCCGTCAAGCCGATGAACTGCCCCTGCCATGTGCAGGTGTTCAACCATGGCCAACGCTCCTATCGCGACCTGCCGATCCGCTTCGCCGAATACGAGCCGCTGCACCGCAACGAGAGCTCCGGTTCGCTGCACGGCCTGATGAGGGTGCGCCAGATGTGCCAGGACGACGCGCACATCTTCTGCACGCCCGCGCAGATCCTCGAGGAATCCCGCGACTTCATCGAACTCCTGAAGTCGGTCTACGCGGACCTGGGCGTCGCGCTGCATTCGGTGAAGCTGGCGCTGCGTCCGGATCAGCGGTTCGGCGATGACGAGCAATGGACGCTGGCGGAAGACACCCTGGAGCAGGCGGCCAACGCCGCTGGGGTGCAGGTCGAGCGCATCCCCAACGAAGGCGCCTTCTATGGCCCCAAGCTCGAATTCCACCTGCGCGACGCGATCGGCCGGACGTGGCAGTGCGGCACCTTGCAGCTCGACTATGTGCTGCCCGACCGCCTCGACGCCAACTACACGGGCGAGGACGGCGCCAAGCATCGGCCGGTGATGCTGCATCGGGCGATCTGCGGCTCGATGGAGCGTTTCATCGGTATCCTGATCGAACATTACGCCGGCGCGTTTCCCCTGTGGTTGGCGCCGGTTCAGGTGGTGGTCGCCACGATTACCTCCGACGCCGACGACTTCGCGGTCAAGGCGGCGGCGGCGTTGCGGGCCAGGGGGCTGCGCGTGGAGATCGATCTGAGGAACGAAAAGATCAACTACAAGGTCCGCGAACACAGCCTGGCCAAGACGCCGGTGATCGCCGTGGTCGGCCGTCGCGAGGCCGAGCTTGGGCAGGTGGCGCTGCGCCGGCTGGGGTCCGACGGCCAGGAGGTTCTGGGCCTTGAGGCGGCGGCGAACGCGCTTGCCTTGCAGGCGCTGCCGCCCGATGTTGCCGCAGGGGCCGGGCGCGCCGACTCGGCGGCGCCCGGCGCGGACGGCGCCATGGGGGCTGGATGAACGGCATCGCCGCAAAGATCGTCGCCGCCGAGCCCGTTCCGACCCCGGAATTTCTCCGACCCCGTCGGCGGATATCGGTGGTGATGGTGGTCTATATGACCGGTGAGGCGTTGGCCGAGAGCGTCGCCTCGGTGCTGCGCGATCCGCTGGCGGACCAGCTGGTGATCGTCGACAACGGTTCCGCCTTGGCAGACTCCGCGGCCCTTCGCGCCCTTGCCGGGCGCGACGCGCGGGTCGTGCTGCTGGCCGGCCACGGCAACATCGGGTTCGCCCGGGGCGCCAACCTGGGCGCGCGCCGGGCCCGGGGCGACATCCTGGTGTTCCTGAATCCCGACGCGTTCCTGCAACCCGGCTGCCTTGCCGCCCTGGCCTCGGAGATCGAGGACCGGCCCTCCCCCTGCATCGTCGGCGGCCGGGTGCTGAACCCTGACCGCACCGAACAGCGGGGCGCACGGCGTGGCGAGATCACGCCGATGAGCGCACTGATGTCGCTGAGCACCCTGTCGCGGCTGGTTCCGGGATGGCGCCGCTACGAGGTCCACTGGGAGGACGAGGCGGTGCCTGAGACCGCTGTCTTCACGCCGACCATCTCCGGCGCCTGTTTCGGCATGCGCCGCGCGGACTTCGACAGCGTCCGCGGCTTTGACGAGAAGTACTTCCTGCATGTGGAGGACGTTGATCTGTGCTGGCGAGTGCGCCGCCAGGGCGGGATGGTGCTGTTCCATCCGGGGGCCGAGGTGATCCACCTGGGTCACACCAGCCAGACCAGTCCCCTGAAGGTCGAGTTTCACAAGGGCGTCGGCCTGGCCCGCTATTTCAGGAAGCGCGCCGAGGGCGTCTGGCAGCAGCTGGGCGCCCTGCTGCTCTCGCCCCTGGTGATCGGCGCCGCCGTCGCTCGCCCGGTGATCTGGCGGCTGAAGAGCCGCTAGGCCGGAAACACACCCGCCCGGCTGACCGAGGCCGCGGGCGGCTTGCCCAGTATCCCGCTCATCCACCGGGCCGTCTCGATCAGGCGGCCGATGTCATAGCCCGTCTCGAAGCCGGCGCGCTCCAGCATGTAGACCAGATCCTCGGTGCCGATATTGCCGGTGGCGTCCGGGGCGAAGGGGCAGCCGCCGAGCCCGCCGCAACTGGCGTCCAGCACATCGACGCCGGCCTCGACGCCGGCATAGGCGTTGGCCAGGCCGGTGTTGCGGGTATCGTGGAAGTGCAGGCGCAGGGGAGTGTCGGGGGCGGCCCGCTTCGTCGCCTCCACCCGGCGGCGGACCAGCCACGGATCGGCCACCCCGATGGTGTCGGCCAGGGCGATCTCGGCGACCTCGGCGCCCGCCGCGGCGCGGACGATGCGGATCACCTGGTCCTCCGAAACCTCGCCGTCGAAGGGGCATCCGAAGGCGACGGAGACGGTCACTGTGATCGGCGGCCCGCCCTCGGCCTGGCGGCGCGCGGCGATGGCGACCAGCGCGGCGGTCTGTTCCTCCACCGAGGCGCCTTGGTTGCGGATGCCGAAGCCGTCGGTGGCGCAGATCACCACATTGGCCTCGTCGCAGGCCGCCGCGACGCAGCGGTCCCAGCCGCGTTCATTGAGCACCAGGCCGATCCGCGAGCGCCCGGCGGTGTGCGGCAGGGCGGCGCAGATCTCCTCGGCCCCGGCCATCTGCGGCACGCGTTTGGGATTGACGAAGGACACCGTTTCCATGCGCCGCGCGCCGGCCGCTTCCAGTCGCCGAATGAACTCCAGCTTCTGATCGACCTCGAGCAGGGCCTTCTCGTTCTGCAGGCCGTCCCGCGGCCCCACTTCGACGATCTGGATGGTGCGGGTCATGGCAGGGCTCCTCGATGGGCCGCCGGGGTCGCCTGGTAGATGCGCAGGGTCATCGTCTTGCCGTCCGAATAGTCTAGTCCGGTCACCGTCGCCACCAGAAGGGCCTGGACGCGGTATCCCGCCAGGGCCTGCCGGAACTGAGCTTCCTGGCGTTGTTCGACCACCGCCGGGCGGTTCTCGGAAATGGCCTGGGCGGCGTCGTCCGGTCCGGCCAGCTCGGTGGGGGTGCCCAGCGCGAAGACCAGGCTGGGTTCGGCATAGCCGGCCACCGACACCGGCGCGTCGGCGATCCCCTGCTCGGGCAGCAGTTGCGCGCGCGCCATCGCCCGCTCAACCCGCTCGGAAAGCCACAGCGGGCTGAGCCGGGGCGCCAGGCCCGCCGCCAGCGCCGCGTGGCCGGCGAGACCCAGGCCAACGGCGCCGACAATGGCCCGGCGAGGCGCCTTGCGGACCAGCAGCACGCCGCCGACCAGGCCCGCGGCCGCCAGCAGCCCGCCCGCCACCGTCGCGACCGGCAGATCCGAGGCGTCGCCATAGAGCGAGACGAGGTAGAAACACCCACACGCCAGCGTCACGCCGACCGCCGAGGCGAGCCCCGCGCCGGTCCAGCGCGCGCGCGCACCCAGCGACTGGCCGAGCGCCGCGGCCGCCAGCCAAGCCAGGGCGCCATAGGCCGGCAGGGGGTAGTGGACAAGCTTGGTCGGCATGGCTTCAAAGACGATCCAGGCCGGGACCAGCCAGGCCAGCGCGAACCGCACGCCCGGCTCGCGCCAGCGCCGCCACGCCGTCACCGCCGCGGCCGGGAGCAGCAGCGTCATCGGGAAGGCGAGCAGCGGGGCCAGCAGGGTGTGATAGCCCGGCGCGGCGCCGTGGCCCTCCTGACCGCCGGCCAGCTTGGGCGCCAGGTCGCCGGCGAGCGCGGCGCTCCAGAACCCGCCATCGGTGGCCACGGTCACCGCCCCGGCCCAAGGCCCGACGATGGCGGCGACGATAAGCAGGCCCCAGCTCCAGTTGAGGCGTCCGAGCCAGGCCGTCCGGCGGTCCATGGCGACCAGGGCCGCGATGGTCAGGGCCGCGATCAAGGGTCCGATCGGACCCTTCACCAAGGTCGCGACGCCCAGGCTGATCCAAAACAGCAGCCAGGCCCGACGTCCGGCGGGCGGTCCGTCGCGGGCCTCCGCATAGAGGCGGGCGAGCGCGGCGATGGCCAGGGTGGTGGTCCCGCAGAGCACGGCGTCGGTCTTGGCGATCAGCGCCTCGGTGGAAAGCAGGAACGAACTCGCCAGCATGGCCCCGGCCAACAGGCCGCCCTCGGCGCCGAAGAAGGCCGCCGCGCCCCAGGCGCAGGCGGCCGCCGCCAGCATCGCCCCCAGCAGCGAGGGGATACGGTAGGCCCAGATCTGCCGATCCTCGGGATTTGAGACCAGGCTGACGCTGGCCGCCTGCAGCCAGTGGATGCCCACCGGCTTCTTGAAGCGCGGCTGGTCCTGATAACGGATCACGGTGAAGTCGCCGGTCTCCAGCATCTGGGCGGTGGCCTGGGCGAAGCGCGATTCGTCCCGGTCCAGCGGCGGCATCGCCAGCAGCCCGGGCAGGCCCGCGGCAAAGGCCAGCAGGGCCGCCATCGCCGGTCCGCGCCAGCCGCGGCTGTAGCGCGCCAGTTCACCCTCGAAGGTCATGGCGCCCAGATAGCACAATCCTTTCCCTGTCCGCCTTTTCCGCTATTCAGGCACATGCCCAATACGCCCGACATTTCGGTGGTCGTCCCGGTGTTCAACGAGGCGGGCGCGGCGGCGGCGCTGGCCCGCGAGATCGCCGCGGCGTTCAAGGGCCGGAACTTCGAGATCCTGTTCGTCGACGACGCCAGCCGCGACGGCACGCGCGCGTCGCTGCAGGCCGTGAGGACCGAAGTCCCGCAGCTGCGCGTGCTGGCCCACCACCGCAATGCCGGACAGAGCCGGGCGATCCGCTCCGGTGTCCTGGCCGCGCGCGGGCAGATCATCGTCACCCTCGACGGCGACGGGCAGAACGATCCGGCGGACGCCCCCGGCCTGGTCGAGGCGCTGCTCGCCGGGCCGCCGGAGCTGGCGCTGGTGGGCGGCGAGCGGGTCAGGCGGCAGGACAGCGCCGACAAGAAGCTCGCCTCGCGGATCGGCAATGGTGTTCGCAAGCGGCTGCTTCGCGACACCGCCAACGACACCGGCTGTGGGTTGAAGGCGTTCCGTCGCGAGGCGTTCATGAGGCTCCCCTATTTCGACCACATCCACCGCTATCTGCCCGCGCTCATGCGGCGGGAAGGCTATCGGATCGCGTTTCGGCCGGTGAATCACCGGCATCGCCAGTCCGGGACGTCGAAATACACCAACCTCGGCCGGCTCTGGGCGTCGCTGTCGGACCTGTTCGGGGTGATCTGGCTGCAGTCCCGCGCTCGCGATCCGGGCGGGGTGGACGAGGCTTAGGTTCGAGGGTCGCCGCGAGATCGCGTCATGTCAGAGCGCTGAAGATCGCCACGACCACGGCCAGATCGACGATGCGGAAGACGACTTGCAGCATTGGCCCGGCCTGTGAACGATGCACAGGTCACGGTTAAGCAAGACCGGCGCCAGCCGGGGTAAGAGACGATGGCCCTGTTCTTCGACGCCCAATGATTCGACGCGCGGCTGGCCGAGCGCGGGCTGTCGCGCCCGGTGCTGGCCGCCGCCGCCGGCCTGACGGAGCCTGACCTGGCGCTGGTGTTCAAGGATCAGAGGGTGCTTTCAGCCGGGGAGGTGGCCGGATTTGCCGAGCTTCTGGGCGTCACGGTCACGGAGGTGGCCGGCCGTGCGGGCGTTTCGACGCCGATCCCCCGGCACGCCAACTCCGCGGAGGTCCGGGTCACGGACCTCGAAAGCAGGGTCGCTAGGCTCGAGGCGGACGTGGCGCGCCTGACCGGACGCTGATCGGTTAGATGGCTGCGAGCGCCGCGCGCCGCCGCCGCAGCGCCACGCCGGTCAGGCCGAAGCCGCCGATCATCAGGGCCCAGGAAGCCGGCTCGGGAACTGCGCCATGCCCCCCGCCGCCCTTATAGTCGAAGGTCTTGGTGAACGTGCCGCCACCGAGGTTGAAATTTCGGAAGTTCGTGCCGCAGATCACCAGGTAGGGACCGCATCGAATCGCCGGATTGACGCCGATTCCGTCGGTGATGTTGATGCTCGGATCCCCGGAGATGGTGACTGGCACGCCACCGACATGGCCGATGGCCGAAAATCTGACCTGAACTAGCGGAACGGTGAAGAACGTACTGAAATAGTCGGTTATGTCGGACGAGAACGTCGCATTCTTCGAGTTCAAAGTGAATTCACCGCTCGTGACCGACCAATCCAACAGTGTCGCTATGCTGTTCAGGTGCTGCAGCGGCCGGATCGTATAGTCGAAATCCTGGCTGAAGGTGATGTCGGCGGTCAGGTGCGTTCCGAACCTGGGAGACTGTCCTCGAGGCGATGAGGTGAACGCGCTGGAGTCGTAGTGGAACGTCACCGGGGTCGTCGCCTGGGCGAACCCGGGAAATATGCTTGCGGCGGCCATGGCCAGAGCAAGTCCTGCAAGACCCTTCGAAAAACGCATACCGATAGTCCCGAAATTCATCGCCCGCACTCCCTCACACATTGTCGATCAGGCTGCTTAGCCGCCGGGCAAAACCGCCGCATGGTCCGTTTGGACTATGCGGCGCGGATTTCGGGTCGTGGGCTGTCGCCGCGAACCTTCAGGATCGATCAGACGTCGGTCTTGGCGGTGCGGCCCTTGGGCGCGCGGCGGTCCTTGGCGCCGGACCAGTTGGTCTTGTTGTAGATCGCCTTGGCCTGGTTGATCGCCGAGGCGCCGGCGCGCAGGCCGCGACGTTCGCCCTCCAGTTGGGCCTCGATGGTCGCGGCGCTGGCGATGGGCGTCTTTGGGGGAATCGATCGGGCTGGCGCGACGGGGACTGGCAGGCCGGAGCCGGCGGCGGGGTTCCGCGCCTCGATCTCGTCGATCAGATCGGCCGCCGACGTCCTGGGACGGCGCACCCGGCGAGGCCTGTTGGCCGGATCGATCGAGGCGGTCATGACACGGTCATCTTGGCGGGCCGGCGTTAAGAAAGCGCAGCGAGCCTAGCGCTTCGCAAGTTTCTCGATCTGCGCCTGCATGTCTTCCATCTGCTTGCGCAGGGCGGTGAGGGGATCGTCGGGCGCTTGGGCCGCTGGCGCCGCGGCCGCTGGCGCCGGTTCGCCGCGGGGCGTCGGGGCGCTGGGTACGGGCATCTCGGCCTTGGCGAAGGCAAACGGCGAGAACATTTTCATCGCCCGGTCGAACAGCGCCATGTTTTGACGGATCTGGTCGTCGAAGGCGCCGACGCCCGGGGTGTGGCCGAGCGCGGAAAACTGGCTGCGCATGCGCTCCTGCTGCTGGGTGAAACTGGCCAGCGACAGTTCCAGGTAGCTCGGCAGGAAGGCCTGCATGGAGTTGCCGTAGAAGCCGATCAGCTGCCGCAGGAACTGGATCGGCAGCAGGCTCTGGCCCTGCTGGCTCTCTTCCTCGAAGATGATCTGGGTCAGCACCGAGCGGGTGATGTCCTCGCTGGTCTTGGCGTCATAGACCACGAAGTCGATGTTCTGCTTCACCATCTCGGAGAGGTGCTCGAGGGTGACGTAGCTGGACGAGGCGGTGTTGTAGAGCCGCCGGTTGGCGTATTTCTTGATCACCACGCGCTCGCCCTGGGCGCCGGCGTCGGTTGCCTGGGTGTCGGCCATCCCAAATTCCTTGTCGGATCCGCGACTGCGGACGCCATGCTCTGCACCGCAGTATCGCGGATGCGAGGCAAATCGCAAATGGCGGAAAGATTCAGCGCTTGCCGAACCTTAGCGTCCCAACAATAGATGAACGTGGGCCGCCACGCGCACCATCAGGAGCCGCCGCCATGAGCGACGTTGTCATCGTTTCCGCCGCCCGCACGCCGGTCGGCTCGTTCAACGGGGCGCTGTCCAGCCTGCCCGCCCACGAACTCGGCAAGATCGCCATCATGGCCGCCGTCGAACGCGCAGGGATCAAGGCGGCCGACGTCGATGAGGTGATCATGGGCCAGGTGCTGCAGGCCGGACAGGGCCAGGGTCCGGCGCGACAGGCCTCGATCAACGCCGGCATCCCCATGGAAAGCCCGGCCTGGAGCCTCAACCAGTTGTGCGGCTCGGGCCTGCGGGCCATCGCCCTGGGCGCCCAGCAGATCCAGGACGGTTCGGCCGAGATCGTCGTGGCCGGCGGCCAGGAAAGCATGAGCCAGTCGCCGCACGCCGCCAATATCCGCAACGGACAGAAGATGGGCGACCTGGGCTTTGTCGACACCATGATCAAGGACGGCCTGTGGGACGCCTTCCACGGCTATCACATGGGCCAGACCGCCGAAAATATCGCCGCGCGCTGGCAGATCACCCGCGACGATCAGGACAGGTTCGCCGTCGGCTCGCAGAACAAGGCCGAGGCCGCTCAGAAATCCGGCCGTTTCGCCAGCGAGATCGCGCCTGTGGTCATCAAGGGCCGCAAGGGTGACATCACCGTCGATCAGGACGAGTTCATCCGTCCCGGGACCACGCTGGAGAGCATCTCGGGCCTGCGTCCGGCCTTTACCAAGGACGGCACCGTTACCGCCGCCAATGCCTCGGGCCTCAACGACGGGGCCGCGGCGCTGGTGCTGATGAGCGCCGATGAAGCGAAGAAGCGCGGCCTGAAGCCGCTCGCGCGAATCGCCTCCTGGGCGCACGCCGGCGTCGATCCGGAGATCATGGGGACCGGCCCGATCCCGGCCAGCCGCAAGGCGCTGGAGCGCGCCGGCTGGTCGGTCGCCGACCTTGACCTGGTGGAATCCAACGAGGCGTTCGCGGCGCAGTCGATCTGCGTGGTGCGCGACCTGGGCCTCGATCCGGCCAAGGTCAACGTCAACGGCGGCGCCATCGCCATCGGCCACCCGATCGGCGCGTCGGGCGCGCGGATCCTGACCACCCTGTTGCACGAGATGAACCGCACGGACGCCACCAAGGGACTCGCCACGCTGTGCGTGGGCGGCGGCATGGGCGTTGCCATGTGTGTCGAAAAAATCTGATCCGACTGTCGGGCCAACCGACGGCGGCTTTCCAGGGAGACGAAACATATGGCCAGGGTAGCGTTGGTCACCGGCGGCACACGCGGCATCGGCCGCGCGATTGTCGAGCGGCTGTCGCAGGACGGAATCAAGGTCGCGGCCGGCTATTCCGGAAACGACGCCGCGGCCGAAGCGCTGAAGCGCGAAACCGGGGCGATGGTCATCAAGGGCAACGTCGGAAACTTCGCCGATTGCCAGCACGCGGTGGCCGCGGTCACGGCGGAGCTGGGGCCCATCGACATCCTGGTCAACAATGCCGGCATCACCCGCGACGGCGTGTTCCATCGCATGAATTCCGAGCAGTGGAGCGAAGTGATCCGGGTGAACATGGACTCGCTGTTCAACATGACCCGCCAGGTGATCGAGGGCATGCGCGAGCGCGAATGGGGCCGGATCGTCAATATCTCCTCGATCAACGGCCAGAAGGGCCAGATCGGCCAGACCAACTACTCCGCCGCCAAGGCCGGGATGATCGGCTTCACCAAGGCGCTGGCGCTGGAGAACGCCAAGAAGGGCATCACGGTGAACTGCATCGCCCCCGGCTACATCGACACGGAGATGGTGCAGGCGGTGCCGGAAAAAGTGCTGGAAGGAATCATCGGGCAGATTCCAGTGGGCCGGTTGGGCCGCGGCGAGGAGATCGCCGACATGGTGGCCTTCCTGGCCGGCGAGCGGGCCGGATATGTGACCGGAACGACACTGTCGCTGAATGGCGGACAATACCTGGTCGGCTGAGGGCGCCAGATCGGGCGCAAACCGCCGGGCGGTCCAAAAAGCGCCCCAGTCAGCCGGCATGTGCTCCGGCGTCATGACGGTTGAGCCAAAGGCTTCATCCAGCGCGCGGTCCACGGCGGTCAAGGGCGTCGTCATCTGTCTTGTGCTCGGGCTCGCCGCGCCGGCGGCGGCGTTTCCAGGCCTGCGCGAGGGCCTGTTCGGCCAGCGTCCTTCGGACGGTCGACAGATCACGACCCCGCCGGTCGCGCGCTACGTGTCGGAGGACGGCGACGTCTTCACGCTCGACCGCAGTCAGGCCAGGCCGCTGCTCAAATTCGACAACAGCTATGAGGTCTGGGCCCTGCGGCCGCAGCCGGCGCCGCGCGGTGACACGATCTACAAGAACGACCTGGGTGAACCGGTGCTGCGCGCCACCCGCCTTGGCGGAATCACCCTGTTCACCGATCAGCGACCGGGCGGTTCGGCTGCGGCGCTGGCGGGCGTCGGCGCTCCCTTGCGCCTGGCGATCATGGGTCCGCAGGCGCTGCTGGAGCGACTGGCGCAGGCCAGCGCTCGGGCGAGCCGCGCCGCGCGCCGCCTGATTCCATTTGAGGCCGAGGCGACGCCGTCCTCGTCGGCGCTGATCGCCGACGCCGCCATGGTCACCAGCGAGGCGGTGGTTCGCATGACCCGGCGCGCCGATGCGCGCAAGCTTCTGGAGCGGATCGTCAAGGTGCGTCTGGTTGCCGGTCGCAAGGCGTCGGCCCTGGTCAACGACGGGGTGCTCGAAGTGGTGGTGGCGCCGCCGGACGGCCTGGCCGGCCGCCCCTCGTCGGACCGCATCGTCCAGGTCGCCGAGACCGTCCGCTAATCCTTGAAATTGTCCTTGGCGGACCTCACCGCTCCGAAGGCGGCATAGTCCGGCTTGCCCGCAGCGCCGACCCGCGCGGCCAGCCTTGGCGCGCGCAGGAAGGGGTTGGTGGCCTTTTCCAAACCGATGGTGGTGGGCACCGTGGGTTCGCCGCGCTGGCGCTGGGCGAAGATCTGTTCCGTCCGGGCCTTCAACGTCGGATCATCGTCCACGGACAGCGCAAATCGCGCGTTGGAGGCGGTGTATTCGTGGGCGCAGTAGACGGCCGTTTCGTCGGGCAGGGCCGCCAGCCGCTGCAGGCTGGTCCACATCTGTTCGGCGGTGCCTTCGAACAGTCGCCCGCAGCCGAGCGCGAACAGGGTGTCGCCGACGAAGGCGATGTGGTCGGCGGCGTCGAAATAGGCGATGTGGCCCAGGGTGTGGCCGCCGGTCTCGATCACCGCGAACCGCGTCTCGCCCAGCATCACCTCGTCGCCGCCGCGCACCTCGCGATCGAGGGCCGAGATGCGGGTGACCTCGCCCGGGCCGACGATCGTCGCCCCGGTGGCCGCGGCGATCTGCGCATTGCCTCCGGCGTGGTCGGGATGCCAGTGGGTGTTGAGGATCAGATCGAGGGTCCAGCCCTTTTCCGACAGGGCGGCCAGGATCGCGGCGGCGTCCGGCGTGTCGATACAGGCGGTCTTGCCGGTCGCAGCGTCACGGGCGAGGAAGCCGTAGTTGTCCGAAAGACAGGGGAACTGGTGGACGCAGAGCGGCATCGGACTTGGCCTCCAGAGGGGCGATGACCCTGAGCCCTGCGATTTAGGTTGGCGAGAGGCCTTCGTCGAGCCTAGCCATGGAATATGCGCCGCGACGTCCTGGACCTGCGACAGTTCTACGCCTCCGACCTGGGGCGCGCCGCGCGCGCCATGGTCGGTCGCAAGGTGCTGGAAACCTGGGGCGACGCGCGCGGCCTCGACGTGCTGGCGCTGGGTTATGCGACGCCGTTCGTCGCCGACACCCGCCACGCGGCGCGGCGTGTGGTCGCCGCCATGCCCGCCCAGCAGGGGGTTGAACTGTGGCCGGCCGGCGGGCGTAACCTGACGACCCTGGTCGGCGAAGAGAGCCTGCCGTTCGCCAACGCGCTGTTCGACCGCATCCTGGTGGTCCATGGCGTGGAGGAAAGCCCCGACCCGATCAGCCTGCTGCGCGAGGTCTGGCGGGTGCTGGCGCCCGCCGGCCGGGTCGTCGTGGCGGTGGCGGCGCGCAACGGGCTATGGGCCAACAGCGAGAAGACCCCCTTTGGCCATGGCCGGCCCTACAGCCGGGGCCAGCTGGCCGAACTGCTGCGCGAGGCCGAGCTCGCGCCCTCCGGCTGGACGCGCGCGCTCTATGTCCCGCCGGTGACCTGGCTGGCCGGATGGGCCGAGGGCTTCGAACAGACCGGCTCGAGGCTCTGGCCCGGTTTCGCCGGACTCTTGCTGATGGAAGCCGTGAAACAAACCTTTGCGGTCAAGCCGCGGGGCTCCGGCGCAAGGGTTCGACGCGCGCGACCTCTGCTGGCCCCTGCCCCCAGCGGCGCGCCTGTTTCGCGGGCGCCGGCCGGCCATCTTCCGCGCGCCCCCTTGGAGCGCGGTGGGGAAAGCCCTAGCTTTGTCGCCGGGTCCGCCCGTCGCGGATCGAATGGAGACGGTGCGCCATGAAGATGATCGTTGCTGTCATCAAGCCCAGCCGGCTTGACGCCGTGCTGGACGCCGTCACCGAGGCCGGGGCCTCCGGGCTGACGGTCACGGAGGTGCGCGGCTATGGGCGCCAGCGCGGCAAGACCGAGGTCTATCGCGGCGCCGAATACGAGGTGAAGCTGCTGCCCAAGGTGAAGCTGGAAATCGCCGTCCCCGACGACATCTGCGACGCGGTGGTCGAGGCCGTGGCGCGCACCGCCAACACCGGCAAGATCGGCGACGGCAAGGTCTTTGTCCTGGACCTGGAACAAGCGCTGCGTATCCGCACCGGCGACAAGGACGCCGCGGCGATCGCGGGTTAGGCCCGCGGGAAGTACGGCCAGAGCAGCCGCCCGCCGAGGCCCGCTGCCGGAAGGGCCAGCAGCACCCAGCTCCACGACGGCGCACCGGCCTGCGCCAGGCCTGCCGCGACGAGGCAGGTCATGAAACAGCCGACGTCCCAGCCGCCCTCCGACGCCATCTTGTTGCGAAACGGGCAGGGTGAGGCCTTGGCCAGGTTGTAGGCGGCTGCGCCGAGCGGAGGGACCAGCAGCGGCATGACCAGTCCTCCCGCCGCGTTGGCGACGCCGGCGAACCAGGGCGACCCCAGGCTCCCGGCGCGCAGCAGGACGATCGCGCCGGCCGCGCCATAGGCGATGAGCACCGCGCGCCGGCCACCGCCGCGGTCGACATGGCGGCCGATCAGTAGGCCAGCGGCTGCGCCCACGAACCCGGCCAGGGCCATGACCCCGCCATAGGCCGCGTAGCTCTCCCGCAAGGCGAGGAAGAGCGCGACCTGCCAGGCGAAGATGAAACTGGCGTCGAACCAGCCGTCGACGGCGAGCAGCAGCGCCGCGGGGCGCGCCGCGCGCCATGCGCCCGGCGCCGATCGGGAGACGGTGACGTTAGGCAGGCCCAGCAGCGGGACCGCCGAGGCGACCTGCACGAGGGCGACCGCCGAGAAGGTCCAGGTCGGGCCGATAGCGACCAGCCCCCAGGCGCCGGCGAGCGGGGCGACCACGCTGGCGGCGGCGGCGAGCGACTGGCCGACCGCCACTTGATGTCCGCGGTGCTCCGTGTCGCCGACAACAGCGACATAGGCGTTCTTGGAGACGTAAAAGGCGACCTCCGCCAGGGCGGCGACGAGGCAGAAGATCGCCAGCCGCGGACCGACCTCGTGGACCCCCGCGAGCACCGGGTATTGGGCGGCCATGCCGACCGCGCCAGCCAGCAACAGCGGTTTCAGGCCGAAGCGCTGGGCCAGAGGCAGCAACGCCGGGCGCACGACGAAGCGGACGGCGACGATCGCCGCCTGCGCGAGCAAGGCGATCGGGACCGCAATCCCGGCCCGTAGCAGGAAGACCAGCAGGAAGAGGCCGCCGGCGCCCTCGGCCAGGGCCTGGACGCCGGACTGCAGATTGACGCGGTTGATCGCGTCGTTGCCGAAAAATGACATGAGGTCTCCGCTGAAGGAGGCATGGAAAGATCGGCGCGCGCGAGGCGGCTCCGGTCAGATGGCGCGGGCCAGACGGCCCCGGGGCGCTATCGGTCGTTCCTACCCATGGAGATCGTCTCCTTCAGCAGCTGGACTATGCTCGTCGTCACGGGTGTGCACAAGCTTGCGCCATGCCAGCCGAGCTTGCCCCCCCGCCGGCCATCGATCCCGCCGCGCCGATGATCGCGCGGACCGAGCGGATCGTCGTCGGCCGCCCGCCCGCCGAGGTGGCCCGCCATTTGGTCGAGGCCGACCTTGCGACGCAGGTGCTGGCGACGCGTCGGCTGCCAGGGGTGGTGGGGGTGACGCCGCTGACCCCGGGACCCTGGGGCGGCCCGGGCGGGCGCCGTATCGTGCGGCTCAGCGACGGGAGTCAGACCACCGAGCAGGTGCTGGAGCGCACCACGGAGCTGTTCCGCTATCAGGTCTGGGACTACACCACCGCCGCCGCCCGACCGATCGCCTACGCCCTGGGTGAATTCCGCTTCACGGCGCTGGACGCAGGCCGCACCGATCTCGTCTGGACCTATGCCTTCCGCCTGCGGCCCGACGTCTTTCCGGGGCGGTTAGGCGGCCTGGGCCGCTGGCTGATGAAAGCGGCGTTTCTCGACGCCGCCTACGCCGACCTGATGCGCACGGCGCTGGCGGCGATCAAGGGCGGCGTCGAGCGGGGGTGACTTAGCGCCGCCCTCGCCGCGGCTTCGGCCTCGGGTCCTGGGGCTTCGGCAGATCGACCTCGCCCAACAGGTTCCGCGCGACGCGCTTGGCCTGCGGCTCAGTGCGTCGGCTGAGCAGGAAGAGGGCGGTCTCGGAGCGCCAGTTTTCCAGCAGGCCGTCGGGCGTGATCGGCCGCGCCGGCTTGCCGCCGGAGAGCGCGGCGCAGGCGTCCACGCGCAAATCGAGTTCGCGGCACAGGTCGGTGAAGTCGCGCAGGGTGCACAGGTGGATGTTGGCGGTCGCCCACCAGGGATCGGGCAGGGCGCGGGTCTCGGGCATCCGTCCGCGCGACATCAGCGACAGGCGCATGCGCCAGTGAGCGAAATTCGGCACCGAGATGATGGCCTGGTCGGCGATCCTCAACAGCTCCGAAAGAACGTGCCGGGGTTCGCGCATCTGCTGCAGGGTCTTGGACAGGATTGCGTAGTCGAAGGCCCGGGTCGGGAAGTGGTCGAGGTCGCGATCGCCGTCGCCCTGCACCACCGCCAGGCCCTTCGCCAGGCAGGCCGAGACGCCTGTGGGACTGATTTCCAGCCCCTGGCCGTCGATGCGCTTCTCGCGGCTCAACAGTTCCAGCAGTTCGCCATCCTCGCAGCCCACATCCAGCACGCGGGCGCCGGGTCGCACGAGGCGCAGGATCTCGGCGAAATCCTCGCGCGGGGCGGTCATGCCTAGAGGCCCCGCGCCTGGGCGGTCGAGGCGAAGAATCCGCGCAGGGTCGCATCGAGCTGCGGCTCATCGAGGAAGAAGGCGTCGTGGCCCTTGTCGGTCTCGATCTCGGCGAAGCTGGCGCGGCAGCCGGCGGCGTTCAGCGCGCGCACGATGTCGCGGCTTTCGGCGGTCGGATAGAGCCAGTCCGACGAGAACGACAGCACGCAGAACCGCACCCCGCGCGCGTTGGCGAAGGCGTTGGCCAGCACCCCCCCGTGCTGCGCCGCCAGGTCGAAGTAGTCCAGCGCGCGGGTGATGTAGAGATAAGAGTTGGCGTCGAAGCGGTCGACGAAACTGGCCCCCTGATGGCGCAGATAGCTCTCCACCTGGAAGTCGGCGTCGAAGCCCCAGCTGAGGCCGTCGCGCTGCAGCTCGCGGCCGAACTTGCGTTGCAGGGCGGCCTCGGAGAGGTAGGTGATGTGGGCGGCCATGCGGGCCACGGCCAGGCCCTTCTCCGGACGCACCCCGGCGACCTCATAGGCTCCGCCCCGCCAGTCGGGGTCGGCCATGATCGCCTGGCGGCCGACCTCGTGGAAGGCGATATTCTGGGCCGAATGCCGCGGCGCCGCGCCGATGCACACCGCGCTGAACAGTTTTTGCGGATAGTCCGCCGCCCACTGCAGCACCTGCATCCCGCCCATCGAGCCGCCGACCACGGCGAACAGGGTCTCGATGCCCAGCGCCGCGATCAGCATCGCCTGGGCGCGGACCATGTCGGCGATGGTGATCACCGGAAACGCCAGGCCATAGGGATCCCCGGTCCGCGGATTGATCGAGGCCGGACCTGTCGAGCCCATGCAGCCGCCGACCACATTGGCACAGACGATGAAATAGCGCTCCGGGTCGAGCGGCAGGCCCGGGCCCACCACCCGGCTCCACCAGCCGGGCTTGCCGGTGGCGGGATTGGTCCCGGCGGCGTGCTGATCCATGGTCAGGGCGTGGCAGACCAGCACGGCGTTGGTCTTGGCCGCGTTCAGCCGGCCATAGGTCTGGTAGGCGACATCCAACGCCTCGAGCCGGCCGCCAGAGTCCAGGCGCAGGCCCTGGCCGGCGGGAAAGCTCAGCGTCCCGCCGTCCGTCTCGCTCCCAGCGGTGGCCTCGGCCGCGTCCATCAGGGGCCTTGGACCGCCAAGCCCTTTCGGTGTCAATGAGGTCTTGCAGGGCCATGAGCGGCTTCGCAGCCGGCGCGGGCGCGGCTATGAGGGTGAGCGGGGGCGGAGTGCGCATGGACCGGCTGATCCTTTTCCGGCACGGCAAGGCCGAAGCCGAGTCCGCCAGCGGCGATGACTTCGACCGTCGCCTCGCGCCGCGGGGGATCGCCGACTCGGCGGCCATGGGCGGGCAACTGGCGGACCTTGGCCTGCGGCCCGACCTGGCGCTGGTGTCGGCGGCGGCGCGCACCCGCGACACCTGGGCCGCCGCCGAGCCGCACTTTCCCAGGGCCCGGCTGAGCATCGAGGACGATCTCTATCACGCTGATTCCGGCGCGATCCGCCGCGAGGTCGCCCGCGCCGGCGCCCGCGTCAGCACGCTGATGGTGATCGGCCACAACCCCGGACTGCAGGAGCTCACCGTGCAGCTGCTGGCAGAGGGCTCCGCGCCGACCTCGCTGATCGACCGGGCGCGACGGCGGTTCCCGACGGCGGCGGCGGCGGTGTTCCTGTTCGACGCCAACGGCCGGCCGGCGTTTGACGGGCTGTTCTTTCCCGACCGCGGCCTGGAGCGCGGAGATTGAGCCGCATCTACAAGATCCTGCCGCGCGCCGACTGGATCGCCGCGCAACAGGCCGGACAGTTCGACGGCTCGCCCCTCGACCAGCAGGATGGCTTCATCCACTTTTCGACCGCGGCCCAGGTGCGGGAGACCGCGCGCCGCCATTTCTCCGGCCAGGTCGGGCTGGTGGTGCTGGAGGTCGAGACCGATGACCTGGGGGACGGTGTGCGCTGGGAGCCGTCGCGGGGCGGGGCGCTGTTCCCCCACCTCTATGGGCCGCTGCCCCTACGTCAGGTGCGCGGCGTGACCGAGGCGCCGCTCGACGCCGATGGCGCGCCGGCCATCACGGTCGGGTCATGACGCTGCACGGCCTGGCGACCCGGGCGATGCGCGGGTTCGACCCGGAGGACGCGCACCGCCTGGCGATCGGGGCGTTGAAGCTGGGCCTGGGTCCGCTCGACGGCCCGGACGATCCGATCCTGGCGTGCCCGGTGGCGGGGATGACCCTGCCCAACCCGATCGGCCTGGCGCCGGGGTTCGACAAGGACGCCGAGGTTCACGGACCCATGCTGCGCGCCGGGTTCGGGTTCGTGGAGTGCGGCACCGTCACGCCCAGGCCCCAGGCCGGCAATCCGCGCCCGCGACTGTTCCGGCTGAGCGAGGACGGGGCGGTGATCAATCGCATGGGCTTCAACAATCGGGGCCTGGAGGCTTTCGCGGGCCGGCTGGCGCATCGGCGCGCCGGCCTGGTCGGGGCCAACATCGGGGCCAACAAGGACTCCCAGGATCGCATCGGCGACTATGTGGTGGGGCTGCGGCGGCTGTGGGGCCTGGCGTCCTATTTCACCATCAATGTATCCTCGCCCAACACGCCGGGGCTGCGGGCGCTGCAGACCCGGGCCGCGCTGGAGGACCTGCTGGGGCGGTTGGCTGAGGCGCGCGACGTCCTGCCGGCGGAAGGCCGCGTCCCGATCTTCCTGAAGGTCGCGCCGGACCTTCAGAGCGGCGAGGTCGAGGCGATCGTCGAGACCTGCCTGACCGGCGGCCTCAGCGGGATCATGGTGGCCAACACCACGGTCTCGCGGCCGGCGCTGGCGTCGCGGTTCGCGGGCGAGGCGGGCGGTCTCTCCGGCGCGCCGCTGGCCGCATTGGCGATGCGGGTGCTGGGCGAGTTCGCCGAGGTCGGCGCGGGACGGCTGGCGCTGGTCGGCGTCGGCGGCGTCGGCACAGGAGCCGAAGCCTATGCCCGGATCCGCGCGGGCGCCTGCGCGGTGCAGCTCTATTCCGCCCTGGTGTTCGAGGGTCCGGGGCTGGTGGGCGCGATCAAGCGCGATCTGGCGGCGCGGCTGCGGGCCGACGGGTTCGCCACGCTCGCCGCCGCGGTCGGGGCGCGGTAGCCGCGTTTGGCCGCGTTGCCGAACCCCGCCGGCTGGACTAGGTGAAGCCCATGGCGGACACCGCGACGCCGCAGGAGCTTCCCAGGTCGAAGGGGCCCCGCTTCTTCTGGCCGGGCGGCCTGTCGGCGCGCCTGTTGACGCTGACGATCCTGTTTGCGGTCTCGGCCGCCTGCTTCGCCCTGCCGCCGACGCTGGCGTCATACGAGGAGAAGTGGCTGCTGGACCGGGTGCGGGCCGGCGAGCTGGCGTCCCTGGCCCCCGACGTCGCGCCCGACCGCAAGGTGTCCCAGCAGATCGCCAACCAGCTGTTGAACGGCGCGGGCGTCGCCCGGGTGGCCATTCAGACCGACGGCATGCGCCGGTTGGTGCTGGGCGGACCCAGCCTGCGGCGCGCGCCCTATGTGGTCGACCTGCGCGACCAGGCGCCGGCCTCGTGGCTCGCGGCGCCGTTCCAGACCCTGCTCGGCGGCGAGGGGCGGTTTGTCCGGGTCGTGGCGCCGCCTCGCTTTCGCCGGGGCGACTTTGTTGAGATCGTCGCGCCCGACGCCGAGTTGAAGCGCGAGCTGATCGCCTATCTCTGGAAGCTGGTGCTGGTGGCGGCGTTCGTCACCGCCGGGGTGGGCGGGGTCGTCTATCTGTCGCTGAACATCTTCCTCGTGCGGCCGATGCAGCGGATTACCTATGCCATGGAGCGCTTTCGCGCCGACCCGGAGGACGCCGAGGCCCGGGTTCCGCTGTCCGGCCGTCGCGACGAGATCGGCCGCGCCGAGGCCGAGCTCGACCGGATGCAGGCGGACCTGCGGGTGGCGCTGAACGCGCGCGGCCGGCTGGCGGCGCTCGGCGAGGCGGTGGCCAAGATCAATCATGACCTGAAGAACATGCTGACCAGCGCCCAGATCGCCTCGGAGCGGCTGGCGGCGCTGAAGGATCCCAAGGTCAGCCAGGTGCTGCCCCGGCTTGAGCGCGCCCTCGACCGGGCGGTCAAGCTGGCCTCCGGGGTGCTGGCCTATGGCAAGACCCAGGAGCCCGCGCCGGAGCCCCGGCCCCTGCGCCTGGCCGCCGCCGTCGCCGCCGCCGCCGAGGAGGCCCGGCTGGCCGAGCATGGCGTGACGCTGGACTGCGCGGTGGGTGCGGCCGAACAGGTCAGCGCCGATCCCGATCAGTTGCATCGGATGCTCGCCAACCTGCTGCGCAACGCCCGCGAGGCGATCGAGCACCAGGAGGCCCGGCGCAGACCCGGCCGCGTTGTCGTCAGCCTGACCCGCGCGGAGGACGCCAGCCTCATCCGCATCGCCGACAATGGCCCCGGCGTGCCCGAGCGGGTGCGCGAGCGGCTGTTCCAGCCCTTCGCCGGGTCGGGGCGGCCGGACGGGGCGGGCCTTGGCCTGGCGATCGCCCGCGAACTGGCCCAGGGCCACGGCGGCGACCTGACCCTGGCGGTGACCAGCGCCAAGGGCGCGATCTTCGAGCTGCGACTTCCCGGCGCGCCCCCGCCGGCGTCGTCCCGCAGGCGGGCGCCGAAGAGCTCTCGCGCACCGCTTGGCCAATAGGGTCCGTCCCCTATTCCCGGACATGAAAAACGCCGCCGGGGAGAGGCCGGCGGCGTTTCTCGCCCGGGCGGCCGCGAACGGGCTCGGGCTACGCGGAGCCCGCGCGCTCATCGGTCGACCTGGCGAAGGATCAGCCGTGAGACGCTCGGGCGGCCACCGCAACTGCGCGGCGGTGTCTGGCGTGCGCTGTCCCGGATGGGAACAGGCGAACGCCTTTCGCTGGGGGCGTTGCAACCGCGGCGCCACATCGTCGGCGCTTGCGCGGCCCGTTCCTGCGGTCAGGCGGCGGGAGTCTGCGACCGCCTTGCCGGCGGCGCCGAGGCGTCGAGCCCCAGGGGACGCAGCAGCTGGCCGACCATGCTGGCCGGCTGCGGCTCATCGATCCCGTAGCAGGGCGGCCAGTGATCGGGCAGATGATGGGTGCCGAACAGCCGGTCGTAGATCGGGAACATGGCGGCGTAGTTGTGGTCGCGGTGCTCATCGTTGGTGTGGTGCCAATGATGGAAGGCCGGCGTGGCGACGATCCATTCCAACGGCCCCAGGCGCCAGCGCACGTTGGCGTGGATGAAGAAGGCCCAGACGACGCCGGCGTAGCTGACGATGAACGGCACCAGCGAGCCGTCGGCGGTGGCCGGATTGGCCAGGCTCAGCGCATAGATCGGGACCAGGCCGCAAAGCCGGGTGAAGGCGATATCCACAGGGTGCGCACGGGTATTGACCAGCCAGTCGATGTGCTCGGGGGCATGATGGACCTTGTGGAACCGCCAGAGGAGCTCGGACCTGTGGGTCAGCCGGTGCCCCCAGTAGGCGCCCAGGTCGCCAACCACCAGGCCGGCGACGATCCGCAGCCACAGGGGCAGGCCGTCGATCGCCTCGATATAGGCTGACGGCGTCGCGCGGCTGACCAGGCTCGCGACCAGGCCCATCGGGATCGACAGCAGGATCGTCGGCAGGATGCTGTTGACGAAATAGTAGGCGATGTCGCCGGTCAGCTGGCCGCGGGTCAGGCCGCGCTGGCGCAGCGTGAAAAACCGCTCAAGCGGAACGAAGACCAGCGTCAGCAGCGCCAGCCAGAGGATCGTGCTGGACACCTGCATCGCGAAGGACGCGGCGTGTTGGACGAACTGGCTCAGCATGCGCACTCCAACGGGGTCGTCGCCCTATATATGGCGCCCGTCCTGCCGCGTCACATGGCGTGAGCGTGAACGTGGCCGGATCGGGCTCTCGGGCAACACAGAAACCATCAACAGGTAACCAGACCGGAAAAAAGGGAGGCTGACGATCACCCCCCCCCAGGCCTTCGTCTGGGTCCAGGCGCGCGTCGGCCGGACGACTTGACATCCTCAGGCGGCGGACGCCGCAAGGCTCGCCCGGCGCCGTCAGGTCGCCGAGACCCCCGACGCCCACCATCATCCTCGATCCGATCGCGCGCCCTGATTTTCGGCCGGGCAACCCTGACCACGGCCAGACTTCGCGGGTTAGCGGTTTCGCTCTTTGAGCGAAGGCAAGGCGTCGGGCGTTCTAAAGAACGCAATCGGCCAGGCCATCGCGGCGGACGGTTCCGGCCGCGGCGGCGATATGTCCGCCGCGGCGCTGGATATAGGGGCCTGGCCTGGCGGCCTTCCAGGACAGCGGCTTGGGAATGATCGCCGCCAGGCGCGCGGCCTGGGCTGGGCTCAGCCGGGCCGCGCTGACGTTGAAATTGGCCTGGGCGGCGGCTTCGGCGCCATAGACGCCGGGACCCCATTCGATGGAGTTCAGATAGACTTCCATGATCCGGGCCTTGCCCCAGAGGGCCTCGATCAGCACGGTGAACCAGGTCTCAAGGCCCTTGCGAACCCAGTTTCGCTGCGGCCAGAGGAACACGTTCTTGGCGGTCTGCTGGCTGATGGTCGACCCGCCGCGCACCCGGCCCGGGCGCTGTTCGTTGTGGGTGATGGCCTTGCGGATGGCGATCCAGTCGAACCCATGGTGTTCGCAGAACCGGGCGTCCTCGGCGCCGATCACGCTGCGCACCAGCTGAGGCGAAATCCGGCTCAGGGGAACCCATCGGCGGTCGAAGCCGTGTCCCTCGACCATCCGCTCGACCATCAGGAAGGTCAGCGGCGGCGGCGCGAACCGATAGATCGCCACCGCGACGATCGGACCGGCCAGGCCGACCAATACGATCAGGAGCACGGTCCAGCGAAACACCCGGCCGATCAGGCCGGGGCGCGGGCGGCGCTGTCGCTGGAACGGCTGGCGTCTGACCAAGGGGCGTCCTTGCCGGACCCCCTTGGCTGAGGGGGCTGTGTGGTGAATAGCTGAGCCGCGCCGTGGGGGCGCGTCAAGCCGGAGCCCTTGCCAAGATGAACGTCTCTGAGGCCGTCGCCGCCCGGGTCTCGATCCGGGCCTTCAAGCCCGATCCCGTCCCCGGCGAGGTGGTGGCCGACATCCTGGTCCGCGCCGCCGCGGCGCCCTCCGGGGGGAATCTGCAGCCCTGGCGGGTCTATGGCCTGGCCGGGGCGCCGCTCGCCGAGTTCAAGGCCCAGGTCGCCGCCAATCCGTTCGGCGAGGCGGCCGAGTACGAGGTCTATCCCGCAAACCTGTGGGACCCCTTCCGCACCCGCAGGTTCCAGAACGGTGAGGATCTCTATGCGACCCTCGGGATTCCGCGCGACGATCGGCCCGCGCGCCTGCGCCAGCTGGCCAAGAACGGCGACTTCTTCGGGGCGCCGGTTGGCCTGTTCTTCTGTCTTGATCGCCAGCTCGGCCCGCCCCAGTGGGCGGATCTTGGCATGTTCATGCAGACTGTGATGCTGCTGGCGGTCGAGCGCGGACTGGACACCTGCGCGCAGGAATACTGGGCGCGCTATCCCCGGACCATCGCCAGCTTCGTCGGCGTGCCGGACGATCACATGGTGTTCGCGGGCATGGCGCTGGGCCACCGCGAACCCGGGCATCCGATCAACAGCCTGAAGGCGGCGCGAGACGGGGTCGAGGTCTGGGGCAGCCTGCGCGGCTTTGACTGAGACGGGCCGGTCAGAACGCCCTGGGTCCACCGGCTTGGCGCTTGTCAGCCGGGGCGTTTCCAAGCATCGCTGGACAATGCCCACCACCAAACCGGATCGCTCGCTGATCGCGCTGGTCGCCGGGTTCGCCGCGCTGGCGATCACGGTCCTGGCCGCCATCGCCCTGGTGCAGCAGCAGCAGCGCGCCTTCACCCGGGTGACCCACACCCTGCGGGTTGAAAATCAGCTGAGCCTGATCCTGGCCCGCGTGCAGGGCGCCGAGAGCGGCCAGCGCGGGTTCATCCTCACCGGCAACGACGGCTACCTGGAACCCTACCATATCGCCGCGGCGCGGCTGCCGGGGGACCTGGCGGCGCTGCGGGCGCTCGTGGCGGACAATCCGGACCAGGCGGCCGCGGCCAAGCGGCTCAGCGTCGCTGCGCTGACGCGCCAGGATGCGCTCAGCCGGACCTTGGCGGTCTACTACGGTGGCGACGAGACGGGCGTGCGGATGCGGTTTCGCCAGGGCCAGGGCAAGGCGGCGATGGATGATCTGCGCCAGATCGTCGGCGGGATGCAGGCCACGGAGGCGCGCCTCCAGCAGGCTCGCGCCGATACCGCGCGGCGCTGGGCCAGCGCGGTGGTGGCGGCCCTGGCGGCCAGCACCGTCGCGATCCTGGCGGTTGGCCTGCTCGCGTTCCGCGACGCCCGGCGCCGGCTCGCCCTGGCGGTCCAGACCGGCGAAGCGCTTGGCGCCGCCAACAACCGGCTGATGGCCGAGGCCGCGCATCGCGAGGTGGCCGAATCCCAGGTCCGCCAGATGCAGAAGATGGAGGCCGTGGGCCAGCTGACCGGCGGCATCGCTCACGATTTCAATAATATGCTGGCGATTGTCATCGGCAGTCTGGATATCGCCAAGCGGCGGCTGGCGACGGACCCGGCGCGGGTGGCGGTCTGCCTCGACAACGCCCTCGACGGCGCCCAGCGGGCCGCGGAGCTGACCGGCCGCCTGTTGGCCTTCTCGCGCCAGCAGCCGCTGGCGCCGCGCGTGCTCGACGCCAACCGGCTGGTGAGCGGGATGTCGGACATGCTGCGCCGGACCGTCGGCGAACACCTGAAGGTCGAGACCGTGCTGGCGGCCGGACTGTGGAACACCAGCGCCGACGCTAGCCAGCTGGAAAACGCGATCCTCAACCTGTGCGTCAACGGTCGCGACGCCATGCCGCGGGGTGGCCGCCTGACGCTGGAAACCCGCAACGCCGACCTGGACGACGCCTACGCCTCGGCCCACCCCGACGTGACGCCCGGCCAGTATGTGATGATCTCGGTCACCGACACCGGCGTGGGGATGCCAGCCGAGGTGGTCGCGCGGGCCTTCGATCCATTCTACACCACCAAGGGCGTCGGGCGGGGCACGGGCCTGGGACTCAGCCAGGTCTACGGCTTCGTCAAGCAGTCCGGCGGCCACATCAGGATCGATTCCGAGCCTGGGGCCGGAACCACGGTTGAGCTCTACCTGCCCCGCAGCCAGGCGGCCGCCGCCACGCCTGGCCCCATCGTCCCCGCCCCGGTGGTCAGCCCACGGGCTGTCGATGGCGAGGTGGTGCTCCTGGTCGAGGACGAGACGAGCGTCCGCCGGGTCTCTGTCGAGGCTCTCCGCGACCTGGGCTACACCGTTGTTCATGCGCCGGACGGCGCGCGGGCGCTGATCGCGCTCGACGCCCAGCCGCGCGTGGACCTGCTGTTCACCGACATCGTCATGCCCGATATGAATGGCCGCGAACTGGCCGACGAGACCCTCCGGCGGCGGCCCGAGGTCAAGGTGCTCTACACCACCGGCTATACCCGCAACGCCATTGTCCATGACGGCATGCTCGACGCCGGCGTGGCCTTCCTGCCCAAGCCCTTCACCTTCAGCCAACTGGCGACGAAGGTGCGCCAGGTGCTGGACGGCGCCGGCGCCAACCGGGCGTAGATCCTGTCACCTGTTCCATCGCGCCGCCTCACGCACTAAGTGTGCGCCCATGACCGCACCCCTCGCCGGCAAGACCCCCGTCACCGTGCTCACCGGCTATCTCGGCGCCGGCAAGACCACGCTGTTGAACCGCATCCTCTCGGAGGCTCACGGCAAGCGCTACGCGGTGATCGTCAACGAGTTCGGCGAGATCGGCATCGACAACGACCTGATCGTCGGCGCCGACGAAGAAGTCTTTGAGATGAACAACGGCTGCGTCTGCTGCACGGTGCGCGGCGACCTGATCCGGGTGGTCTCCGGCCTGATGAAGCGCCAGACGCAAAAGACCGGGCGCGGCTTCGATGCGATCATCATCGAGACCACGGGCCTGGCCGACCCGGGCCCCGTCGCCCAGACCTTCTTCGTCGACGAGGACGTGCGGGCCAAGACCGAACTCGACAGCGTCACCACGGTGGTCGACGCCAAGCACCTGCCGCTGCGCCTGGCGGATTCGCGCGAGGCCGCCGAGCAGATCGCCTTCGCCGACCAGATCATTCTCAACAAGACCGATCTCGTCACCGAGGCCGAACTGGCCGAGGTGGAGCGACTGATCCGGAGATTGAATCCGCTCGCGCCGATCCATCGGGCGCAACGCTCCGACGTGCCGCTGGACCTGGTTCTGGGTCGCGGCTCCTTCGACCTGGCGCGGATCGAGAGCCTGGAGCCCGACTTCCTCAACCCGACGCATGGCCAGGCCGGCCACGTTCACGACGACGGCTGCGATCACGATCACCATGGCCACGATCACAACGGGCATGCCGACCACGGGAACGCGCACGACATCGATGCCAGCGGTATCCGGGGCATTTCGCTCACCGCCCACCGGCCGCTGAACGCCAATGCGGTGACCGCCTGGCTGAACGAGGTGCTGCAGGCGCAGGGGCCCGACATCCTGCGCGCCAAGGGCATCCTCGACGTCGCCGGCGAGGACCGCCGCCTGGTGTTCCAGGCGGTGCACATGATCCTCGAAGGCGATTTTCAAGGGCCGTGGCGGGAAGGCGCCGAGCGCTATTCCCGCCTGGTGTTCATCGGGCGCAACCTCGACGAGGCCAGGCTCAGGGCCGGCTTCGAGGCGTGTGTAGCCTAGCTGAACCTATGCCGCGACAGGGTGGTCGAGGGCTTCGCGGCGCAGGCGCTGCATGGCGACGAGCTCGGGCTTCACCAGCCCATAGCGTTCCACGTGCCGGCCGCCGCGCCATTCCAGCACCAGCATGTCGCCATCGACCCGATAGCGGCCCCGAACGATCTGGGGGCCCACCGACACCTCAACCGAAGTCCACATGGTCGTCGCGCCTCGCGCCCTTCAGGGTCTCCTGACCCTCGGTTTGACCGACAGGCTATGCCTGGAGGGTTTCCACGCGATTAAGGCTGAATCCGCGCC
>NZ_JANMBF010000176.1:0-23466 GCF_031360265.1 Phenylobacterium sp.
CCTCCTTCCGCTCCACCCCGCAGGTGCTGTCGTTCGTCGATGCCGTATTCAGCCCGGCGGGGCTTCGCCAGGCCATCCAGCCGCGGATCGAACCCGAGCCGGTGGTCCACATCGCCGAACGGAAAGCCGACAATGGCTGCATCGATCTCTGGGAACCGGAGGTCGAGGCGACGGGCGACGACCGCCTGGCCTGGGACGCGCCGCTCGACGCCGAGGGGGACACGAGCGCCAACCGTCGGCTGGCCAAAAAGATCGCCGGGGAGATCAAGGCGCTGATCGACCGGGGCGACGCGGTGTTCGACAAGGATCTGGCGGTCGATGGCCAGCGCGGCGTCTGGCGCGCGGCCGGCGCCGGCGATGTGCTGATCCTGGTGCGGCGGCGGCGCGCGCTGTTCGAGGATATCCTGCGGGCCTTGAAGCACGCGGGCATTCCGGTGGCCGGCGCCGACCGGCTGGCGCTCTCCAAGCACATTGTCTTCGACGACCTGCTGGCGCTCGCCCGTTTCGCGCTGTTTCCCGACGACGACCTGATGCTGGCGGCGTTGCTGAAGTGTCCGCTGTGCGGCCTTTGCGATGACGACCTCTACAACCTGGGTTACGCGCGCGGCGAGGACAGCCTGTGGCGGCGGCTGCGGGCGCGCGGCGCCGAGCACGCGGAATGGGCGGCGGCGCTGGCGGTTCTGGACGCGGCCCTCGCCACCGCCTTCACCGTGCGGCCGTTCGAGTTCTATTCCGGCCTGCTGGGGCGGTCCGACGCCGACGGCCGCTCGCTGCGCAACCGCATCCTGCAGCGCCTGGGCGCCGAGGCGCAGGAGGCGCTCGACGAGTTCCTGGTCCAGGTGCTGGCGGCCGAGCGACGCGGGCTGAACGACCTCGAAAGCCTGGCCGACGGCCTGGCGCGGCTGGACATCGTTGTGAAGCGGGAGATGGAGGCGCCGGCCGGCCAGGTCCGGGTGATGACCGCCCATGGCGCCAAGGGGCTGGAAGCGCCGATCGTCTTTCTGCCGGAGACCACCATCACCAGGTCGGCCCGCGGCTCGCCGCTGCTGGAGACGCAGGATGGCGGCTTTCTGTGGTGTTCCTCGAAGGAGCGCGACTGCGACCCCTCGGCGGCGGCGCGCGAATGGCGGGCCGAGCGCGAGGAGCAGGAGTCCTTCCGCCTTCTCTATGTGGCCCTGACCCGCGCCCGAGACCGGCTGGTGCTGTGCGGGCGGGTGGGCGCCGACGTCAAGGTGGACAGTCTGAAGGGCTGGTGGGGCGCGCTGGCCGAGGCGTTCGCCAGCCCGGCCATCGCGCCCGGGGTGCGGACCCTTGAGCAGGGCGCGCTGCGGTTCCAGCGTTTTGGGCCAGATCCGCGGCCCCGGCCCGGCGGCGTTCTGGCGGTCGCGTCGCCGGCCGCCCCGCCCGCCTGGGCCAGATCCCCGGCGCCGATCGAGGCCTTTGCCCGCTATGCGTCGCCGTCCGACCTGGGCGAAGCCGCCAGGGTCGCCGCGCCGTCGCCGCTGGCCAGCGCGGGCGGACTCGGCCGCTTCCGGCGCGGCGACCTGATCCACCGCCTGCTGCAGATCCTGCCGGACCTGCCGGCCGCGACCTGGGCGCGCAGCGCGACCGCCTTGCTGGACCGCGAAGGCGACCTGACCGGGCCGCAGCGCGCGGAGATGGCCGCCGCCGCCCTGGCGGTGCTGACCGATCACCGCTTCGCCGAGGTGTTCGGGCCGGGCAGCCGCGCCGAGGTGGCCATCGCCGGATCGGCCAGGGCCCTGCCGCCGGGGCTGAAGATCTCCGGCCGCATCGACCGCCTGGTGGTGCTGCCGAGCCGCGTGCTGGTCGCCGACTTCAAGACCAGCCGGCCCTCGCCCGCCCGCATCGAGGATTGCGACCCGGCCTATCTGCGCCAGATGGCGATCTACGCCGCGGTGCTGGCCGATGTCTTCCCGGGTCACGCCATCGAGGCCGCGCTGGTGTGGACCGATGGTCCCAAGCTGATGCCGATCCCAGAAAACCTGCTGACCCAAAGTCTCGCCGGGCTGGCGTGGGGCGGTTGATACCGACGCAGGGTCGCCCTACATCGGCGGATCAAGTTCGGCGGGCCTGCGTTTGCAACGGCCGCCGGCGGTCAAGGAGATACCCATGAGCACCGTCAAGGTGACCGACGAGTCCTTCGACAAGGACGTCCTGCAGGCCACCGGCCCGGTGCTGGTCGATTTCTGGGCGGAGTGGTGCGGACCCTGCAAGCAGATCGCGCCGGCGCTCGAACAGATCTCCGAGGAACTGGGCGCCAGGGTGACGGTGGCCAAGCTCAACATCGAGGAAAGCCCGACCACGCCGTCGCGCTATGGCGTGCGCGGCATCCCGACGATGATGCTGTTCAAGGACGGCCAGATGGCCTCGATGAAGGTCGGCGCCATGCCCAAGCAGAAGATCCTCGAATGGCTGAGCGAGGCCGGCATCGCCGCCTGAGACGCGGAACCGACCATTCTGCCCTCTATGGCGCCGGCCACACTTCCAGGATGGTGGCGGCGTTGAAGTAGTCGCGCCATACGGTGATCTGGCCATCGCGCACCTCCCAGACCCCGGTGACGGAAAGCTCGACCCAGCCGTCAGGCAGCCGGTGCCGGTCCAGCCGCTCGGTGAACACGACGGGGCCATCGGCCACCTGGCGCAGGATGAGAAATTCATTTTCCAGCGTGGGCGCGAAGAACGGCTCCAGGACGCCCCGCACGCCGTCGGGTCCGTGAACCGTGGACATCGGAATGTTGGTGTATTCGCAGGTCTCGGAGATGTAGCGCAGGCCGGCGTCGTAGTCCTTGACGGCCATGGCGGCCAGGAAGGCCCTTACGATTTCGGCGGGGGATCTGACTTCGGTCATTTTCTGGCGCCTCAGACGAGGGGTTGGCGGGGTGACAGGACACCGGCGCCCAGAACGGGCGCCAGATAGCCGGCCATGAGCAGGGTGTTCGAGACCGCGTTCAGCGGAAAGCCGGTGACGATCGAGATGGTGCTGTCGATGACGAACCAGACCGCCATGGCCCGGGTGACCGACCTCCAGCCGACCGCTCCGGCCTCGGCGCGGACCGAGCCGTAGACCATCAGCCCCAGGCCGATGGTCAAGGCGCCCATCAGGCCGACGGCGAACCGCATGCCGGGCTGGCCCAACAGGGCGTCGGTGGCGGGATCGCGGCCGATCAGCGCAAAGACAAACCGCCCTGGGCCGTCCGTCGCCGGCCAGGCGACCAGCGCCAGGATCGCGCCGAACGCCAGCACCACCCCGCACCAGCCCGTCATCCATCGCTTCCAAAATCCCTGCATCGCCGTCTCCCTTTCCAAAGCTTGAGGAGAGGGTGGCGCCGCGGAGGTCAGGGTTGCAATTACCTGCGAGGTTATCGACAGCCCCTGCCGCCATCTGCGACCATGCCTGATGTTCGCGCGCGTCGCCCCGCAGCCGACCGAGGCCGGCCCCTTCGCCGCCGCCCTGCGCCGCTTTCGCGCGGCGCGGCGGATGAGCCAGCTGGACCTGGCGCTTGGGTGCGACGTCTCGGCCCGGCACCTGTCGTTCCTGGAGTCCGGCCGCGCGCGGCCGAGCCGCGACATGGTACTGCGGCTGGCGGCCGGCCTGCTGGCGCCGCTGGGCGCGCGCAACGCGTTGCTGCAGGCGGCGGGGTTCGCGCCGATGTTCCCAGCCTCGCCGCTGGCCTCGGAGGCCCTGGCGCCGCTGCGGGCGATCCTCACCGAGATGATGGCGCGGCATGCGCCCAATCCGGCCCTGCTGGTCAACCGCCACTGGACGGTGCTCGACGCCAATCCGGCGGCCCGCGCCCTGCTGGCGCCACTGGACGACGGGACGGGCGAGATGAACGTCGTGCGGATGCTGGCCGAAAACCCCCTGGCGGCGCTGGCGATCGGCAACCTCGCCGAGGTGCTGGAGGAAATGTCCGCGCGCCTGCGGCTGGAGGCGCTGGAGGCGGGCGACGATCCGGTGTTGGCGGGCCTGGTGGCGGGGCTCGACGCCGCCCGGGCGCGCTATCCGGCCGCCGCCGCGACGACGCCGCGCCGGCCGCTGATACCCCTGGTCCTCAACACAGCGGGTCAGCCATTGCGGTTTCTGTCGACCATCGTCCACTTCGGCACCAGCGAGGACGTGACCGTGCGCGACCTGCGCCTCGAACTGCTGTTCCCCGCCGACGACCACACCCGGGCGGCCATGGTGACGGTCTGAGAGGCTTCAGTGCGGCGCTTCGTCGGGGCTGGGGCTGGGGGTGGGGCGGGGCTGCGGCGCGGCGGGCGGGGGTTCGGCCTCGTGGTCGCCGTGCAGCAGGTCGCTGACGCCGCCCAGGATCGCGCCCAGGGGGTCGGCGGTCGGATCTTCGGGCGGGGGCGGCTCGCCGCCGGGGATCGGCCCGGCGGTCAGGCGCGGCAGGGCCTCGGTCATGAAGGCGCGCCAGATGGCCGCCGGCGGGCCGCCGCCGGTGACCTTCCTCATCGGGGTGTTGTCGTCCTTGCCCACCCAGACGGCGGTGACGAAGCCGCCGGTGTAGCCGATGAACCAGGCGTCGCGGTAGTCGCTGGTGGTGCCGGTCTTGCCGGCGAGGTCGAAGCCCTTGACGTTGGCCCTGGTCCCGGTGCCCGAGGCGATCACGCCCCGCATCATCCGCACCATATAGGACAGCGCCGGCTGGCTGATCACCGAGCGGCGCGCGCCGCCGCCGACGTTGTGATCGAACAGCACCCGGCCCGAGGTCGTGCGGATGCGCTCGATGCCGTAGCCCTTGGCATAGAGGCCGCCGTTGGCGAACGGCGCGTAGGCCTGGGCCATTTCCAGCGGGCTGACCTCCACCGCGCCCAGCGCCATCGAGGGATCGAGCTGGATGGCTGAGTCGATGCCGAGCCGGTGCGCGGTCGCCGCGACGTTCGAGGTCCCGACCTCGCTGCCCAGGCGCGCGGCCACGGTGTTGATGCTTTCCTTGAGCGCCACCTCCAGGGTGATCGGCCCGAGATAGCGGCCGGTGTAATTGCGCGGGGTCCAGGTCCCGATGGTCACCGGCTCATCGACCACCGGCGTGTCCGGCGTGCGACCGGCCTCCATGGCGGTGAGGTAGACGAAGGGCTTGAAGGCCGATCCGGCCTGGCGGCGCGCCTGGGTCGCGCGGTCGTACTGGCTCTGCTGGTAATTGACCCCGCCGACGTAGGCGCGGACCCGGCCCTCGCCATCCAGCGAGACGAGCGCGGCCTGCCGCACGCCCTGGCCCTCGGCGGCCGCGACACCCGCCTGCAGCGCGCGCTCGGCCGCGGCCTGCAGCGGCAGGTCCAGCGTGGTCTCGACGATCAGGTCCTCGGTGGGCTCGCCGACCAGATGGCGGACCTGGTCGTCCACCCAGTCGGTGAAATATTGCGCCCGCTGGTTGGCCAGCACCGGATTGACCCGGATCTTGACGGCGAAGGCCTGGTCGCGCTGCTCGGCGGTGATGGCGTGGATGCGGACCATCTCGTCGAGCACGATGGTGGCGCGGCGCGCGGCGCGGTCGGTGGCGACCACCGGCGAATAGCGCGAGGGACCTTTCATCATCCCGGCCAGCAGGGCGCTTTCGCCGAGCGTCAGCTGGGCGGCCGGCTTGTTGAAATAGCGCTGCGACGCGGCCTCGATCCCATAGGCGCCGGCCCCGAAATAGACCCGGTTCAGATAGAGCTCGAGGATCTGCTTCTTGGAAAACTTGGCCTCCAGCCAGACCGCCAGGATCAGTTCCTGGGCCTTGCGCCGATAGGTCTGGTTGGGCGTCAGGAAGAGGTTGCGGGCCAGCTGCTGGGTGATGGTCGAGCCGCCGCGCAAGGGACCGCCCCGATGGGTCCAGTCGTAGATCTGGCTGCGCGCGATGCCCCACGGGTTGAAGCCGAAGTGCCAGTAGAACCAGCGGTCTTCGATGGCCACGAAGGCCTTGGGCACATAGGCCGGCAGCTTGTCGAGATCGACCGGTGGGGCGTACTGGCTGCCGCGCACCGCCACCAGGCCGCCGGAGCGGTCGAGGTAGGAGATCGAGGGCTGGCGCTTGACCTCATAGAGCTTGGAGGTGTCGGGCAGGTCGACGGAGAAGACCGCGAAGAAGGCCACCGTGAAGATCAGCAGCCAGACTCCAAGCACCAGAGTCCAATAGACCATCGCCCGAAGCGGCGATCGGTGGCGGGGCTCGCCCGGTCCGGCGCCCGGCGACTGCGCTTTGGCCATCGTGCTGGTCGTCCCGTGATCGAAAGCCGCCCCGACCCCGGCGCGACCCATAGCTCCGCAGACAAGCACGCCACAAGGTTGACGAGACATGAACGCCGACGCGCCCGCCGCCTCCGCCCTCTCCCGGCGCGCGCCTTGCCTGCAAGCCAAGCTTCCGTCACATCGGCCCCTGAGGTATGGCCCTTGCGAGCCCCATGATCGGGCCGACGTTCCTTGGAGAGCCCACGATGTTGCGGATCAGGATTGCGCTGCTGCTGGCGCTGGCGATGTTCGGCGTGTCGGCCTGTTCCTCCGGCTCCGGCTCCGGCGGCGGCGCGCTGCCCGACGACATGTCGATGGGCAATGCCCAGTCCAAGATCACGGTGGCGGAATATGCCTCGGTCGGCTGTCCGGTGTGCGCCAAGTTCGACCGCGAGGTGTTCCCGGCGTTCAAGGCCAAATACATCGACACCGGCAAGATTCACTACGTGTTCCGCGAGATGCTGGTGGGCGGCGGGGCGGAGGTGGCGGTGGCGGCCTCAGGCTTCCTGGTCGCCCGCTGCGCCGGCAAGGACAAGTATTTCGCGGTCAACGAGGCGGTCTTCAAGAATCAGGAGCAGGCCTTCGCCGCGCCGCGCGAGACCCTGCTGGACATCGCCAAGTCGGTGGGCATGACCGAGGACAGCTTCAACAAATGCATTAATGACGAGAAGGCCATCCAGGCGCTGAACGACCGCGTCGAACGCCACAGCCGCAACGATCACATCAACTCCACGCCGACCTTCGTGATCAACGGCAAGGCCATGGAGCCCGGCTATCACACGATCGAGGAGATGGACGCGGCGATCAAGGCGGCCGGCGGCTAGACCTCAAGCCCGAGGAACGGCGAGACAGGGAACAGTTGCGGCGCGCACCTGTCGGCTGAAGATCAGCACACATCACGGTGGTTTCCGCCGCGTGGTTGACACCGGTGGCCGGCCCGTCGCCAGCGATGACGCCGGCGACCAGCGCCGCCGTTCGAAGCGCCGCCTTGCCACAGCCTGCGCACCTCAATAAGCATTGCGCCGTGAGACGGAACCTGGAGCCACGGCTGCGGATGCTGGTCGCGACGCTCTGCGTTGCGCTATCGGTCATCTTCGCCGGCGTTTCGGCCGCTAGCGTCGGCGACGCCGCTCAGCACACCGTCCACCCGGCCCATCAGCCTAGCCTGACGCTCGGGCTGGGCATCGCCGAAGCTGACCACCACGCCGATCGTCAGACCCCGGACGGCGATCACGACCGGGGGAGCGCTCCCGCCGATCACCCGCCCGCGGCAGGCCACAACCATGCCGACTTGCCCGTGGGGGCGCTCAGCGGCGGAGCCGAGGCCGGCGTGATCATTTCGCGGGCGGAACTGACGCTCCGCGTACATTCCGCGGCCGGCGCACCGGGTGTGCGACCCGGAGGGCTCGAGCGCCCTCCCAAAGACGCCGCGAACCTGACCTGAACGCCCGCGTCCCGCGACGCGGCGCGCCTTGCCACGAGCGTTTGCGAGACACTTTACCATGCCTATGAATTCCGGCGGCCGCCCCACGCGGCCAACGCACGCTTGTCGTGGAAGACACCGAAGGACGGGGGTGATCGCCGCCTCGGCGGTCGCCCTGGCCTGGCTGTGCCCGCTGGCTGCGGCGGCGGCGCCCGCGCCACCCTATGCCGTCCTGCTTCGCCAGGCTCAGGGCCAGGGTCCCAGGCTCGGTGAGAGCGCGGCCAATGTGCGTGCCGCAAAGGGCATGGCGGAGCAGGCCGGCGCCCGGCCAAACCCGGTCGTGGGGTTGGATGTCGAGGACATCGGTCGACGCGATCAGACCGGTATCCCGCAGCGCCAGAGCACCCTGTCGGTCAGCCAGGCGTTCGAGCTGGGTGGTAAGCGGGCGGCGAGGACGGACGCCGGTCGGGCCGACCTCTCCACCGCCGCAGCCCGCGACCGTCAGGCTCAGGCCGACTTCGCATACGACCTGGCCAACGCCTATGCGGTCGCCGAAGCCGCGCAGCGACGCGTCGCCCTGCTCGCCGACGACCGGGCGCGGGCGCGGGAGGACTTGCGCGCGACCCGCGCGCTGGTAGACGCCGGTCGCCAGGCCGGGCTGCGCGCCTTGCAGGCGCAGGCGGCGGCGACGGCTGCGGACGCTGAGTTTCAGGCGGCGCGGGCCGACGCGGCTGAAGCCATGGCGCGCCTGTCGGCCCTTGTCGGCGCGCCAGAGCCCTTTAGCAGCATCGATGTCTCGCTGTTGAACGCCGCCGCGAGCCTGCGTGGAGCGCCGGCGCAGCTTCCGGCCGGCGCGCCGGCCGTGGCGGTCGCCCAGGCCGAGCGGGAGGCCGCCGTCCGCCGGATCCGGGTCGAGCGGACCCGAGCGATTCCGGACATCACCTTGCGTGTGGGCGCTCGCCGGTATGAGGACAACGGCGACACCGCCCTGATGGCGGGAGTCTCCGCGCCGTTGCCGCTGTTCGACCGCAACCGCGGCGCCGTGGCCGCCGCGACCGCCCAGCTTTCCGCCGCCGAGGCGCGGCTGAACGGCGCGCGGCTTGAGGCCGAGGCCGAGTGGCGCGCCGCCGCGGCGCAAACCAGCGCAGGCGACGTGCGGCTAGACGCCGCCGTGGAGGGCGAGGCGGCGACCCGCGAAGCCTATCGCCTCACGCGCATCGGCTATGAGGCCGGAAGGACGTCCCTGCTCGAACTGTCGGCCGCGCGCCGCGCCCTCGTCGAAGCCCAGACCCGCCTGGTCGAGGTCCAACTCGCCCGCATCCGTGCAGAGGCCGTGTTGGCGCGTCTGGCCGGCCGCATTCCATTTGGAGACTAGCCACATGACTTCCCATGAGGCGCGCAACCGGCGCGTCCTGACGACCGCCGCCGTCGCCGTCCTGGCGGTCGGGGCCGGCTTCGGCATCGCCAGGTTCACCGCCCGGCCCGCAACCGCACCGGCCGGCGCGTCGGCGGTGGCCGCCAACGGACCGCGGACGCTGGAACTCCCGGCGGCTTACCTCGCCACCGCCTCGATCGTCGTCCAGCCGGTCACGGCCGGGAACCTGACCGCCGAGGTGCTCGCGCCCGCGACCGTCGCCCCCGCTCCCAATGGCGAGGCCGTCGTCACCGCGCATGCGGCCGGCACAGTCACCCGGCTGACCAAGCGCCTGGGGGATCCGGTGCGGGCCGGCGAAGTTCTGGCGCTCATCGAGAGCCGTGAAGCCGCCGGCGCGGCGGCCGATCGCTCCGTGGCCGACGCCAAGGCGGCGCTCGCCCGCAAGATCGCGACCCGCGAACAACACCTGTTCGACCAGCACGTCACCGCCCGCCAGGATCTGGAGACCGCGCAAGCCGAGCTGGTCGTGGCTGAAGCCGAGGCGCGCCGGGCGGGCAACGCCGCCGCGGCCGTGCGGGTGGCCGGCGACGGCCGTTCGGCGTCGGTGGCGAGCCCGCTTTCCGGACGGATCACCGCCCAGGCCATCGCGCTGGGCGCCTATGTGCGGCCCGAGACCGAACTCTTCCGCGTCGCCGATGTGCGATTCGTGCAGGTCGAGGCCGCGGTCACGGGAGCCGACGCCGCGCGCATCGCGCCGGGAGACGCCGCGGTGCTGACGACGCCGGCGGGCGATACTGTCAACGCCGTAGTCCGCTCCGTGACCCCGACGCTCAGCGCGCAGAGCCGCGCCGCCACGGTGGTGCTGGTCCCGACCGCTGCCGCTGCGCCGCTGACGCCAGGCGTCACCCTGCAGGCCCGGATCCTGCCGAGGGCTGCGGGGCCCGGTGGCGTCGTCATTCCCGATGAGGCCGTCCAGAGCCTCGAGGGCCACGACGTGGTCTTCGTGCGCAGCGCCAAGGGCTTCATCGTGCAGCCAGTCGTCGTGACCTCGCGCAGCGCCGGCCGCGCATCGATCTCGGCGGGCCTGCGGGTCGGGCAGAACATCGCGACGCGCAACGCCTTCCTGCTGAAGGCCGAGTTCAGCAAGGGCGCGGGGTCGGCGAAATGATCGGTCGCATCATCACCTACGCGGTCCGCGCGCGCTGGCTCATCGTCACCGCCACCGTCATCGTGGCGGCGTTTGGGGTGTGGCAGCTGACCAAGCTTCCGATCGATGTCACGCCCGACATCACCAACAAGCAGGTCCAGATCAACACCGTCATCGGAACCCTCGGCCCGGTCGAGGTCGAGAAGCGTGTCACCTTCCCCATCGAGACCGCGCTTTCGGGCCTCGCCGGGGTGGAAAGCACACGATCGTTTTCGCGCAACGGATTTAGCCAGGTGACGGCGATCTTCAAGGAAGACGCCAACCTCTATTTCATGCGCCAGCAGGTGGCCGAGCGCCTGGCGCGGGCCCGACCCAACTTGCCCGACGGGGCCGAGCCTGAAATGGGGCCGCTATCGACCGGCCTTGGCGAGGTGTTCCACTACAGCGTCGAGTTCGCCAACCCCGGCGGCAGGGGCGCGACCATCCGCGACGGGCAACCGGGCTGGCAGAGCGACGGGTCGTTCCTGACCGCCGACGGCGAGCGACTGGCCGACAACACGTCCCAGGTCGCCTACCTGCGCACTGTCCAGGACTGGATCGTGCGCCCGCAACTGCGCACCGTCCCGGGTGTCGCCGACGTGGATTCCCTCGGGGGCTTTGTGAAGCAGTATGTGGTCGAGCCGGACCCGGTGAAGCTTGCCGCTTACGGGATATCCTACGCCGATCTGGCGGAGGGCCTGAAGAAGGCCAACCTCTCCGTGGGCGCGGACTTCATCCAACGCTCCGGCGAGGCCTACCTCGTCCGCGCCGACGCCCGTATTCGAACCATGGACGAGATCGCTCGCGCGGCGGTCGCCACCCGCGACGGCGTGCCGGTGGCGGTCCGCGACGTGGCCCATGTGCGCGCCGGCGGGGAGCTGCGCCGCGGGGCGGCAAGCCGCGACGGCTATGAAACCGTGGTCGGCAGCGCGCTGATGCTGGTTGGCGAGAACAGCCGCGCCGTGGCCCACGGCGTGGGCGTGAAGCTAAAGGCCATCCAGGCGACGATGCCGGCAGGCGTCGTGGCCATACCGACGCTTGATCGTTCGCAACTGGTCGTCGCCACGATCACCACCGTCACGGAGAATCTGACCCTGGGTGCGCTGCTGGTCAGCGTCGCCCTGTTCGCCATCCTCGGCAATTGGCGCGCTGCCCTGATCGCCACCCTGGTGATCCCGCTCTCCATGGCGCTCAGCGCCATCGGCATGAACACTCTGAAGATCTCCGGCAACCTGATGAGTCTGGGGGCGTTGGACTTCGGCCTGGTTATCGACGGCTCACTGATCGTCGTCGAGAACTGTCTTCGGCGGCTGGCCGCGCGGCAGCACAGCGAAGGCCGCCTGCTGAGCCTCTCCGAGCGGCTCGACGAGGTGATCGACGCCTCGCAGGAAATGGTTCGGCCCACCGTCTTCGGACAGACTGTCATCTTCCTGGTCTTCGTCCCCTGCCTGACCTTCCAGGGGGTGGAGGGCAAGATGTTCTCACCCATGGTGCTGACCCTGATGCTGGCGTTGGCGGCCGGATTCGTTCTGTCGCTGACTTTCGTGCCCGCGATGGTCGCACTGGCGGTGAGCGGGAAGGTCAGCGAGAAAGAGGTCCCCGCGATCGTCGGGATCAAGGCGTTCTATGAGCCGTGGCTGCGACGCTCCATCGCGCGTCCCTGGCCCTTCATCGCCGCCGCCGCCGGTGTGTTCGCCGCAGCGGTTGTGACCTTTTTCTTCCTTGGCCGGGAATTCCTGCCGACACTGGACGAGCAGAACCTCAACCTGTCGTCGGTGCGCATCCCCTCGACATCCGTCGACCAGTCGCTGGCGCTCGACCTGCCTATTGAGAGGGCCCTGCTGGCCCTGCCGGAAGTCAAGACGGTCTACTCCAAGGCCGGCACCGCCAGCCTGGCGGCCGACCCGATGCCTCCCAACGCCTCGGACAACTACGTCATCCTGAAGCCGAAGAAGGACTGGCCGGCCGGGGTGAGGACCAAGTCGCAGGTGATGGCGCGCATCCGCGAGGCGATGGCGCCCATGGTCGGTAACGCCTACGATATGACCCAGCCCATCGAGATGCGCTTCAACGAGCTGATCGGCGGCGTGCGAAGCGACATCGCGGTCAAGATCTACGGTGACGATCTCCAAGAGCTGGCTCTGGCCGGCAACCACATCGCGGCCGTGCTGCGGAAGATTCCCGGCGCCATAGACGTGCGGGTGGCGCAAACGCAGGGCTTCCCGACCTTCGACATCGCCTTCGACCGCGACGCCATCGCGCGCTACGGCCTCACCATGCAGGATGTGGCCGACACCGTGTCGACGGCGTTGGGCGGACGCGCCGCCGGCCAGCTGTTCGAGGGTGACCGGCGCTTCGACGTGGTGGTGCGCCTCCCCACGGAGAAGCGCAGCGATCTCGACGCCCTTGGGTCCATCCCGATCATGCTGCCGGCGGTCGACGGCAGAACTCGCGCCTCCGTGCCGCTGCGACAGCTCGCGCGCTTCAACTTCACCGAAGGCCTGAACGAGGTCAGCCGCGACAACGGTAAGCGGCGCCTCTACGTCGAGGCCAACGTCAGCGGCGGCGATCTCGGCTCGTTCGTGACCCAAGCTCGCGAACGCATCCAACGCGATGTGAAGCTGTCGGCCGGGATGTTCATCGAATGGGGCGGCCAGTACCAGAACCTGCAGGCGGCCACGGCGCGACTGGCTCTCGTTGCGCCGGTCTGTTTCGTGCTGATTTTCATCGTCCTCTACCTGGCACTCGGGAGCGCCAGCCTCGCGGCGACGGTCTTCACCGCGGTGCCGCTGGCTCTCGCCGGAGGCGTGTTCGCCATTGCGCTGCGAGGCATTCCCTTTTCCGTCTCGGCGGCGGTGGGGTTCATCACGGTTTCCGGCGTCGCGGTGCTCAACGGCCTGGTGCTGATCGGCGCCTTCCGGCGCTGGCTCGACGACGGCGCGGATCTCGACACGGCAATCATCCAGGGCGCGCTCCAGCGGGTGAGGCCGGTGCTCATGACGACGCTGATTCCCGCGCTCGGATTCGTGCCCATGGCGATCGCCCATGGCACCGGCGCCGAAGTCCAGAAACCGCTGGCCACGGTCGTGATCGGTGGCCTGGTCACCTCGACCCTGCTTACGCTTTTCATCCTGCCGGCCATCTGCCATCTGGTGATGCAACGGCGCGGTCCGACCCTATCGGCCCCGGCGGAGTAGGCGCTCCCTGCAAAGGTCCGGGCGGCGGCGTCGGCCGGACTGCGATTGCCGCACGTTTGCGCGCCCACATAGGCATGGCGCCTGCCAAGCGGACTCTTCGCTACCGTATAGCCGCCCGACGAAAATAGCGGTTGCCGGCCATCTTAACAGTGTTATCTTAGCGTTGCTCAGTTCGTGGCGCGCCAAGGGTGGGGATACCCGAAGCGATCCCACGCGGCGAACAGGGCCGGCGCCTTGAGCAGGGGCGCCGCCCACTCCCCGAACCGTTGGAGGGCTCTTGATGAAGCTCCTTACCCTTGCGGCCGCCTGCGCGGCCGTTGTCACCCTTTCCGCCGCCCCGGCCTTCGCCGCTGAACCGATTGTCGCCAAACTGGCCCAGCCGGTGGCCGCCAAGACCAAGCTCATCGCCGGCGAGGCGATGTTCGTCTGTGAAGCCGACGCCTGTACGGCCCTGTCGCCGATGTCCGCCACCTTCGGCTCGGCCACCTGCAAGATCATCGCCGCCAAGTTCGGCACGGTGACCTCGTTTACGGCCTCGAAGCCGATGGACGACACCCGTCTGGGCGCCTGCAACAGTGTCGTCGTCGCCCGCGCCGGCACGGCCCCGATGGCCAAGTAGCTAGCCCGCACATCCATCTCCCAGCAGCTCTGTTGTCGAGCTTCTGAAACCTGAAGGGGCGTCGGCTTCCACCGGCGCCCCTCTTTTTTTCTGGCGGCCGGCATGCCTCGGTGCGAGCGTCTCGGCCCTTGATGCCAAGCCAGAGCCTCGGCGGCGATTCCGCCGCGAGCGGACGGCTGGAGACCGCGAGGAGGTCGTCATTCGCCTGCCGTTCGATCCGGAGCTGTTGCCGGGCTTCCTCCTGGCGATCCTGCTGATCGAACTGACGCCGGGACCGAACATGGGTTACCTGGCCATGGTGGCAGCCCGGTGGGGTCGCCGGGCCGGCCTGACCACCGTCGCCGGCGTCACCTGCGGGCTTGCTTTCTACATGCTGCTGGCGGTGGCCGGTCTTGGCCAAGCCATTCTGCGCGCGCCTTTGATCTACGCGGCCCTGCGGTGGGCCGGCGTGGTCTATCTCCTGTGGTTGGCCACCGACACCTGGCGAGGCGGCGGGGAAACCTCGCCGAGCCACGCGCTTGCCTCGCCGGACCCAAGCCGGCTGTTCGCCCGCGGCCTGGTGGCCAACCTCCTCAACCCGAAGGCGGCCGTCTTCTACATCGCCCTCCTGCCCGGCTTCACCAACCCCGCCAGGGGCGATCCCGCGCTGCAGGCCCTAACCCTTGGGATGATCCACATCGCCGTCAGCGTGACTGTGCACGGCGCGATTGTCCTGGCTGCAGGGAGCGCGCGGCCCGCCCTTGCTGGCTGGACCACAGGTTCCCGGCGGCGGTGGCTCGATCGTGGTTTCGCCGTGGCCCTGGCCGCTATCGCCCTGTGGCTGGGCTGGGAAACCTCCAGGTCGCCCTAGACCCTAAACGCATTGGCTCCGTGACAATTCGTCGGGCCCGCGCGCGGTCGCCCCGTGTTGCGGCGCCACAGATCGCGTGCTATCAGGCGCGCGGCTTTGGGACAGGGGTTCATGAGACCTTTCGGACCGAAGTGCTTTTTCCAAGCGCTTTCAAGCCTTTAAGGCTGCAGCGACGATCGTCGCCAGCGGCTCTCTAGACGCACCGGACGGGCAGGCAATTGGCGGACGATTCCAAGCTATCGAATGTGGGCTCCAGGTACGCCAAAGCCCTGTTCGATCTGGCGAGCGAGCAGCGCCAGGTCGCGGCCGTCGAGGCTGACCTGAAGTCGCTGAAGACCGCGCTGGCGCAGTCCAGGGACCTGCGCGTCCTGGTGGGCTCCCCGGCGTTCGCCGCCGCCGACAAGGCCAAGGGCCTGGCCGCCATCGCCACGGCCGCGAAGTTCAACGCCACGACCAAGAAATTCCTGGGCCTGCTGGCCGCCAATGGCCGGGTCGCGGCCCTGGCCTCGGTGATCACCGGCTATGAGGCGCTGTCGGCCAAGGCCCGGGGCGCGGTCTCCGCTCAGGTCACAACCGCCGTCCCACTGAGCGCCGCCCAGGCCAAGGGCGTGGCCGCGGCCCTGCGCCAGGCGCTGGGCAAGGATCCCGAAATCGCCACCCGCGTCGATCCCGCCATTCTCGGCGGCATCAAGGTGCAGGTCGGTTCCCGCCTGTTCGACGCTTCGCTCAAGTCGAAGCTCGACTCCCTTAAATTCGCCCTCAAGAGAGCGTAAGATCCATGGATATCCGCGCCGCCGAAATCTCGGCCATCCTCAAGTCGCAGATCGCCAATTTCGGCGAAGAGGCCGACGTTTCCGACGTCGGCCAGGTGCTGTCGGTCGGCGACGGCATCGCCCGCGTCTTCGGACTCGACAATGTCCAGGCCGGCGAGATGGTCGAGTTCACCAAGGCCGGCGTCAAGGGCATGGCGCTGAACCTCGAGCGCGACAACGTCGGCATCGTGATCTTCGGCCAGGACCAGGCGATCTCGGAAGGCGACGAAGTCCGCAGGCTCGGCGAAATCGTCGATGTGCCGGTGGGCAAGGGCCTGCTGGGCAGGGTGGTCAATCCGCTGGGCGAGCCGATCGACGGCAAGGGTCCCCTGACCAATATCGCCGAACGTCGCCGTGTCGACGTCAAGGCCCCCGGCATCATTCCGCGCAAGTCCGTGCATGAGCCCGTGCAGACCGGCCTGAAGGCCATCGACACCCTGATCCCGGTGGGTCGCGGCCAGCGCGAGCTGATCATTGGGGACCGCCAGACCGGCAAGACCGCGGTGGCCATCGACACCATCCTGAACCAGAAGGCGATCAACGCCGGCACGGATGAGAGCGCCAAGCTCTATTGCATCTACGTCGCCATCGGCCAGAAGCGCTCCACCGTCGCCCAGATCGTCAAGACGCTCGAGGAGCGCGGCGCGCTGGACTACACCATCGTGGTCTGCGCCACGGCGTCGGAGCCGGCGCCATTGCAGTTCCTGGCGCCGTTCTCCGGCTGCGCCATGGGCGAGTGGTTCCGCGACAACGGCATGCACGCGGTGATCATCTATGACGACCTTTCCAAACAGGCCGTGGCCTATCGCCAGATGTCGCTGCTGCTGCGCCGCCCGCCGGGCCGCGAGGCCTATCCGGGCGACGTCTTCTATCTGCACAGCCGCCTGCTGGAGCGCGCGGCCAAGCTGAACGAGGACAACGGCTCCGGTTCGCTGACCGCCCTGCCGCTGATCGAGACCCAGGCCAACGACGTCTCGGCCTATATCCCGACCAACGTGATCTCGATCACCGACGGCCAGATTTTCCTGGAGACCGACCTGTTCTTCCAGGGCATCCGCCCGGCCGTGAACGTCGGCATCTCGGTGAGCCGCGTGGGCTCCTCGGCGCAGATCAAGGCCATGAAGACCGCCGCCGGGCCGATCAAGGGCGAGCTGGCGCAGTACCGGGAAATGGCCGCCTTCGCCAAGTTCGGCTCCGACCTCGACGTCACCACCCAGCGCCAGCTGGCGCGCGGCGAACGGCTGACCGAGCTCCTGAAACAGCCCCAGTACGCGCCACAGTCGGTCGAGGAACAGGTCTGCGTGATCTACGCCGGCACCCGCGGCTACCTCGACGGCGTCGCCGTCAACCAGGTGCGCCGCTTCGAGACCGAGCTCCTGGCGCACCTGCACGGCAAACACCAGGCGATGCTCGACAAGATCCGCATCGAGAAGGATCTGAAGACCATCGAGGACGACCTGAAGGCCGTGCTGGCCGCCTTCGTCTCGACCTTCGCCTGAAGCCGGGCGCGGGGATCAGGACCTAGGCGATGGCCAGCCTCAAAGAGATGCGCAATCGGATCGGAAGCGTGAAAGCCACGCAGAAGATCACGAAAGCCCTGCAGATGGTCGCCGCGGCCAAACTGCGCCGGTCGCAGGACGCGGCGCAGAACGCACGACCCTATGCCGAGCGCATGGCGGCGGTGATCGCCAACCTCGCCGCCGGGGTTTCCGGCGAAGGCGCGCCGAAGCTGCTGGTCGGCACGGGCTCCGACCAGCGCCACCTGGTCGTGGTGGCGACCTCGGACCGCGGCCTGGCGGGGGGCTTCAATTCCTCCATCGTCCGCGTCGCGCGCGAGCGCATCAACAGCCTGCTGGCCCAGGGCAAGGATGTCCGGGTGCTGACGGTCGGGCGCAAGGCCCGCGACCAGCTGCGCCGGCTGGATCGCTCGGTGGGCGCCCTCGAGGCGGGCGGCAACCCGTCCCTGGCGGTCGCCGAGCAAGCCTCGGCCAAGATCCGCGAGCTGTTCGACGCCGGCCAGGTGGACGTGGTCACACTCTATTTCTCGAAATTCAAATCGGTGGTGACCCAGACCCCCACCGGCGTCCAGCTGATCCCGACCGAGATCCGCAGTGGCGGCCACGACAGCGTCGCGGGCATCGACCTGAAGGGCGCGGTCTATGAATATGAGCCCGACGAGGAGACGATCCTCGAAGAGCTGCTGCCCCGCAATATCACCACCCAGATCTTCTCCGCCATGCTGGAGAATCAGGCCGGGTTCTACGCGGCCCAGATGACCGCCATGGACAACGCCACCCGCAACGCCGGCGACATGATCTCGGCGCTGACCCTGAAGTACAACCGTTCACGCCAGGCGCAGATCACCAAGGAGCTGATCGAGATCATCTCCGGCGCCGAAGCGCTCTAGTCGAAAGTCGAAAGAGACAACCATGGCCACCACGACCGCCAAGAAGCCCGCCGCCAAGAAGCCCGCTGCCAAAGCTCCCGCCAAGGCCGCAGCGAAGTCGGCCCCCGCGACCGCCAAGGCCGTCGCCACCGGCCGCCTGGTGCAGATCATCGGCGCCGTCGTTGACGTCGAGTTCGACGGCCACCTGCCGGCGATCCAGAGCGCGCTGGAAACCACCAACACCGACCAGCGGACCGGCGCCCCCTTCCGCCTGGTGTTCGAGGTCGCCCAGCACCTGGGCGAGAACACCGTGCGCGCCATCGCCATGGACACCACCGAGGGCCTGACCCGCGGCCAGGCGGTGTTCGACACCGGCATGCCGATCACCGTGCCGGTGGGACCGGCGACGCTGGGTCGGATCATGAATGTCATCGGCGAGCCGATCGACGAGGCCGGCCCGATCGCCACGACCTTCACCTCCTCCATCCACCGCGAGGCCCCGTCCTTCGCCGAGCAGTCGACCTCGGCCGACATCCTGGTCACCGGCATCAAGGTGATCGATTTGCTGTGCCCCTACACCAAGGGCGGCAAGACCGGCCTGTTCGGCGGCGCCGGGGTCGGCAAGACGGTGACCATGCAGGAGCTGATCAACAACATCGCCAAGGCCTATGGCGGCTATTCGGTGCTGGCCGGCGTCGGCGAACGGACCCGCGAAGGCAACGATCTCTACCACGAGATGATCGAGAGCAACGTGAACCTGCCGGGCGGCGGCGAGGGCTCCAAGTGCACCCTGGTCTACGGCCAGATGAACGAGCCTCCCGGCGCGCGCGCCCGCGTCGCCCTGACCGGCCTGGCCCAGGCCGAGTACTTCCGCGATGTGGAGGGCAAGGACGTGCTGCTCTTCATCGACAACATCTTCCGCTTCACCCAGGCCGGCGCCGAGGTCTCGGCCCTTCTGGGCCGCATTCCCTCCGCCGTGGGCTACCAGCCGACGCTGGCCACCGAGATGGGCAACCTGCAGGAACGCATCGCCTCGACCAACAAGGGCTCGATCACCTCGGTGCAGGCGATCTATGTGCCGGCCGACGACATGACCGACCCGGCGCCGGCCACCTCCTTCGCCCACCTGGACGCCACCACCGTGCTCAGCCGCGACATCGCCGCCCAGGCGATCTTCCCGGCCGTGGACCCGCTGGATTCGACCTCGCGGATCATGGACCCCCTGGTCATCGGCGAGGAGCACTATGGCGTCGCCCGCCGCGTCCAGGAGACCCTGCAGGCCTACAAGGCGCTGAAGGACATCATCGCCATCCTGGGCATGGACGAGCTGTCGGAAGAGGACAAACTGACGGTCGCGCGCGCCCGGAAGATCTCCAAGTTCCTGTCCCAGCCGTTCCACGTGGCCGAGCAGTTCACCAACATGCCGGGCATCTTCGTCAGCCTGGAAGACACCATCCGCTCGTTCAAGGCGGTGGTCGACGGCGAATACGACCACCTGCCGGAAGCCGCCTTCTACAACGTCGGAACCATCGACGACGCGGTCCGCAAGGCCGAGCAACTGGCGGCGGAAGCCTAGGCGCCATGGCCGACAAGCTGCATTTCTCCCTGGTCTCGCCGGAACGCGAGCTGTTCGCCGGCCTGGTCGATCAGGTCGACGCCCCGGGCTCCGAGGGCGACTTCGGGGTGCTGGCCGGCCATGCGCCGTTCATGAGCGCGCTGAGGGAGGGTCCCGTGCGAGTGCACAACGACGGCAAGGTGACGGTTTTCGAGGTGCGCGGGGGCTTCGCCGACGTGACCCCCGAAGGTTTCACGGTGCTGGCCGAGCATGCGGTCGAGGTCAGCTGACCCTACGGCGGCAATTCCGCCGTCTTAGGGCCTTGCCTCCGCCGCCTTGGTCCCGTTTTATGATTCGTTACCGTCAGGGGAACTCTCCATGCGTACCGTCGCCGCCACGCTGATCCTCGCCGGGGCCATGGCCTCAGCGGCCTATGCCCAGGCGCCGGCCTCTCCGCCCGCCGCAACCCAGCCCGCCGCAACCCAGCCCGCCCCAACCCAGCCCGCCCCGACTGTCCCAGCTCCCGCGGCGCCCGCTCAGGCCGCCCCCGCCGCAACCGCGGCCGCGTCAGCCCCGACGACGCCCGCCGCGAACGCGTCCCCCCCGACCGCGAGCCCAACGATCACCCCGGCGACGCCCGTGACACCGCCCGCCGCCGCGACGGCACCTGGGTCATGCCCCTCGACCCCGCCGACAAGAACACGTCCATCACGATCGTCGCGCCCGGCTCCAACAAGGATGTCTGCCGCGGCGAGGTTCACTACTCGCTGAACCAGGACAAGCCGATCGTCAGCGCGGTCAACATCTGGTCGTTCCTCCATCAGCCGGAACTGATCTTGCAGGCCAACTACGTCTCGGTGAATGCCGACGGTGTGAAGCGTGTGCAGAAGTCTTGGGAACACCTCGACGCCGCCTCATCGACGGCGATCAACTTCACCACGGCCACCAAGCCCGATGACAGCTCGCTGAACGCCAAATATTCGGTCGGTGAAATCTTCTATCAGGAACGCAAGTTCTGATGAGCTGGCAGGACGCCGGCGGGCTCGTCGGCGTCCTGATCATCCTGATCGCCTACGCCGGCGCCGCCCTGGGCCGGCTGGATCCCAAACGGGCCCTGTCGCTCGGCGTCAATTTCGTCGGGGCCGGCCTGATCCTGGTGTCCTTGCTCACCGCCAGCTTCAACCTGTCGGCCACGGCCATGGAGGGCGCCTGGGCGGCGGTCTCGCTTGCCGCCCTGCTGCGGCTGGGCTGGAAGCGGCTGCGACGGGGTTAGGCCGCAGGCCGAGCGTCTTTCGCGCTCGGCTGCGCCGGGAGAAAGACGACTGGGCCGGCGCGACGGTGGCAGGCGCGGACCCGGCGCCTGCCGAAATGCCGCTACTTCTTCATCATGCCGCCTGACTTCATCATGCCATCTGACGTCATCATGTCGGGGTGCTTGTCCGCCATGGCCTCGCACTTGGCGTTGGCCATCATCTTTTCGTGGCCCATCGCCATACACCTCTTCATCGTCCGCATCTGGGACTTGGACACCTTCATGTGCGTGCGGGTCATGGCGCCATGGCTCATGGCGCCCTCCTTCATGGCGCCCTCCTTCATGGGGGTGGCGGATTGCGCGAAAGCCGCGCCGCCCGCCGCCAAGAGCGTGAAGGCGCTGAGGCCACACAGCAAGGTCTTCGCAAAGGTTCGCATGGGTCGTCTCCGTTGGTGTCTGACGTTCAGAAATCTGAAATCGTCCCACCGCAACGGCCTGGCTACCGGCGGTGTTCCCCTGGGGAGTCGGAGTCGGTCGGAATGGCCCATTTCCCTGGAGACCGCGCCCTCAGACGGGGGGGAACCCTAGCTTTGCCACGATCGCCGCGAAGCGCGGGTCGGCGCGCAGCGAATCGACCGCGGGGTCGGTTTTGAGCTCGATCAGCCCGGGGTCGCGCACCGCGAGGGCGCGGGCCAGTTGCGCGAACGCCAGCTCCGGCGCGCCGCGCACAGCATAGACTTCCGCCAACTGGTAAGTCGATCCGCCGTCGATCGCCTTCAGCGCGGCCAGCGCCTGGTCGGATCCGGCCTGGTCCCCCAGCTTCGCATAGGCGATCGCCTCGCAAGTGTAGCGCACCCAGGTCTCTTCGCTTCGAGCCGCGACAGGAAGCGCAGCCTTGGGGTCGCCGCTGAAGATCAGCGCCATCGCCGTAAGGTAGGGATGGGATGGGGTATCCGGGTTTGCGCGGTCGTACACGGCCGTCGTGGCCAGCGCCTCGCGATACTGTCTGTTTCGATACAAGACGTCGATCCGCCGCCGCACCGGGGACGGGTTCAGCGGGTCGAGGTTGATCGCGCGGTCGGCAAGCGCCAGCGCCTCGGCGCCGCGGCCCAGATAGCTTTCGAACCCCGCGATGGTGCTGAGATCGCGAGCGCTCACGCCCGGCAGGGCCAGCGCCTTGCGATACGACGCGTCGGCGCCGCGAAGGTCGAGGCCCGTTTGTTGAACCCTGCCGAGCGCGACGTGGCCGAGCGGCAGCGTCGGCGCGAGCGCGATGGCGCGCGCCGAGGCCGCCTTGCCGCCCGCCAGCAGAGCCGCGGACTCTTCAGGGGAGGATTCTCCCGCAATAATGCCGATCCAGAAAGCCCGGTTCGCATGCGCGGCCGCAAAGTTCGGGTCGGCGGCGATCGCGGCGTCGAACGCGGCGAGCCTTGCGCGGAACGCGGCCGCGCTGATCGTCTGGATCGCGACACCCCGCAGATAGGCGTCATAGGCCGCCGGGTTCGTCGTCCCGCCCAGCATCGCCTTGGCTGTCCCGAGCGTCAGGCTGAGCGCATTGGCGACGCTTTCGGCGATCCCCGTCTGCAACTTGATCGCATCGCCCTCCGAACGGTCATAGCTCTGCGACCATGTCTCCAGCCCGTCGCGGCCATCCACCAGCTGCGCCGCCACCCGGATCATGCCATCGCCCTTGCGCACGCTACCGGTCAGCACATGCGCCACGTTGAGTTTGCTCGCGGCCTCCTTGACGTCGTCGTCGCGCACCTTCTCCGACGACGTGCGCGCCGCGACCTTCAGCCCCGCGATCCTCGCCAGCGCGCTGCGCAGTTCTTCGGCGATCCCGTCCGAGAAATAGGCCCTGGCCGGATCGCCGGACAGATTGGCGAACGGCAACACCGCGATGCTGTCGGTCCGCGCCCCGCCGCGCCCCCTCAGCCACCAGCCGGTCCCCCCAAGGGCCACAACCCCCAGCGCTACCCCGCCGCCGATCATCGCGCGCCGCCCGACAGCGGGCGCCGCCGCCACGTGCCCGGCGCCCGCCGGCCGCGCGGCGCCTGACACCAGGGCGCGCGCCGCCGCCAGCACCGCCTGGTAGCGCGGGTCGGCCCTGTCGCCCTTCCACCCGACAAGCGACAACGCCTGCATTTCGCCGAAGCCCAGCGGCGGTTCGACCTTCTCGATCAGCACCGGCAGATAGACGCCCCGTCGCAACGCGCGCGTCGCCTCGTCGCGCACGAAGCGCCCCTCCGGCCCGACGCTGCGCCGGGTCCACGCCACCAGCACGCACTTGGCCAGATCCAGCTCGGTCTGGATCGCGTGGCGCCACTCGGCGCCGGCCTCGATCTGCGCATCCCACCAGACCGTCAGCCCGTCCGCCGTCAGGGCCCCGACCAGCGGCCTGACCGACGGGCGATCCTCGGACTTGTAGCTCACGAACAGGTCGGCCACGCATGCCCCGCACGCGCCGCAGGTCGGGGCGCAAGGGATCAACCTATGCCGTTAACGACGGATGCGGCAAGGCGGGCGGTCCGGCCCGGCTCCGGCCTTGGCTTCAGTGCGCGTCGTCCCAGTTG
>NZ_JANMBF010000006.1:0-9950 GCF_031360265.1 Phenylobacterium sp.
CGACGTGGCCCTGGTCGGCCGGCGGCCGGGGGCCGGGGACCGGTCCCCCGGGCAGGGTGGCGTGCGGCTGGAACGCCGCGCCATAAGCGCCGGACGCCTCCAGCGCCAGTTCGGTCAGCCGCTGGCTGAGTTCGGTGCCGACGGTCTTCATCATCGAGGACCTCGCGCCCGGCGCGTCGCCCTGGCTCAGGCTGGCCAGGATCTGCAGCTCCGCAGCCTCCAGCGCCTCGATCTCGATGGCCAGCGCGTTGAGCCGCGACATGAACCCCGACACATCGCTCAGATGTCTCCCCTGGCCGTCGGCCTCATCCGCCGCCAGCGCCCGGATGCGGCCCAGGCGCGCCGTCAGCCCCGGAGTGGAGATGCCGCCGCCGCGCTCGAACTCCATCAGGTACTTCGCCACCGTCCACCCCTCGCCGATCTGCCCCACGACGTTGGCTTTCGGCACGCGCACGTCGGTGAAGAAGACGTCGTTCTGGATGTGCTCGCCCGACAGCATGATGATCGGGCGCACCTCGATCCCCGGCGTGGCCATGTCGATCAGCAGGAAGGTGATCCCCTGCTGGCGGATCGCCTCGTGGCTGGTGCGCACCAGACAGAAGATCCAGTTGGCGACGTTGGCGTGGGTCGTCCACAGCTTGTGGCCGTTGCAGATGAAGTCCTCGCCGGCCGCCACCGCGCTCATCTGCAGCGAGGCCAGGTCCGACCCGGAGCCGGGCTCCGAATAGCCCTGGCACCAGACATGTTCGCCCGACAACATGCGCGGCAGAAAATGCGCCTTCTGCGCCGGCGACCCGTGGCCGATCAGCACCGGGCCGCACATGCCCAGGCCCATGGGCGAGAGCGGTGGCGCGCCGGCGGCGGCCAGTTCGCTGGCGAAGATGTAGCGCTGGGCCGCGGTCCAGCCACAGCCGCCGTGCTCCACCGGCCAGGCCGGCGCCGCCCAGCCGCGGGCGTGCAGGATCGCCTGCCAGGCCATGGAGAGCTCATGCGGGGCGTAGACGCTGGTCATTCGCCGTGTGTCGCGCCGCATCTGCGGCGTCAACTCGGCGTCGAGAAACGCCCGCACCTCGTCGCGAAACGCCAGTTCGGCCTCGTTCCAGCGAATCTGCATCCGGCGATCTCCCGTGGCGGCCTGGGCGCAGGCTAGACCCCTTGACGCTCCGGCAATCACGGGGTTTGCGGCGGGGCGAGCAAACAGGCGTCCGTGAACCCCGCCTTGGCTATCCGGCAAGCCGATGCCATCTATCCGGATAGCCGGAGGCTCCGATGCCGTTCCACGTTCGCGACCCCGAAACCAACACCCTGGTGCGTGAACTCGCGCGGCGTAAGGGGATCGGTCTCACCGAGGCGGTCAAGCAGACGGTCGGTGAAGAGTTGAAGCGCGAGGCTTCGTCGCCCGGCTTGCTGGAAAGACTCCGCGACTTGCAGGACGAGATCGCGTCCCGGCCATCCACGGGCCTCAAAGCGGACAAGGCCTTTTTCGACTGGTTGTCCGGGGAAGAGGACGTCTGATGTTCGTGGATGCCCCGGCGATCGTGGCGATCCTTGCAAGAGAAGATGAGGCGGTCGATCTGGTGACGCGTTTTGAGAAATCGTACAGCCGCGTGACGTCGGCTCTCGCCATCTATGAAGCGGTTACGGCGATCACACGCATCCGGAGCGTTCCGGTGGGTCGCGCCAGAAGCATCGTGACCGCGTTCCTCGACCGCAGCGGCATTTCTATCATGACGATCGGCGAAGCCGAGTGCCATGCCGCCCTCGACGCCTTCGAACGCTATGGCAAGGGACGCCATCCCGCGCGGCTGAACATGGGCGATTGCTTCGCCTACGCCTGCGCCAGGACCCGCGGCCTGCCCTGCTGTTCAAGGGGGACGAGTTCAGCCAGACGGACATTTCGGTCGCCTAAGGCCGGTCGGTCGCCGAAGCCCGGTCGGTCGCCTGAGTGCGCGGTTGAGTTTCTCCCCGCCTTCCTGTAAAGCCCGCCGCTCTTAGAGTTTTCGTTTGCCTTCGGGCTGCGATGGACGGGGCGCAGTCGACCGCGCCCCATCCTGTCCAAGAACTGCGTAGCCCCGGGGGTCACCCAGGGCCGGAACGTGAAGGCGGGCCCGCCTTCAGCCGCAGGGAGACGGGAAGAAGAGGTTTCGCCGGCCATCCGCCTGGATGGGCGCTGGGCCTGCGGCTTTCCTTTCGGACAGGTGACTAGCCGGCGTGCGCATTCGCGTGCGTTGAAGCCTAACCTATGGAGACCGCAATGGACCGCGCTCAAAAGCAGGACGCCATCGAGACGCTGAAAGGCGTGTTCGACGGGGCCGGCACCGTGGTCGTGACCCACTATATGGGTCTGACCGTTGCGGAAATGACCGATCTGCGGGGCAGACTTCGTTCCGAAGGCGCCCAGCTGAAGGTGGTGAAGAACACCCTGGTGCATAAGGCCCTGGCGGGCTCGGTCGGCGAAGCGGGCGACGCCCTCTTCAAGGGTCCCGTCGCCATCGCCTACGCGCCAGACCCCGTCTCCGCCGCCAAGGTCGCGACCCAGTATGCCAAGGACAACGAGAAGTTTTCCGTTGTCGGCGGCCTCATGGGTCAAGAGGTGCTGGACCTGGCCTCGGTGACCGCGCTCGCGCGGCTGCCCTCGCTCGACCAGCTCCGCGCCAAGCTCATCGGCCTCCTCCAGGCGCCCGCGACCAAGATCGCCGGCATCCTGCAGGCCCCGGCGGGCCAGCTCGCGCGTGTTGTCGGCGCCTACGCCGCCAAAGACGCCGCCTGATCGTCAAATTCGCAAAACGCACACACGAACCTCAAAGGAAATCATCCCATGTCGAAACTCGAAAAGCTGGTCGACGAACTCTCGACCCTGACCGTCCTGGAAGCCGCTGATCTGTCCAAGCTGCTGGAAGAAAAGTGGGGCGTCTCGGCCGCCGCGCCGGTCGCCGTGGCCGCAGCCGGTGGCGCTGCCGCCGCGCCTGCCGAAGCCGCCGAAGAGCAGACCGAGTTCACCGTGATCCTCACCGCCGGTGGCGACAAGAAGATCAACGTGATCAAGGAAGTCCGCTCGATCCGCCCGGACCTCGGCCTGAAGGAAGCCAAGGACCTGGTCGAAGGCGCCCCGCAGAACGTCAAGGAAAACGTCTCCAAGCAGGAAGCCGAAGACGTCGCCAAGAAGCTGACCGAAGCCGGCGCGTCCGTCACCATCAAGTGAGTTCAGGCCAAGCCTGAAGTCATCCCGGAGACGGCGCCCGCCGTCATCCGGGATCCATCTACGGCGAAGGGCCGGGAGCGATCCCGGCCCTTTTGCCATGCGCGAAGGGCCAGCGCGATCAGCGCCTCCTCCGGCGCGGTCAGGCATGACCCGCGCGCCGGCGGGCGGCCGGTCTCCGGCATGCCGTTCAACGCATAGACCAGGGTTCGGCCGTCGCGGCGGTTCCAGAACATCGCCGTGATCCAGCCGTAGGCGTCGCCGAAATGGCCGCGCCAGTCGTCGGTATCGGCTCCGAAGTAGGCGTCGCCCTTGGGCCCCGACCGGCCCACCGGGGTCTCGCAGCCCAGCCCATAGCTCTGGAAGACCCCATCTTCCTCGCCGTTGGGTCGGGCGGGATCGAGGGTCCAGGCGCGGGCTTGCATGGCCTCCAGCGCCGCCCGCGGCAGGATCTGGCGGCCGTTCCAGCGTCCGCCGGCGGCATACATCCTCGCCAGCCGGTCCATGTCGGTGACACTCAGCCGCAGCCCGCCCTGCGGCGAGAAGGCCATGCCGTTGTCGCCCAGCCGATAGTCCCCAGCCTCAAGGATCGGGGCCTCCAGACGGGGGCTTTCCGGCGCGCGGCTGAAGGCGACGCGCGGGGCGGGGACCACCTGGGCGTCCACCTGCGGGCTCCAGCGTCCATTCTCCAGGCGCAGACCGGCGGCGGCGTGGGCGCGGCGGCCTTGCGACACCCCGCTCCAGTTGTAGCCGATGTCCAGTCCCATGGGCCGGAACAGCGCCTCGCGCATGACCATGTCGAAGCGCTGGCAGGCGCGCCGTTCCAGCATCTGGGCCACCAGGGCGAAATTCACGTCGGCATAGGCGAACCAGACGCCGGGCCGGTGCTCCAGCGGCCCGAACCAGCCGCCGGCGTCGTAGTGTCGCCCGCCGACCACGAAGGCCTCTGACAGCGCGCGGCCGAGCGGCACGGGGTAGGAGGGGCCGTTGCGCAGGCCGCTGGTGTGGCTGAGCAGCATGCGCGGCGTGATCGCGACATCGGGATGGGCGGGATGGCGCAGGCGGAACCCCAGCAGGTCCGAGGCGTCGGCGTCGAGGTCGAGCCCGGTGCGCATCGCCAGGGGCAGGAAGACCGAAGCCGCCACCATCTTGGAGATGGAGGCCACGCGGAACGGCTGGTCGAGGGTGAAGGCGCGCTCCCCCGCCGGCCCCAGCGCCACCCCGGCCGCGGCCCGGATCGCCGCCGATCCATCGCCGCGCCTGGCGATGATCCCGGCGCAGGCCATCGGCGGGCCTGACGCCGGCGCGAGGACCCGGGCCAGCGGGTCAGTCGCGGCGCGCGCCCGGGCCGCGGGAAGGAGGAGGGCGGTGAGCCCGCCCCAGACGGTTCTGCGATCAAGGATCGGCGTCATGTCGCTGCCGGCTTGGCCGCTCCCGCGCCGATGAGGAAGGACCCCCTTCTGATCGCGCCGCCCCATGCTACCGTCCAGCCGTGAGCGACTCCATAGCCGTCCTGGACCCCTTCGTGCGCGGCATAGCCGCCGGCGCCATGGCGGTGACCTCGATGGGCGTCTGGCGTAGCCGCGTCAGCATGCGCGCGCGGGTCGCCACAGTCCTCCTGGGGGTCAGCACCATCGCCTGGCTGGTCACCGAGTCCTGGGCGCTTGGGGCCGCTTTCGGTCACCTCAGTATCGTGGCCGCCACCGCCTATCCCGTCGGGGGTATCTTCTGGCTTTTCACCGCCACCCTGTTCGAGGACCGGCCGGTGACGCCCCTGACCCTTTTGCCGGCCGCTGGACTTCTCGCCCTTGGTCTGGCGATGGGGATCGCGCCTCAGGCGGCTTCTGGCCCTCTGTGGACTGCGTTCAATCTCGCGTCGGGTCTGTTCGCCGTGCACGCCGGCTACATGATTGTGCGGAGCTGGCGTGGAGACTTGCTCGAGGGACGCCGCCGCCTGCGGGGCTTGCTGTTCGGGCTAGTGGCCGCGTTTGTCGTTGGCCAGGTGACGATCTCCTTCCTCTCGCGGCTTGACCCTGCTGGCCCTTGGCGTCCCTTCATGATCGGAAGGCCCTACGGCGGGGCCATGCTGGCTGCGCTCATCCTCGCTGGCGCGGTGCTGTTCCTGCAGGCCAGGCCCGAAGTGTTCGGCGCTCAACGGCGTCGCGACCCCGCCGCCGATCCCCGCGCCGAGGCCGCCGACCGCCTGCTGGTCGGCAGGCTCGACACCTTCCTGGCCGCCGAGGGCTGGCGACGCGAAGGGCTGTCGATCGGCACGCTCGCCGGGGAGCTGAGCGTTCCCGAGCATCGCCTGCGACGGCTGATCAACAACCGGCTGGGTCACCGCAATTTCGCCGACTTCCTGAACGCCTCGCGGATCGCCGCCGCCCGGCGCCGGCTGGCCGATCCCGCCGAGGCGCGGACCACCGTGGCGGCCATCGCCTTCGACCTCGGCTACGGCTCGCTCGGACCCTTCAACCGCGCTTTCCGCGCGGCCACGGGGGCGACGCCGACGGAATGGCGTCGCCAGGCGCTGGGCGAGACCTCGCCGAGTCTCGAACAGTCTGTCTGATTTCAAAACCGGCGAGGGTTTTTCGCCGCTGGCGAGACCTGCGCGGCTCGATCCGGCCTCCTTCGCGCAACAGACGCACGGAGACCTCTGATGCACACCAGCCTCGACGACATCGGCCAGATGTGGGTGCGCGGACTGGCGCACGACGGACAGCGCTATGCGATTTTCGCCGTGGCCGTCTGGTTGACGCTCTGGATCGCCCTGGCCCGCGTCCTGCGCCCGCGCAAGATTCGCGAAGAAACGCCGCCCGCGCGCCAGCTGATTGTCGAGCTCCTGTTCTCGCTGCGCTCGATCGCGGTCTTTTCCACCGTCGGCATCGGCATCGACCTGGCCGAGCGCGCGGGGCTGTTTCCGATGGCGAAGCTGGCCCAGCACTGGGGCCTGACGTGGTTCCTGATCAGCCTAGCCGTGATGATCGTCGCCCAGGACGCCTGGATCTATTGGACCCATCGCTGGATGCACCGGCCGCGCTGGTTCCGCACATTCCACCGGCGCCACCATCGCAGCAACAACCCCTCGCCGTTCACCGCCTACAGTTTCGATTTGGGCGAGGCCTTGCTGATGGTCGCCTTCGTGGCGATCTGGCCGGCGATCTTTCCGACCCCGTGGGGCGTGATCGACATCTTCATGTTTCACCAGATCTTCCGCAACACCATCCTGCACGCCGGCTATGAGCTGACCCCGGCGCGGCCCGACGGGCGACCCTGGCTCGACTGGCTGACCACCACCACCCACCACGACCTGCACCACGCCCAGGCCGGCTACAACTTCGCCCCCTGGTTCACCTGGTGGGATCGTTGGCTGGGCACCGAACACCCGCAGTACCATGCCCGTTTCGCCGAGGTGGCGCGCCGACCCTACCTCACCCTGGGCCGGTCCGCCGAGACTCCCGCCGAGGCCTAGACGCCGGGGCCTAGACGCCGGGGCCGGCCGGGACGGCGCTGGGCGAAAGTCCGGCGCCGTCACATTTTTCTTGGGGCAGGGGGGTTCCCCCCGTGCGGGAAACGTCCTATCTGAGCTCCTTCGCGAAAACCTCCGATTCCCGTGACGCGCACGCGTGCGCTCTCGTGAGCCGGATTTCGTGCGTCAAATGTCCCGAGGCATGGTCCGTCGCCCTGCGACCATGCGAAGGGGCGCTCCCGACGAAACGGGGAGCCTTCGAGCGTCCGGCGTTCCCGCAAGGGAAGGTTGAGGGTGGACGTACGGACCATAAGACCGACGCCGGGAGTCTGTTCCCGCGCGTCCTCAAGGGAAAAACATGGCGCAATCCTTCACCGGCAAGAAGCGGATCCGCAAGTCGTTCGGCCGTATCCCCGAGGCCGTGCAGATGCCGAACCTGATCGAGGTTCAGCGCTCCTCCTACGAACAGTTCCTGCAGCGCGAGACCCGCTCGGCCGATCGCAAGGAAGAGGGCATCGAGGCGGTGTTCCGGTCGGTCTTCCCGATCAAGGATTTCAACGAGCGCGCCGTGCTCGAATACGTCTCCTACGAGTTCGAGGAGCCCAAGTACGACGTCGAGGAATGCGTCCAGCGCGACATGACCTACGCCGCGCCGCTGAAGGTGAAGCTGCGCCTGATCGTGTTCGAGACCGACGAGGAAACCGGCGCGCGCTCGGTGAAGGACATCAAGGAGCAGGATGTCTATATGGGCGACATCCCGCTGATGACGGAGAAGGGCACCTTCATCGTCAACGGCACCCAGCGGGTCATCGTCTCCCAGATGCACCGCTCGCCGGGCGTGTTCTTCGACCACGACAAGGGCAAGACCCACGCCTCGGGCAAGCTACTGTTCGCTGCGCGCGTGATCCCCTATCGCGGTTCGTGGCTCGACTTCGAGTTCGACGCCAAGGACATCGTCTTCGTCCGCATCGACCGTCGCCGCAAACTCCCGGCCACCACCTTCCTGATGGCGCTGGGCATGGATGGCGAGGAGATCCTCTCGACCTTCTACAACACCCTGTCCTACGCCAAGCGGGAAGAGAAGAAGGGCAAGGCCGGCGGCTGGGCCACCGCCTATCAGCCCGACCGCTGGCGCGGCGTGAAGCCGGAATTCGCGCTGATCGACGCCGAGACCGGCGAAGAGATCGCGCCCGCCGGCACCAAGGTCTCGGCCCGCAACGCCAAGAAGTTCGCCGACGCCGGCCTGAAGACCCTGCTGCTGGCGCCCGAGGCGCTCACCGGCAAGTACCTGGCCAAGGACCTCGTCAACTTCGAGACCGGCGAAATCTATGCCGAGGCTGGCGACGAACTGAACCCCGAGCTGCTGGCGGCGCTGGAAGAGCAGGGCTTCAAGACCCTGGAAGTGCTGGACATCGACGACGTCACCGTCGGCGCCTATGTCCGCAATACCCTGCGCGTTGACAAGAACACCGCCCGCGAGGACGCGCTGTTCGACATCTATCGCGTCATGCGCCCGGGCGAGCCGCCGACGGTGGAAGCCGCCGAGGCGATGTTCAAGTCGCTGTTCTTCGACAGCGAACGCTACGACCTGTCCTCGGTCGGCCGCGTCAAGATGAACATGCGGCTCGAGCTTGACTGCCCCGACGACGTGCGCGTGGTCCGCAAGGACGACGTGCTGGCGGTGCTGAAGACCCTGGTCGGCCTGCGCGACGGCCGCGGCGAGATCGACGACATCGACAACCTCGGCAACCGCCGGGTGCGCTCGGTCGGCGAGCTCCTGGAAAACCAGTACCGGGTCGGCCTGCTGCGCATGGAGCGCGCGATCAAGGAGCGGATGAGCTCGGTCGATATCGACACGGTCATGCCGCACGACCTGATCAACGCCAAGCCGGCGGCCGCCGCCGTGCGCGAATTCTTCGGCTCCTCGCAGCTGTCGCAGTTCATGGACCAGACCAACCCGCTGTCGGAAATCACCCACAAGCGCCGCCTCTCGGCCCTGGGCCCGGGCGGTCTGACCCGCGAGCGGGCGGGCTTCGAAGTCCGCGACGTGCACCCGACGCACTATGGGCGGATCTGCCCCATCGAGACCCCGGAAGGCCCGAACATCGGCCTGATCAACTCGCTCGCGACCCATGCGGTGGTCAACAAGTATGGCTTCATCGAGAGCCCCTACCGGCGGATCAAGGACGGCCGGACCACCGACGAGGTGGTCTATATGTCGGCCATGGAAGAGGCCAAGCACGTCATCGCTCAGGCCAACATCACCCTGAAGGACGGCTACATCGTCGACGATCTGGTCCCCGGCCGGGTGAACGGCGAGCCGGGCCTCCTGCCCAAGGGCGACGTCGATCTGATGGACGTCTCGCCCAAGCAGGTGGTGTCCGTCGCCGCGTCGCTGATCCCGTTCCTGGAAAACGATGACGCCAACCGCGCCCTGATGGGCTCGAACATGCAAAAGCAGGCCGTGCCGCTGATCCAGACGGACGCGCCGCTGGTCGGCACCGGCATGGAATCCATCGTCGCCGTGGATTCCGGCGCGGTCGTCGTGGCCCGCCGTCCGGGCATTGTCGAACAGATCGACGGCACCCGCATCGTGGTCCGCGCGACGGAAGAGACCGACCCCACCAAGCCCGGGGTCGATATCTACCGCCTGCAGAAGTTCCAACGGTCCAACACCTCGACCTGCATCAACCAGCGTCCCCTGGTGCGTGTCGGCGACCGGATCGCCGCCGGCGACGTGGTCGCCGATGGCCCGTCCACCGACCTGGGCGAACTGGCGCTGGGGCGTAACACCCTCGTCGCCTTCATGCCCTGGAATGGCTACAACTTCGAAGACTCGATCCTGATCTCCGAGCGCATCGTGCGCGACGACATCTTCACCTCGATCCACCTCGAGGAGTTCGAGGTCATGGCCCGCGACACCAAGCTGGGTCCGGAAGAGATCACCCGCGATATCCCCAACGTCGGTGAGGAGGCGCTGCGCAACCTCGACGAGGCCGGCATCGTGGCGATCGGCGCCGAGGTCCTGCCGGGCGACATTCTGGTCGGCAAGGTCACCCCCAAGGGCGAAAGCCCGATGACCCCGGAAGAAAAGCTGCTGCGCGCCATCTTCGGCGAAAAGGCGTCCGACGTCCGCGACACCTCGCTGCGCCTGCCGCCGGGCGTGGCCGGGACGATCGTCGAGGTCCGCGTGTTCAACCGGCACGGCGTCGACAAGGACGAACGCGCCCTGGCCATCGAACGGGCGGAAATCGACCGCCTGGGCAAGGACCGCGACGACGA